>CAYQYB010000310.1:0-2916 GCA_964421535.1 uncultured Verrucomicrobiota bacterium | reverse complement strand
ATGGCGGGCAACAACCTGGATGTTCTCGAAATCGACGCCGCGTCGAACACCGGCGTCGACAACGTTCGCGATCTCCGCGACAACGTGAGATACGCCCCGGCGCGCGGCCCGTTCAAGATCTACATCATCGACGAAGTCCACATGCTTTCGACCGCGGCGTTCAACGCGTTGCTCAAGACGCTGGAAGAGCCGCCCAAGCACGTGAAGTTCGTGTTCGCCACGACAGAGCCGCAGAAAGTTCCGGCCACGATTCTTTCCCGGTGCCAGCGGTTTGACCTGCGGCGGATCTCCGTCAAGGACATCGTCAAGCGTCTCTCGGAAGTCGCTGAGGCCGAGAAGCTTGAGATCGACGAGGACGCGATGCTGGCGATCGCGCGCGGGGCGGAGGGCGGGCTGCGGGATGCCGAGTCGGCCCTCGATCAGTTGATTGCCTTCCGCGGGAAGAAGATCAAGGAGGAGGATGTCCTTTCTGTCTTCGGCCTTGTTGCCCGCCACACGCTGGACGAACTGGCTCTCGCCGTGCTGAAGGGGAACATCGTTGCGGCGATCAAGCTCATTGCCGAGATGGACGAGGGCGGCAAGGATATCCAGCGTGTGATCCTTGAGCTCCTTGAACACTTCAGGAACGTGCTGGTCTGCCTGTACGCGGGCGAGTCGTTCGTCGGCCTGGACCTTACAGAAGGCCAGGTTGAAACGATCAAGGACCACGCGGCGGTGACGGATCCCGCGAAGCTGTTGCGGGTGGTGGATATCCTGAGCGAGACGGAGAATCGGATGCGCTACGCGCTGTCGCGTCGCACTCTTCTTGAGACCGCGCTGATCCGCGCATCCCGTGTCGCCAAAGTCGTCACGATCGACGAGATCATCAATCAGATTGATTTGCTCAAGCGCGCGCTGGCAGGGCAGGGAGTGGCGTCCGCCGCCGAACCGCCGCCCGCCGCACCCGCGCCGCCGGCGAAGGTTTCGTATCCGGAACCTGCGAAGCCCAAGAGCGCGCCCGTGGTCGCGGAGAGCCGGGCTGTGCGGGATGCGACGCCCGTCGGCGATGAGCTGAAAGTGCTGTGCGACAAGTGGCGCGAGATCGTGGACCGGGTGGGGCACACGGCGGCCCTGGCGAAGAACTACCTGATCGACGCGAAGCCGGTGAAGATCGTCGGGAACCAGGTCAGCATTGGCTTCGACCCGGAGTTTGCCGAAAACAAGGAAAAGATCGATTTCGCGCGGAACCGGAAGGCCGTCGAAAAAACCATCGGCGAAGTGCTTCGGCGCGAGGTGATCGTCGATTTCTGCGTGCTGGAAGCGAAGTCCACTTTGCCCGGCGATATCAAGACGGCCGGCAAGACGAGCGCCTCGAAGACCCAGCCGGGCGAGCAGCCCGGCAGCGTGACGGCGTCGCTGAAGACGAAGCAGGAGTGGATGAAGAATCCGACCGTGCGCAAGGCGCTGGAGATGTTCAACGGAGATGTTACGGACGTTCGCAAATAGCAGGAGCTGGTAATCGTGAACATGCTGAAGATGATGAAGCAGGCGGCGGCGATGCAGGAAAGCCTTAAGACAGTGCAGGCCGAGCTTGCTCAAAAACAGGTGGAGTTTTCAAGCGGCGGCGGAATGGTCACCGTCACGGCGACCGGCGACGGAAACATTGTCTCGATCCGCATCGATCCCAAGCTCGTGGACCCCGCGGACGTGGACATGCTCCAGGATACGGTGCTTGCCGGCGTGAACGGAGCGATCCAGACCGCGAAGGACATGGCCGCCAGGGAAATGTCGAAGCTGACGGCCGGTCTTGGAATTCCCGGCCTGTGACGGTCGCATCGGCGTCATGAACCCGATTGAACCACTTGACAAGCTGACTAGCGCGCTCGGACGGTTGCCCGGGGTTGGCCGCCGTTCCGCGGAGCGAATGGCGCTCAAGCTAGCGCGCGATTCGCGGGGGCTGGTTCGCGACCTCATTTCCGCGCTGCAGGACGTCGACGCGAAAGTGTGCGCCTGTTCCCTCTGCGGCGGGATTACGCTCAAGGCTGAAGACCCATGCTCTCTCTGCCGTGACCCGCGGCGGGACAGCCGCACGGTCTGCGTGGTTGAGGATCCCGGCGACATTCTCCTGGTGGAGCGAACGGGGCAGTTCCGCGGACGTTATCACGCGCTGATGGGGAGACTATCGCCGATGAAAGGCGAGGGATTGCAGGACCTGCGCGTCGAGTCGCTTCTCAAGCGCATTGATGACGAGAACGTGGAGGAAGTGATCCTCGCGCTGAATTCGGATGTCGAGAGCGACGCAACGTCCGCTTTTCTCCAGCACGCGCTGTCGGGCCGGAAGATCAAGGTGTCGAGGCTTGCCTTTGGAATTCCCGCCGGGAGCGAGATCGCCTACTCGGATCCGGTAACGCTTTCCCGCGCCCTGCAGAACCGCCAGCCGGTTTAGTCCGGGTGCTTGGCCTTTCCCTGTAGACGCGATTTTGAAATCGCGTCTACTTCGGCATGCTTGACTTCCAAAAAACGATAGATATTGTGTCTCGGTCGGTTTAAACGGGTTCCGGCGTAGCTCAATGGTAGAGCGTCTGGCTGTTAACCAGAATGTTACAGGTTCGAGCCCTGTCGCCGGAGCCACTTTTCGTTAGTATTCCCAGCAAATCCCGCAAAACACCCGCCTGAGTTTGGTGGAAAGTTTGGTATTTGCCTTGGCATCTTTTCGTTTTCCTGCGATTCTTTCCAATGCCATTCAGGCGGTGTGTTTATGGGGCTGGAGCTTAGACGAAAACCGGACGGGAAGCTGAAGAGCCAGTACTTTTACGGCTCGTTCCAGTCCCGTGGACGGCGCAGGTGCGTTAACCTTGGTATCAAGGTCGATGGAACCCTCCCCAAGTCCCTGTTCGATACGGGTGACGCCAAGTTCGAACGATCCCGGGCCAGGGC
>CAYQYB010000309.1:0-2935 GCA_964421535.1 uncultured Verrucomicrobiota bacterium | reverse complement strand
CGCGGACGCCGAAACTCTTGCCAGCCTCGTGGGCGAACCAGAGAATACGATTCGGGAAGCGATCACGGACGGCACGGCCGCCCTGTCCTGCGGAGGAACAGCATGCAGTTATCTGCCCGCCGCCGAAGGCCTCTACTTCTACGCCGGGACCGTGGACACGATCTACACAACGAACAATGTGTTCTGGCTGACTTGGACCGGCGGCGTGCACATGTCGTCCGTCGGCGGCATCGTTCCGGTCGCGGTCGAAGGCGGCTCCTTCACCGAGACCTTCCACGCGGAACGGAACACCAACTCGATGCTCGCCCAGGATCTCGACCCGGAGTCCGACTACTGGTTCTGGAACTACCTCATCGCGAGCCCGGCGGGCTTCAAGACGAACTACCTGATGCGCCCGCCCGCCGTCGCGGCTTCGTCGGCCGACGCGCAGTTGGTCGCCCGTTTCCTGGGCGGCTCCAGCACCGGCGTCACGAACGAGCATCATCTCCTCATCAAGGTGAACGGGACACAGATCGGAGAAACGAGATGGACGGGCCTCGGAAGGTGGGCGACCACCAGCACGTTCAGCCAGGCGCTTCTCGCGGACAACGTGAACACCGTCACTGTGACCAGCGTGCTGGACAGCGGCGCGCCCTACAGCGTGGCCTACGTCGACTCATTCGACCTGACGTACCAGAGGCGCTTCGAGGCCGACGATAACCTGCTCGTCCTGCGCGGCGACACTTCGGCCGTGGTCTCCGTCTCCGGTTTCAAATGGCCGGACATCCACGTTCTCAACGTCAGCGACCCGGCCCACCCGGTCGAGTTGGAGGGCCTTGGAATTGACGAGTGGAACGGCGACTATCGCGCCAGCTTCGTGCCTGAAACCCCGTTTGTCCCCTACGCCGCGTTCGCCCTCGGCCACGGCCTCAAGCCGAGTTCCATGACCGCGTACACGTCCGCCGCACTTCGTGCAGAGACCAACACGGCGCGCTACATTGTCATCACCGTGCCCAGCCTGGCCGCCGCGGCCCAGGCGCTCGCCGACTATCGCCGGACTGAATCCGGGCTCGCGACTCGAGTCGTCATGCTCGAGGACATCTACAACGAGTTCGGCTTCGGGCTGGCTCTGCCCTCGGCCATCCGATCCTTCCTGTCGTACGCGAAGGAACACTGGGACCCGGCGGACATGTCCGGCTTCTACGTCGTCCTCGCCGGCGAGGGAACGTTCGACTACCTGAACTACTCCGGCTCAGGGCAGAACATCGTGCCCGCCAAGATGGTTTCAACACCCGACGGCCTGGGCGCGTCCGACAACTGGTACGTGGACTTCGATTCCGACTATGTGCCCGACATGGCGATCGGACGCCTGCCGGTCCTGAACACGAACGAACTGAACGGCCTCCTCGCCGATATGATCGGCTACGAGAGCAACGAAGGCGGAGCGTGGCGGCAAAAGGTCCTTCTGACCGCGGACGATCCCGATGACGGCGGCGACTTCAACGCATCCAGCGAATCCGTCGGCGAGCTGGTGCCGCGCGACTACCAGATTTCCAAGGCGTACATGTCCACAGCGGGCGTGAGCGGGGCGAAGACGATCCTCTTCAACGCCGTGAACAGCGGCAGCGCGTTCGTCAATTACTTCGGCCACGGCGGCATCGACCGCATGGCCAACGAAGGGCTCCTGACGACGGCCAACGCAAGCTCTCTGACCAACTCGAGCCGCCTGACCGTGCTGGTGGCGCTCACGTGCTCGATCGGCCAGTACTCCCTGCCCGGCTACGACTGCCTCAGCGAAGTCCTCCTCCTCTCCAAGGGCGGCGGCGCCGCCGCGGTATGGGCCCCCAGCACGCTCCAGTACAACCAGAGCGGCACGGTCATGGCCAACCACCTCTACACAGCCGCGTTCAGGGAATCGCAAATCCGCTTTGGCGACGCGATCCGCAAGGCCAAGGAAGACTACGCGACGGACGGGATCGCCCTCTACGCCCTGGACATCTACAACCTGCTCGGCGACCCGGCCATGCCCTTGAAGGGCGCTGCGTTCATGAATACCGACACCTCCTTCGGTCACTGGAAGAACAACGTCTTCACGGGCAGCCAGCTTACCAATTCAACGGTGAGCGGCGACGATGCCGACCCCGATGCGGACGGGATCGCGAACCTCATGGAATACGCCACGGGCTGGGACCCGTTCGCCGCCAACTCCAACTCGCTCATCCGCATCTGGCGCGATGGGGTCACCTATCCGATGACATCCGGCGACGCGGTGTTCGAGTACCAGCGGCGAAAGGGTGCCACGGATGTGAGCTTCGTTCTCCAATCCTCGCAGGCGATGGCCGGCTGGGACGATGCGAGCGGCTACGTCGTCGAGACATCGGTCACGGACGACGGCAACGGCCTTACTGAAACCGTGCACGTGCAGGTGAAAGTACCGCCCGCGGAAATCGAGAGCCACCTATTCCTGCGCCTGATGGTCCAGCGCGATTAACGTTCCGCCTATGCCCACCCGGAGGGTTGCGCTCCGTCGCAACCGTCTTCCGCCGCCGACAGAGCGGCGCCCTCCGCTGCAACTTCACGTTCGCCGGCTACCTTCCGCGGCGGTACCGCCGGATCAATTCATTCGTCGACGAATCGTGCTTGAGGCCCGGCTCTTCGGCCGACTTCAGCTCCGGGAGGATCTTGTTCGCCAGCGCCTTGCCGAGTTCCACGCCCCACTGATCGAACGAGTAGATGTCCCAGATCACGCCCTGCACGAAGATCTTGTGCTCGTACATCGCGATCAGCTGGCCCAGCACCTGCGGCGTGAGCTTCTGCGCCAGGATCGTGTTCGTCGGCCGGTTGCCCTGGAAGACCTTGTGCGGGACCAGGTCCTCCGGAACGCCCTCGGCGCGGACCTGCTCCTCCGTCTTTCCGAACGCGAGCAGCGAGAGGAGCCCGGGGATCTTCACCTCGA
>CAYQYB010000308.1:0-2970 GCA_964421535.1 uncultured Verrucomicrobiota bacterium | reverse complement strand
GGGGGGAGCGAACAGCGACACGATCGTCACGCTCCTCTCGGACACCAACTTCATCGTCCACTACACCGTGACGTCCGGCTGGTCCGGCGCGTCGATTCTGTACGACGACTACGCCACCGGGCCTGTCGAGAGCGGGAACCTCTCTTCGTACGGCAGCCTCGTGTTCGGCCTCGCCGGCAGCCCGGCGAACGTGAAGTGCGAGATCCAGGATGCGGCCGGCCACAAGATGGCCGCCACGTTCACGAACGTCGGCCCGGCGCTGAAATACTATTCGCTCAGCGCGACGCACCTGACGAACAAGTACATCGACCGGAGCGCGGTGACCGTGATCAGCTTCGTGATCGACTCGGCGCTCGCCGGCGCGGGCAATGTGACGGGCTCGTTGAGCGTCGCCACCGGCGGCCTGAAGTACCCGCTGCAGATTTCGCCGCTGCCTGCCGGCGCGCTGACGACGCTGCCTCCGACGCCGTTCGACGTGACGCCGGTGGGCGGGGCGAATCCGGACACGCAGGTGGACCAATACTCCTCCGGGCGGTTCCGCGTGTACTACAGCGTGGCGTCCGGCTGGTCCGGCGCCAGCATCCTGTATGACGATTTCGGCAGCGTGCCGATTGAGACCGGCAATTTCGCGGGCCTGACCTCCGTGGTGTTCGCGGTGCAGGGCGCGCCCTCGAAGATCAAGGTGGAGTTCGAGGACTCCGCGGCGAACAAGGCGGCCGGCGAACTGCTCGGCGTGTCGGGCGATCTGCAGTACTACCGGGTCGACATCGGCACGATCTCCAACAAGGGGGTCCATGTGCAGAGCGTGCGCATGATCAACTTTGTCGTGGACTCGAACCTCGTGGGCGCGGCGAACATCAGCGGTAAATTCGAAGTGTTCACGGCCGGGTTGACCTATCGAAACCTGATCTTCTCCAAGATCGATTCGGACGGCGACGGCCTGCCGGACTTCTGGGAAGAGGCGCACGGAATGGATCCCGAGGACAACGGCTCCATCAACCCGGACAACGGCAAGCATGGAGACATCGACGGCGACGGAGTGGACAACGAAACGGAATATGTCGCCGGCACGGACGCATCCAGCGATTCGTCGGCCCCGGTGGTGGAGGTCGGGAAAGCCGGTTCGAACATGACCCTGTCCATCGACGGCTTCAGCCGCCGCGAGTACCGTTTCTACCGCACCGACAACATTCGCACGGGAGCGTGGACGCGCGTCGGGCCGGTCTACAAGTACGCCACGAACGGGCCGGTGCAGTTCTCGGACGACCTCGAAATGCTGACCAACTGGTACTACCGCTGCTCGATCAAGCTGGCGGAAGTCTCCCGGCTGGTGGGCCGGCCGCAGCTGATCATTGTGGGCGGGGGAGAGACCAACACGGTCGTGAACCAGCTCTCCTCGGGCGAGTTCCTCGTTCAGTACAACGTCACGCAGGGGTGGGCGGGCGTCACGTTCCTGTACGACGATTACGGCACGCCGGCGATCGAGACGAAGAGCTTCGCGGGCTACTCCGAGCTGACGTTCGCGATTTCCGGGACGCCGCAGAGCGTGAAGTATGAGTTCGTGGACGCTCACACGAATTCCGTGTCCGGCTGGTTCGAGAAGGTGACGAACAGCTGGAATACGTTCACGATCGATACCGCTCTTCTGACCGCGCAGGGGCTGGATCTTTCGCAGATCCGGTTCTTCAACTTCCTCGTGGACGCCGGTTCGGCCGGCTCGTCCAACGTGATCGGCTCGTTCGGGGTCCGCACGTGGGGCCTGGCGTACGCCATCGAAAGCAGCGGGTCCGCGGCCGGGTCCGTGACGACCTTGCGCCCGGCGCCGCCGGCGGTCGGCGACGTGGGCGGCGGCCAGAGCACGAACCAGTGGGTGAAGTACGGCGTGACGAATGTGTACGTGCCGTACAACGTGACGCCCGCGGACACGTGGGACGGCATCTCGATCTCGTACGACAGCTTCGGGACGCCGCAGCTCGAGAACTCCGACTACTCGGAGACTCCCGCCATCACGTTCGGCGTCAAGGGCACTCCGCAGAGCGTGAAGGTGGAGTTTGAGGATATCGCCACGAACAAGGTCGTGGCGAACTTCCGCTCGGTCACGAATACGCTCAAGTACTACACGGTGAGGGTGGACGATCTCGAAGCCGCGGGGCTGAACCCGGCCCACATGCGGTTCATCAACTTCGTGATCGACCAGGCCGCCGCCGGAACGAACAACTACGTCGGCAACTTCAGCGTGGTGACGGACGGATTGGCGCCGTAGACGCGGAGGGCAGAACCCACCCCGGCCTTGCGGCCACCCCTTCGAAGGAGGGGACTTGCAGATCCCCTCCCGAGGGAGGGGTGCCCGACTTGTCCGCCGGAACCTTCGCGGAAGCGGAAGGGCGGGGTGGGTATCCTCGTTTCCCCTTCCTTGACACCACCCGCTCGGACCGATACCGTGGCACGCCTGTTTCCCATGAATCGCGATTCAATGGCTGTAGATATCGTCTGTGTCGGCGCGGGGGTGGCGTCTCTTGCCGCGACGCTGCGCCTGCTGAAGCGCATCCGCAAGGCGTCTGGCCGGCGGCCTCATGTCGTCGTTCTGGAGAAGGGCGCGTTCGTCGGCGCGCATGTGCTGTCCGGCGCGATGATCGATCCCGAGCCGCTTTCGGAACTTCTCGACGAGAACGAGCGGCGCTCCATGCCGGTGGAGTCGGTAGTCGGCCAGGATGGAATTTGCCGGCTGACGCCCCGACATGCGTTTCGTCTGCCGTGGGTCCCGCCGCCGATGCGGGCCAAAGGATTTCCGTTGGTGTCGCTGACGAAATTCACGCAGTACCTCGCAAAGCTCTGCGAGGCGGCCGGCGCGGAAATCTACACCGGGTTTGCCGCTGTCGAACTTCTGAAGGACAGCGGGCGCGTGACGGGCGTGAGGGTGGGGGACAAGGGCGTCGACCGGAGCGGCGCCCACAAGTCGAACTTCGAAGC
>CAYQYB010000307.1:0-2975 GCA_964421535.1 uncultured Verrucomicrobiota bacterium | reverse complement strand
GGGGATGGGATCCGTCCGATCCGATGGATCGGACGGATGATCCTTTTTCCGGTTGCGTTCGGCGAGGCGAGCTACGGCCAGTTGTTCGCTGTATCCGCCCTCTTCGATGAATTGCGCTTCCAGCGCCTCGATCTGTTTATCGAGAAGGTAGTTGGCCTGATGGATGAGGCACAGCAGAGCATTCGCGCGAATGGCTGGGTCATCGTGATCAAGCCATTTGGCGTAAAGCGAGTAGCGCTTTTCATCCGACTGATCCGACGGATCAGTCCGATCCAGCCCGATCTTCCGGACGTCCAGCGCTTCGGGGGAATCAGGCGCCCATTTCCGCAGGCGGCGGTGGCGCAGGTAGTCTTCGTAGTCGAGAAGGAGTTCCTCCAGGCTGGAGCGCGCGACGTTCATGAGCCGGAGTTCGGTCTGGGAGGATGTGGCGGATGCGCGACTGCCTTCGGCGATATTCTGCCGGCCACTGCGCGCGGCCTGCACCATCTGGTCGCTCATTCGGGAGCGCGGTTCCAGGAAGCGTTCGCAGAACCAGTAGGTGGCATCATAGATGATGGTTGTGATCTGGAAACTGCGCAGTTCTCGGTAGCCTCCGCTGGGCCTGATTTTCGCCATATTGTCTTCCGAAATCGCAAAGGGGCAACAGTGTGTTCATTTCGCAATTCTGGAGCAAGGCTGGCTTTCTCACTCGTGTGATGCTAAAGTGACTAATTGCTTTACCCCGGAATTTCGCAGGCGGACATCATGAGCAAGGACAGCATCATCGTGGTTGGTGCGCGTGAGCACAACCTCAAGAACATCACGGTCCACATCCCGCGCGACTCGCTCACGGTTGTGACGGGCCTCAGCGGCTCCGGCAAGTCGTCGCTCGCGTTCGACACGCTATACGCGGAGGGCCAGCGGAAGTACGTGGAGAGCCTGTCGGCGTACGCGCGGCAGTTCCTGGAGCAGATGCAGAAGCCGGACGTGGACCATATCGAGGGGCTCTCGCCGGCGATCGCGATCGAGCAGAGGACCGCGGGCGCGAACCCGCGTTCGATCGTCGCCACGACGACGGAGATCCACGATTACCTCCGCCTTCTCTACGCCAGCGTCGGCCACGCGCACTGCTACAAGTGCGGCCGGCCGATCACCCGCCAGAGCGCGGAGGAAATCGTCGAGCAGCTCATGAAGCTGCCGCAGGCGACGAAGCTCGTGATTCTCGCGCCGCTCGTCCGCGGCCGCAAGGGCCAGCACGAGGAGGTCTTCGAGGCGGCGCGCAAGCAGGGGTTCTCGCGCATGCGCGTGGACGGCGAGATGGTCGAGATGGACGCCGTCCCCGCGCTGGACAAGAACAAGAAGCACACGATCGACGTGGTCGTGGACCGGCTCGTGATCGCCGACAAGATCCGCTCGCGCCTGACGGATTCCGTGGAGCTGGCGCTCCGCCGCGGGGAAGGCGTGCTGGTGGCGCTGGTCCAGGAATCCGGCAACAAGTGGTCCGAAAAAATCTGCTCCGAGAAGAATGCCTGCGTGCATTGCGGGATCAGCTTCGAAGCGCTGACCGCGCGGAACTTTTCGTTCAACAGCCCGTACGGCGCGTGCCCGACGTGCCTCGGCCTCGGCACGATGCTGGTGTACGACGAGGACCTGATCGTGCCCGACCCGGACCTGCCGCTCGAGGAAGGCGCGGTCCGCGTGTGGAAGGGCGGCGGCCGACGGACGGCGATCTACTACAAGGGGCTCCTGCGCGCCGTGGCGCGGCACTACAGCATCGACATGAACACTCCGTACAAGGACCTTCCAGAGTCGTTCCGCAAAGTCCTGATGCACGGCTCGGGCGAGGAGGAGGTCGAGTTCGGGTTCTGGCGCGGCGGCGCGTATCACAAGTACAGCAAGCCGTTCGAGGGCGTTGTCCCGAACCTGAAGCGCCGCTACGAGCAGACGGACAGCGACTACATGCGGCAGAAGCTGGCGGGGTACATGAGCCGCCGGCACTGCACGGACTGCAACGGCGCCCGCCTGCGGCCGGAATCCCTGGCCTGCACGGTCGGCGGCAAGTCGATCGTGGACTTCACGCGCATGTCGATCACGCAGGCGGTGGATTTCATGAAGAAGCTGGACCTCACGCCGCAGGAGCAGCAGATCACGAAGGAGGTCCTCAAGGAGATCCGCCAGCGCCTCCAGTTCCTCGTGAACGTGGGCCTCGATTACCTGACGCTCGACCGCGAGAGCGGCACGCTCTCCGGCGGCGAGGCCCAGCGCATCCGCCTGGCGACGCAGGTCGGGGCCGGGCTGGTCGGCGTGCTGTACGTGCTGGACGAGCCGAGCATCGGCCTTCACCAGCGCGACAACCAGAAGCTGATCAAGACGCTGAAGGGCCTGCGCGACCTCGGCAACACCGTGGTCGTCGTCGAGCACGACGAGCAGACCATCCGCGAGTCGGACTACGTGATCGACCTCGGGCCCGGCGCCGGCCAGCACGGCGGCCAGCTGGTGTACGCGGGGCCGGTGTCCGATTTGATGAAATGCGAGCACTCGCTCACCGCGCGGTACATGAAGCGCGAGATCGAGATCGAGGTGCCCTGCACCAGAAAGAAGCCCGCCGGCGAATGGCTGGAAATCGTCGGCGCGGCGGAAAACAATCTCAAGAACATCGACGTGAAGATCCCGCTGGGACTGCTGGTCTGCGTGACCGGCGTTTCGGGGAGCGGCAAGAGCACGCTGGTGGACGAAATTCTCCGGCGCGCCCTGTTCCGCAACTTCTACGGCGCCAAGGACCGCCCCGGGAAACACAAGAAGATCGTCGGCATGGATCAGCTGGACAAGGTCATCGTGATCGACCAGTCGCCGATCGGCCGCACGCCGCGGAGCAATCCGGCCACGTACACCGGCGCGTTCTCGCAGATCCGCGACCTCTTCGCCCAGCTCCCGGCCTCACGCGTTCGCGGGTTCGGCCCCGGCCGCTACAGCTTCAACGTCAAGGGCGGCCGGTG
>CAYQYB010000306.1:0-2975 GCA_964421535.1 uncultured Verrucomicrobiota bacterium | reverse complement strand
CGTCGCTCCCCGGCATGAAGGAGCGCACGATCTTCCTGCACGGCTTCTCGAAGGCGTGGGCGATGACCGGCTTCCGCCTCGGGTACGCGTGCGCGCCGGCGGAGTTGACGGAAGCAATGATGAAGGTCCACCAGTACACGATGCTCTGCGCGCCCACGATGAGCCAGAAGGCGGCGATCGAGGCGCTCGCCAACCCGGAGTTCGACGTGTCGGAGATGCGGGCGGAGTACCACAAGCGCCGGAACTTCCTCGACCAGTCCTTCCGGGAAATCGGACTTCCGTGCAGCAAGCCGCGCGGGGCGTTCTACGCGTTCCCGTACGTCGGCGACCTCGGCCTCACCTCGAAGGAGTTCGCGCTGAAGTTCCTCGACGAGGAGAGGGTCGCGGCCGTGCCGGGCAACGCGTTCGGCGACTGCGGCGAGGGCTTCCTGCGTTGCGCGTACGCGACGTCACTCGACAACATCAAGGAAGCGATGTCGAGGCTGGGGCGGTTCGTTAAGCGGCTGAGGAAGAGCTGACGGCCCTCACGGATTGTCCGACGATTTTTCCGCCGCCGCATCCTGAAGGATCGCCACGATGCGGTCCATGGCGTTCTGGATCGTGACCAGCTCCTTGCTGATCAGGTCGAATCTCGCCATGTTGTCCGAACGAAGCTTCTCCAGGTACCGCCGGCGTTCGCGAACCTCCTCGAGGCTCGCCACGAGACGCTCGATTTTCGTGTGGGACGCCTGAAGTGCTTCAGACAGGTCGGCAGGATCGGGCGCTGGGGACGCAGGTTGCGCGGCTTCGGCCGGCGCCGCGTGGGGTTGAGAGGCGGTCTGCGCCGCTTCCGGCTGGCGTTCGGAGAGAGGCACGCCGGGCACCTGGACACCCTGCTCGCACTCGGGACAGTTGATCATGAGACCGGCGCCGCGCGCGTCGATGGCAAGGCTCTTGCCGCAGTGAGGGCAGTCGAAGACAATGTCGGTCGCGGGCGCCCACGTCTTCGATTTGTTCACTTTGTCAGCCACGCCAGCCTCCAACAGAGGGGATATATTGCCACGCCAGGACCCCGCAATCAAGCACCCGCGCTTCAGCCAAAAGCGCCATGCTACCGCTGCAAAGGCACCGCTTCGAGCATATCATCCTCGTGCGTCACCGGCGCGGGCGGCGCCATCTTCACCGCTCGTTCGGGCTTCGCGGTTCCTGCATCGGTATCAAAGATCGGCTCCGACACAGTCGCCTGATCGGCTTCCGCCGGTTCCGTCACCATGCTCTCCGGCGCAACCGTCGCCGGTTCGGCCGGCATGTCCTGCGGTGTTTCCGCTGCCGGTTCCGCAGGCATATCCTGCGGCTCCGCTTCGGCCGGCGCGGGCGCGGCGTCATCCTGCGGCTCTTTGGCGACAGGCTCCGTCTCCTCGGCGGCGGTTTCCGACGGCACCACGACGGAGATGCGCGCCTGCGGCTGCTTCTTGTCCGCCAGCCGCTTCTGCGTCTTATCGTCCAGCCGCGACTGCCGCTCGGACTCCTCCATCGCGCGCTTCTCCGCGGACAGCTCGGCCTTCGACGGGCGCGTCAGTTGGCTGTCCGACCAGCCCCGGTACCACTTCGCCTGCTTCGCCGCCGTCGAGTTGTGCAGCCGTTCCGTCTCCCTCTGCGTTTCCTCCGGAGTCGTCAGCACGTAGGGCGTGAGAAGGACGAGCAGTTCGGTGCGGTTGTTCTTCTCCGTGTCCGAGCGGAACAGCGTGCCGAGGATCGGGATGTCTCCGAGGATGGGAACCTTCGCGCGCGACTTGCGCCGGTCGCTGCTGACCAGGCCGCCGAGCGCGATCGTCGCGCGGCTGTCCACGGCGATCTGCGCCTTCATCTCGCGCTTCGTGATGATGGGCACGTTGTTGCCGTCGATGACCTCGAAGCCCCCCACGTTGTCGGCCGTCTGCGAAATCTCCATGACCACGAACCGCTGGGGATTGATGCGCGGCGTCACGGTCAGGTTGATGCCGATGTTGCGGTACTCGTAGGCGGAGGTCTGCTGGCCCGCCGTCGAGGTGCTCGTGGAGGTCACCACGGGGCGCTCCTCGCCGACGATGATCTTGGCTTCCGTGTTGTCCGTCGTGAGGATGACGGGCGTGGAAAGGATCTTGGCGTCGGACGAGCCGGCCGCCATGCGGATCACGGCGTCGATGTTCAGGTCGAAGATCGTCGTGAAGTACGTCAGCGCGCCGGCGCCGATGTTCGAGTTGTCGCGGTTGACCGAGTCGCCGCTCCGGAACGCCGTCGCGGAGTTCAGGCGCTGGACGCCGCCGTAGGCATACACGGGCTTCTTGACGGCGACGCCGCCGCCCGGCCCCTTCACCTCGTCCTCGTAAACCGTCATCGAGCGCTGGAGCCAGTCGACTCCGTACTCGAGGTTCTTGCTGAGCCCGATTTCCAGGATGACGGACTCGATCAGGACCTGCGCGAGCATCGTGTCGAGTCGGTCGATGACGTCCTCCAGCGCGGCGAGATCGCCCTTGGTGCCCATCAGGAGCAGCGAGTTCGTGCGCTTGTCGGCGAGGATCTTCGTGTTCGACGAGAGCTGGCCGATCTTGGCCTTCTCTTCGGTGACCGCCTGGCGGAGGCGGTCCGTGGCGGCGGCCTGGCGCGCGATGTAGTCCTGGAGGGCCTGGCTCTGGGCCGCGGGCGCGGCGCCCTCGCCGCCTTCCGCCGCTCCGTCGGCCGCGCCCCCCGGCGCCGTGGTCTTGGTTTCCGACTTCGCGGCGCCGATGAACTCGTTGAGGATGCCCGCGATCTCCTCCGCCTTGGCGTATTCCAGGGCCACGACCCGGACGACCACGTCCGGCTCCACCGGCCGGTCGAGGACCGCGACGATCTTGTCGAAGAAGTAGAAGTTGGACGGACGCGAGATGACGATCAGGATGTTGGTCCGGTCGTCCGCGATGATCTTGACTTTGCCCTGCACGATGCCGCGCTCGGCCAGCGCCGCCTCGATGGCC
>CAYQYB010000305.1:0-2987 GCA_964421535.1 uncultured Verrucomicrobiota bacterium | reverse complement strand
AAGGCGATCAACCCCGACCTTGTAAAGGGGCAGGTCACCGGCGGCATGGTGCAGGGTCTCGCGACCGCCCTTTACGAGGACATCCGCTACGGCCTCGACGGCAAGCTGCTGAACGCGAACTTCACGGACTACAAGATCCCGACCGCGATGGACATTCCGGACGAGATCGTGCCGATCATCATCGAGGTCCCCCAGCCCGACGGCCCGTTCGGCGCGCGCGGCGTCGGAGAGCACACGATGATCCCGGCCGCGCCGATCGTCGCGAACGCGGTCGAGGACGCGCTGGGCGTGCGCATGAAGAGCATGCCGATCACGGCGGAGAAACTTGCGCTCGCCCTCGAGGGCATCGACTACGAAAGCGTGAAGGGCAAGACCATGGGTCTCTGCTTCATGGGCGAGGCGGACAAGTACAAGTTCAAGACAGGGAAGTAGACGCGCTCGCCAGAGCGCGTCTACGATTATGAACATCCGTCTCAACAGCAGCAATCCGGCGCCCCGCCCTGACTGGTCCGCGCTCTCGCTGATTGCGACCAACCTGCTGACCATCGTCGTCGCGGTGTATCAGAAATGGAACCTCGGCACGGTGATGTGGATCTACTGGGGGCAAAGCGTCACCATCGGCATCTTCAACTTCATCCGGATGTGGACGCTCAGGAATTTCACGACCGACGGATTGAAGATGAACGATCAGCCCGTCGCGCCCACGGCCGCGAGCAAACGCTCCGTGTCGATCTTCTTCCTGTTCCACTACGGATTCTTCCACCTTGGGTACGCGCTCTTCCTGGGCGCCATGGACAGGCCAAGCCATGACGATGCGTGGCTGGTCCTCTTCTGCACCGCCGGATTCTTTGTAAATCATTTGTTCTCTTATGTTTACAACAAGGAAGATGACGCGAAGCGAAAGGTCAACATCGGCACGCTGATGTTCTTCCCGTACGCGCGAATCATCCCGTTGCACATCGCGATCATCGCGGGTGTCGCGTTTTCGAAGAGCGCGTGGGCGCTGGTGCTATTCCTCTCGCTGAAGACCGTGGCGGACCTGATCATGCACGCGGTCGAGCACCGAGCGCTGGGACGAGCCGGCGACCCGCCATCTACTTCTCCGCAAACGCCGTGACGAACCCGGCGTAGAACGCGGCGGCTTTCACCAGGTGCTCGATCTCGATCTGCTCGTCCGGGAAGTGGGCGAATTTCTCGTGGCCCGGCCCGAAGCCGAACGTCGGGATTCCGTACATGCCCGCCGTGGCAATGCCGTTCGTGCTGAACGTCCAGTGCCCCACTTCGGGCTTCGCGCCGAACGTCGCCTCGTAGCCCGCGATCGCCTTCTGCACGTGCGGCGACGACTCCGGAAATTCCCATGTCGGGAAATATTTCTTCGTCGGATAGACCAGGCCCTTGAAGCTCGGAACCGCGTAGTCCAGGACCGTGACCTTTGCGCCCGCGGCCTTCACGGACGGCAGGTCGTACAGCTCCTTGACGGACGTCTCCTCCGTTTCGCCGATGGTCAGCCGCCGGTCGAGATGGATGGTGCAGCCGTCGGCCACGGCGCAGAGGCTGGGCGAAGTGGACCGGATCTGGCTGATCGTCACCGTGCCCTTCCCCAGCGGCGCGCGCGGCGGCAGGCGCTCGTTCAGCTTCTCGATGTCCGCGATGATCGGCGCCATCTTGTACACCGCGTTCACGCCGCGCTCGGGCGCGGACCCGTGGCAGGAAATGCCCGAGGTCGAGACCTCGATCTCCATGCGGCCGCGGTGCCCGCGGTAGATCCTCAGGCTGGTCGGCTCGGTCAGGCAGACCACGTCCGGCTTCAGCTTGTCTTCCTTGACGATGTACTGCCAGCAAAGGCCGTCGCAGTCTTCCTCCTGCACGGAGGCAACCACGTACAACGTGACATTCTTCGGGAAGCCCGCCTGCTTCAGCAAGGACGCCGCGTAGATCGCGGACACCACGCCGCCCTTCTGGTCGCTCGCGCCGCGCCCGTACAGGATGCCGTTCTCCACGCTGGCCGGATACGGCTTTCTTTTCCAGAGCGACGCGTTTCCAACATCAACGGTGTCGCAGTGGCCGTCGAGCGCGATCTTCACCGGGCCGTTCCCCATCCGCCCGATCAAGTTGCCCATCGGGTCCACGGTGACTTCATCGAACCCGAGGTCCTTCATCTCCTCCGCCATGCACTCCACGACCGCGCCTTCCTGACTGCTGAGCGAAGGAATGGAAACGGCCGCCTGCATGAACTCGGTGATTTCGTCGCGCACGGATTGGGCAAGTTCAAGAAATCGGTTGTTCATCGGCTTTCGTTCTCCTCATGTCACGTGTTTGGAAACTTGAAACTGGAAACTCGGGGCTTGTCTGCCTCCCAAGTTTCAAGTTTCGAGTTTCAAGCTTACAGCGCCTTCAGCACTCCCGAAGCATCATTGAACGCCTGAATCAGCTTATCCCACTCGTCCACCTGCTCCTGCGCGAACAGCCCGGTCCAGAAGTCGTCGTCCCACAGTTCGCGGAGCTCGTCGGAGTTCTTCCCCTGCTGTTCGACCCATGTGAAGTACTTGAAGTTGTGCAAGGCCTTGCGGTCGAAGTGCGAGAGCTCCCGGTAATAGTCGATGCCGGTCCCCTCCAGGTATCGCGCGTAGTGCGCGGCGGCCTTCAGCTCGTCATACTTGCCGTGCTCTTCCGTCATCTCCTTCTTCCGCGACGCGTACAGCTCCATCGAATCCGTGAGCGGGGTGAAGATCACGTCGCGCGAGCCCATCTCGTAGTACTTCGCGGTCTTGATGCAGGCCACGAGGTTGCATATGCACGAGATGCCCAGCCACGACAGCCTGTCGAGCACCGCCTTGCCCACGCCCTGCTTCGCGAGGTACCTCAGCCCGGCCTCTTCGTTGAACAGCCGCAGGAGCTGCATGACCTGCTCGTCGTCGATCGCGGCGACCGCGTCCGTGTTCTTCACGTTGTGGATCCACGGCACGTGCTTGTCGCCGATGCCCTCG
>CAYQYB010000304.1:0-3078 GCA_964421535.1 uncultured Verrucomicrobiota bacterium | reverse complement strand
GCGTCATCAACGAGCACGGCATCGAGCCGGATATCGTTGTGCCGATGGCGCCCGAAGACTGGCACAAGATCCTGGTTCGCAGGGCGAGGACCGAAGGCGCGCCGATCGAGGAGGACGAGGGCGAGGAAGACGTCGGGGATGTCAGGGACGTCCAACTCGACCGCGCGGTCGACGTTTTGAAGGGCGTCATGATTTTCCAGTCGCAGAACGACCTCCAGATGATGGCCAGCTCCGGAACTCCCGCCGGAAGCCGCGCGGAATAGACCCTCGGGATTTCCTCCATGAACGTTCTTGGCATCGAAACTTCCTGCGATGAGACGTCCGCGGCCGTTGTCCGCGACGGAACGTCCGTGCTTTCAAACGTGGTGTTCACGCAAGTGGCCCAGCATCGACCGTATGGCGGGGTGGTTCCCGAAATTGCGTCGCGCAGCCACGTCGAGGAAATCGCCGGCATCGTCCGGCAGGCCGTGGACGACGCGAAACTGGACTGGCCTCAGATCGACGCCGTCGCGGTCACGTACGGGCCCGGCCTGGCGAGTTCGCTGCTCGTCGGCCTTTCCGCCGCGAAGGCGCTGGCGTTTCGCCTCGGCAAGCCGCTGCTCGGCGTCAACCATGTCGAGGCCCATCTCTACTCGCTCTTCCTGGGCCAGGACGCTCCCGTTCCGGAGGACGTTGCGCCGATGCTCGTGCTGATGGTGTCCGGCGGCCACACGGGGCTTGTCCGGATCGATCGCGTGGGCTCGTACAGGATCCTGGGCCAGACGCTCGACGACGCCGCGGGCGAAGCGCTGGACAAGGGCGCGAATCTTTTGAAGCTTGGCTACCCCGGAGGGCCGGCCATCGAGAAGGCGGCGGCCGGCGGCGATCCGGCGCATGTGAAGTTCCCGCGCGGAACCCGTCGCCACGTCGCGGGCGAACTGGCCGGCGATCTGGATCGCGATCTGTGCTTCAGTTTCAGCGGCTTGAAAACATCCCTTCTGTATTACCTGAAAGACAATCCCGACGTCCTCGAAAACGGCCGATTGAAAGACGTGGCCGCGAGCTACCAGGAAGCCGTGTTCGACGCCCTGCTCCTGCGCCTCAAGCGCGCGGTGGACCGTCATCCCGTTGCCGCCGTCGGCTGCGTCGGCGGCGTTGCGCGGAATCGCCGCCTGAGGGACAAGCTGGAGCGGCTCGCGGGAGAGCGGGGCTTGCGGCTGGTGCTGGCGCGGCCCGAGTTCTGCACCGACAACGCCGCGATGATCGCCGCGATCGCCGGCGCCCCCGGCGGTCTTGTCCGCAAAGGCGACGGCGACCTCGATGTTCAGCCGGACCTGATGCTGGGCTTGCCCTGATATCCTCGGGGGACGAGTACCATCGCGATTCCTCGTTTGACGGGAAGCCCCTAAAATGATTGGGTATGCTCATGGACGCAAGGGGCAATCAGGCGGCTCGAAAAGGACCGGCGGCGAAAGATGAAGCAGCTGTTCCCGCGGCGCACGGTTTGGATCGCGAAGCCCATCGCCTGCTGGGCGAGAGGATGGAAGCGGTCGGCATGCTGGCGCGCGGCATCGCGCACGATTTCAACAACATCCTGAGCGGAGTCCTCGGCTTCACCTCGTACCTGAAGGCGAAAGTTCAGCCCGGCAGCGACATGCACCGCGACCTGTCGCTCATCGAGCAATCCGGAACGCGCGCCGCGGAATTGACGAACCAGCTGTTCCTGATCGCCCGGCGCCGGCATTTCGCCAAGGGGCCGGTCGATGTCAACTCCCTGATCGAAGAGGCCCTGTCTCTGGTCGAGCCCGCGCTGGCGCCGAAAATTTCGCTTCGGCGGAGGCTCAAGGCCGATCTGCCGCTCGTGCCCGGCGACGGAGGGCAGCTCAAGCAGGCGATCCTCAATCTCTGCATGAACGCGACGGACGCGATGGGCGAGCACGGCGGCACGTTGACGGTGTCGAGCGCGTGCCGCACGCTGAATCCGCACGAGCGCGAAGTGCTCGATCTCGAGGCCGGTTCCGCCTACGTCTGCATCTCCATCACGGACACCGGGCGGGAGATCGACCCCGACGTTTTGAAGCATGTCTTCGACCCGTTCTACCTCGTGCGGTCGAAAAGCGGGAAGGGAAACCTGCTCCTGTCCATCGTGTACGGCATTGTGCTCAACCACTACGGGGACATCCTCGTGGAAAGCTCTGCGGAGCACGGCACCACGTTCCGCTTCTACCTGCCGATCATCACGCAGGATCACAAGGAAGGTGGGGAGGCGCCGGCCGGCTTGGACGGCACGGAGACCGTCCTCGTCGTCGACGACGAGTCGATCGTCTGCCAGGTGGTCGGCGATATCCTCAAGACGCACGGTTACCATGTCGTCTCAGCCCCCTCCGGTGAGGAAGCATTGAACGTTCTCGGCAAGGGCGGGGAGAAAATTGACATGGTGCTTCTCGACCTGGTCATGCCCGGCATGGGAGGGGAGGAAGTGTTCCATTCCATGCAGAAGCTGTACCCTGAACTTCCCGTCCTCCTGACAAGCATCACCGCGCAGGAAGCGCTTGGGGAGCGGCTCATCACCCAGGGCGCGAAAGGCATCGTCTACAAGCCCTACAAGAGCAAAGCCCTCCTCGGCGCGATTCGCAAGGTGTTGGACGGAAACTAGGTCGGCTTGTGGTTAGCCCGGAGTTCGAAACGCATTTGTGGGCAGGCTGAACAGTGCGGCCTTCTGTTTACGCGTCCAACTCTTGAGTTCCATTTCCCGTTTCAGCGCTTCAGAGTGCGAGCCACGCTCTTCTGCATAGCGGTATCGCACGGGACGCCGCGTTCGGGTGTAGCGGGATGCAGTGCCCGCATTGTGCATGTCGATGCGACGCTGCAAGTCAGTGGTAATGCCGGCGTAGTACGAGCGATCAGCGCATTCCAGAATGTAGACGTACCACCTCATCGACAAGCCCTCTTGACCGCTCTCGTTTCTGTGTTATAGCATTCACCCGTGTTCCGTGCGTTTGCCCCAGCGGCGTGCTTGGCGGGCCTGCCCGCCGTAGCCCGTAGGGCGAAGGCGGGTGTAGCTCAACGGTAGAGTTCCAGCCTTCCAAGCTGGCCACG
>CAYQYB010000303.1:0-3090 GCA_964421535.1 uncultured Verrucomicrobiota bacterium | reverse complement strand
GCCCGAGCAGTCGGCGTCGGCGCCGGGCGGTTGGGGCGACAACGGCCAGCCGAAAGCTCAAAAGGATTGGGTGTTCGAGGACGGCCGCATTATGACCTACTCGGAGAAGGGCGGATCCGGCATCCTGGTCGCCACATGGTTCAAGGTCGGCGGGCAGCTTTTCGTCGACACCACGGCCGACTCGGTCGAGCCCGGGGTGATCAGCGACTGGTGGGTCTTTCACGTGATGCCCGTCCACATCCTCTGCAAGGTCGAGCTGTCCGGCGGAAAACTGACCTTCAGGCCGCTCTCCCTCGACTGGACGAAGAACGCGGCGACGAACGGTCTGACCGCCCTGCCGTATGTCCGGGGGAGGGACGGCGACATGACCCTGTTCAGCGCCGAGCCGCAGCAGTGGATGGATTTCCTGAAGCAGCAGGCGACGAATGATGACGCATTCGCGAGCGACAGCGCATATACCCTGGTGCGCTCGCAGGAACGGGTGCGAATCCAGGTTCAGTGATCGAACCTACGGCCAGACCCGCCTGATGGCCTCCGGCACTTCGTCTTCCGGCACTTCGCGCTTCGTCGTGACAAACCAGTAGTAGTACTTCCGAATCCTCATGCTGGCCTGGCCTTCGCCGCCAGCCACGCTGATGGTGTAGGTGATCACAAACGGAGCCGGCACCTTGATGCTGATCACGGCGTTGTGCCGCCCGCGCGCCAGCTGGGCGATTTCCGGCCGAAGCGAATCAACGCCCAGGGACATCGTCAGCGCCCAGCTGATTCCCACGAGCGCCAGGGGCGCGATCACGATCGCCAGCACAACGAGAGCGATCCGCCGCCGGTTTTTCCTCGCCGACTTCCCGCCCATGCGGTTCATGGCTCCGCAATGCGGGCACGCCATATGCTGCTGCCTGGGACCTTCGGCCCGGATGACGGCCGGCTTCCGGCACCTGGCGCAAACGAATGTGATCTCGCCGCTCATCGTGAAAGACCTTGACTCAATATACTCCGTCTCTGCGCCGCGAACAACTGCCCGCGGTCATTCGTACGACACGGGATCCTGGCGGTAGAAATCCTTGAGCTCCTCGTAGAGTTCCGGATACTGCGCCTTCATCTGCGCCGGTCTCTCGAAAAAGCACTCCGTGGCCACGGCGAAAAACTCCGCCTCGTTGGTCGCGCCGTATTGGTCCAGAAGGGAAGCCATCCCGGATTTCACATGCCGCTGCAACTCCTTGTACTCGCGGCCGGCAACACGCGCCCACGTGATGTAACGCGAGGTCCGCCCGAGATCGGGAATTCCGTCGACGCTCGAGTTCTCCTGGTCGAGCTGATGGGCGAACTCGTGGAAGACCAGGTTGTGGCCGTCGTGAACGTCTCCCGCGCCCTGCCGGACGTGGTCCCACGCCAGGACCACCGCGCCGCTCGGCCACGATTCGCCCAGCCGCGCTTCCGTCGACTCGATGTGCTGCCGCCCGCTGAAGTACAGCGGCTTGTCGACCTCGTAGGAGTGCGGGTAGACGACGATGGAGTAGAGGCGCGGGTAGAAATCCGTCTCGCGGTTCAGCAGAAGGATGCAGGCCTGTCCGGCGATCGTCACGCGGATCTCGTCGGTGATCTCGAGCCCGGCCGCGCCCTCGATGTTTTTCTCCGCGAGGAAAATACGGATGAGGCCGTGCAACTGGTCCTTCAGGGCTGGCGGCAGGTGATTGTAGAGCGGCACGTTCCGCTCCAGGATGCCGCGCCACCCGGCAGGGAAGGGCTGGCGGCGCAGCGTCTCGCGGCGGGCGGCTCTGCGCCTCCGCGAAATCGCGGGCACGGCCGCCGCGGCGGCAACGATCAGCAGCAGGATAAACGCGCCGGTCATACGCGCGCAGAGCCTATCAGAAACTCATGCCCGCGCGCACGCCCAGGATGGTGGCTTCGGATTTCGGCTGCCAGACGATGATGTCGCTGCCGACGCCGGCGTAGTCCGACTTCTCGAACGTCATCCGCTCGTAGAACCCCGCCAGCACAAAGCGGCCGATCGTCATGCCCAGCTCGGCGTGCGGGCCGGCCTTCTTGCCGGGTTCGACCACGACGCTGTCCGGCCCGCCGATGCGGGTGAAATCGTAATCCACGCGGTTGTAGAAAGGCATTTTGACCGCGGCCTTGCCGTACAACTCGATCGCCGGGCTGACTCGAACCGTCACCCGGAGCCCCGCGATGCCGTAGTAGGTGGACCAGTACTCCTCGTACCCGCTCGCGTTGCCGCTGTCCTCCAGGTCCCTCTGCCACACGCGGCCGCCCGCGCCTCCGTACGGGCTGATCGTGAACCCGCGCCCGCAGTTCACCGGGATGGCCACGTTTCCCTCCGCCATCAGGCCGGCATACTGCGTCTTGCTGCTCACCGGTTCGCCCATTTGCGTGGCCCCGTCGTAGTCCACGCGCCCGGCGAAGAAATCGCCGAGCGCTTCCAGGTGGAATCCGTGCCGCGTGTCGAAATCCACGTTGCCGCCGATTCCGAACAGCGGCCCGGACTCCTTCAGGATGCGGCTGCCGTCGTCGTTGAACTCCTCCCACTCAAATCTCTCCGCGTGGCCGTGGATCGATGCGCGCACCGGGCTGTCGGCCGCCGCGGCTTGCGCGAGGGAAGGAAGGGCGAGGGCGGCCAGCAGGCATATCCATTTCATGGGTCGCATTTGCGTCGAAAATAGCGGGCGGAAGCGCGCCGGTCAAATTTTTCCAAGGGTTGGAAAATCCGGCCGGAAATTTTCCAATGCTTGGAAAATTGCATCCGGCGCGATCACCGCCTATACTGCCGGCCTCGAATTCGGAGACGCCAATGTCCGGAAAATACTCACAGAGCGCCGACAAGATCGATGTGCGCTACGTCGCGCACCTCGCGCGCCTGCACCTGACCGACGAGGAAACGGCCCGCTTCCAGGGCCAGCTCGAGCAGGTCCTCGGCTACGTCAAGGAGCTGAGCACGCTCAACGTCGACGGCGTCGAGCCGACCGCGCACGCGATGCCGGTGAACAACGTCTTCCGGAAGGACGAGGCGAGGGCGTGCATGGATCGCGAGAAAGCCCTGGCCAACGCGCCGAAGGAACGGCACGGCCAGTTCGT
>CAYQYB010000302.1:0-3107 GCA_964421535.1 uncultured Verrucomicrobiota bacterium | reverse complement strand
CCCGTGCGACACGGACATCCGCCGCGCAGAGAAAGAGGGCAAGCCGCCCCTCCCCGAGCAGATGGCGCCGATCTGCCGCAAGCTGGACATCCAATATTTGGACATGCTCCCGGCGATTCTCGGCAGCAAGGACGGATGGCAGACGTGCTACCTGATGACCGACCGCCACTGGAATGCGGAAGGAAATGCGGTCGCGGCCGACGCGGTGCTTGCCGAGGCGGATTTCTACCACGAATGGAAGTAGTCTGCACGCCACGGCAAACGTCGAACGCCCAACGCTGAACGCCGAACACTGAAGTGAGCGAGGGTGCGCTTTGCTCTATCTTCGCTCACTTCGACGTTGGACGTTCGGCGTTCGAAGTTCGACGTTTACTCAGAAGTAGCCGCGCCCGCAAGGGCGTGGTCGAGGGCGCCGAAACTATTCCACTCTCGTCACCGTCACCCCGCGAATCGTCAGATCCGCGGCGCGGGTGTACCGAAGATCGAACCGCAGCAGGCGCGGGCTGTCGTGCGTGATTTCGAACGAGGCCGGTTGTCCCGCGATCAACGGGCATGAGCCGATGACCTCGCTTCTCCGGCGCAGGACCGACGCCGATCCGACCTCGGTCCCCGGCCGGCCCGGGCTGTCGAAATCCACCGTCACGCGATATCGCCCCTGCACCAGCGGAATGGCTGGAGCGTAGAAAACCACGTCCGCCGGGTCGCGCTCCACGCGCAGGTGCACGGAGCCGTCCTGCAGTTCCGAATAGCCTGCGCGGAAAAAGGTGTCGGCCCGGAGCGGAAGGCTCGCGCCGGGCTTCAGCCACGGCCAAGGCCCGGCGAGCAGGGTGACGCTGCCGACCGTCACGCTGCCGTGCGCCGCGGAGAGCGCCAGGATCGTGTCGCTCGCTCCGTGGAATTTCGGCACCGGCAGCTCGATCCACGACCATTGGTCCTTCACCGGCGCGGTGACCTGAACCGGCGGGCTATTCGAGTCCGCCTGGAACGAGCCGCGCAGCGTCCCGTTCCCCCGCGCGGCGACCACGTAGCGCAGGTTGTCGAATTGATGGAGGTACCGCGGCGGAAGCTGGATCGGGCCGCTCTCCCTAGTCAGCTGCACGCCGGTCACGTCGCCCTTCTCGTTCGTTTCCAGCACGGCGTTGGTCGCCGCGTACTCGGGCACCCACCACCAGCGGGCCGCCAGCCACGGGCGGTCGTTCGCGCGCGCCTGGAGCGGCTGCTTCCGCTCGGCGCCGGCATCGAGGATCTTGAACGCCCAGATTTCTGCGTCGCGCGCCAGGAGCTCGATCCGCGGATGGTGCAGCAGCGCGTCGAGCGTCTGCGAGACAGCGAACGGGCTGACCTTGTCCGGGAACGCGTCTTCCTGGAGAACGAGATAGCCGATCTTCCGCTCCAGCAATGCGTCGAGCCGGTCGTCCGTGATGAGGCCGAGGTTCATGGGCACGAGCCGGTCGAAGATGTCCGCGCGATACTGCAGGCGGATCGTCGGCCGATAGCCGTTGAGCATCTTCGTCCGGTACAGCGTGGCGTAGTACTCCGTGAGCGAGTTCCAGTGGGAGTCGCCGGGCCAGATGGGGATGGACATGGCGCGGTTGTCCCGCCCGCATTGCGCGGCGTCTTCCGCGACCGCGCGGTAGGCGCCCTGCTCATAGTCCAGCAGGCAGATCGTCGGGTCAATGCGCCGCCCGTAGTCCCACGACATAGCGACGCCCACGATCACCAGGAACGCGGCGGCCGCGGACCGCCGCGTGAACAGCGCCTGGAGACGGTCGAGCGCCATCGCCAGCGCAACGGTCAGGAACGGGGCAAGGATGCAGAACACTTTCGCGGGCTGGCGGATCATCTTGTACGGCGGGAGCACCTTCCGCACGCCCTGCCACACGATGTTGTGCGAATCGAACGGGATGTTCGGCCCGAGCGCGAGCAGGACGATCCCGAAGATCGACGCCAGGAACAGGCAGAACACGAGCAGGCGGTTGACGCCGCCATGCCGCCTGCGCCACGCGTCCGCCGCAAGCAGCAACAGGCCCGCGAGCAGGACGGCGACGACGACCCAGCCGAGGTAGATCATGTTGAACCGGTTGGCCGGGTCCCAGGCGAACAGCCCCTCCCAGCGCGGCGCGAAAATGACCGACTCGGCCACCGATCGGCCCTTCGACTGCGCCGAGCCGGAGAGCCCTTGCTTGACCAGCGCCGTCTGCAGATAGGCCACGCCCATCAGCACGACGAACGGGATCACGGGAATCAGGAGGTCTCTCCACCGCCGGCCGCGGAAACTCCACGTCCCCTGCTCCATCGCCCAGAACAGGCAGAACGCCATCCAGATCGGCGCCGCGAGAAACGCGAAGAAGAAGACATGCAAGTCGCCCCACGGCGAAACGAAGAGCGCGACGCCCGCGAGAATTCCGCCCCAGATGCGGCGGTCGCGAACGGCCACGTCGATGCCGTAGAAGATCACCGGGACCCACATCATGCCGAGGCCCGTCGGGCTGCCGCCCAGCGTGCTGGTCCACATGTACGGCAGCAGCAGGCCCGGCAGCGCGGCGACGGCGGCGGCCAGCGCCGACCTGCAGAACCGCCGCGCCAGCACCCACGTCATGAGATAGGTCAGCCAGGCCGTGACGAAGAGCATCACGTTCCAGCCTACCGCGCGGCCGCCGACGAACTGGCCGGCGGCATACATGAGGCCGAACGGAAAGTAGTAGGTCCCCACCTCGCGCCGGTCCTCGTCGTTGCCCTGGTTGAACTCGTAGATGTGGTAGAAGAGCGGCGTCTTGCCTTCGATCGCGTCGGCCAGCATCCACAGCTGGAACAGGAACTGCAGGTGGTCCCCCGCGATCATCGCGCGCGGGCCGCCGGCCTCCGGCCGGTGCGAGGCGGGCATGCCCGCGTGGAAGTACTCGCCCAGCGGCCACGTCATCCACGCGAACAGGATGGCGGAGACCAGCAGCGAAAGCAGAATGATGTGGCGCGACTTCATAGTCGATGCTTACGCGCGGAATCTACCAGAATCAGCTCGCGCATTGCACGAGAGTTCTCTCATAGAGAAGAGCACGGCAAACGTCGAACTTCGAACACCGAACGTCCAACGTCGAAGTGAGCGAAGC
>CAYQYB010000301.1:0-3128 GCA_964421535.1 uncultured Verrucomicrobiota bacterium | reverse complement strand
GGTGACGTCGGTGGGCGAGGTGCAGGGCGTCCGCAGCACCGTCGTGTGCACGCTGTACGTCGAAGGCGCGAAGGCGACGCCGGTGGCGTGGCGCGAGGGGGACACGCCGTGAGAAGTTCACGGTTCCCGGTTCACAGTTCCCGGTTTGCCCTCGAAAAACCGGGAACCCTGAACTCTGAACCGTGAACCATGAGTTATTTGGTAATTGATTCGGCGTAACGCATTCGTCATTAGTCATATCTGAATGGCCCAGAACCCGATAGCCGCGATCCTTTTCCGCGAGAAGAGCGCCGAGTGGACCACGTTGAAGCCCGTGAAGACGGGGTTCGAGGTGGACGAGCACCGGACCGCGGAAATCGCCGTGGAAGGAACCGGCCTGAGCTTCTCGGCGCCGGAGACCGCGGCTGCCGTCAAGATCGCCTGCGGCCATATCAAGGGCGACTTGTGCGCGGCCCTTTCCGCCGACAAGACGCTGATGCGCGTGGTGGATCTGCCGACCAGCGACCCCGCCGAGATGAAGGGCATGGCGGATCTCCAGGTCGACAAGTTCTCGCCATTCCCGATCGAGCACATGACGGTCGCGCTCGAAGTGCTTTCGCAGAAGGAGAAGACGTCGCGGGTCCTGATCGTCGCCGTCCAGCGCGAGATCGTGGAGACGTACGGCGCGACGCTGAAGTCCGCGGGGCTGCAGCCGCACTGGATCGACGTACAGGTGATGGGCTGGTGGTTTCTGCTGAAAGAGCGCGGCGCGATCCCGGACAAGGGCCGCAAGGTTCTGCTTCTCCTGGAACCGACCGGCGCGGAGCTGATCGTGTGCCAGGACGGGATTCCCGTGGTGTTCCGGTCGCTCGGGCCGGGCCAGGGGCTCTCCGAGGACGAGTACTTTTCGGAGCTGGCCGACGAGACCGCATACACGCTGACGACGCTGGAAGCGGAGCGCGGGGCGGCCGACGGGGTGAAGGTGGGCTTGTGGTACGGCGCCGGTACGCCTTTGCCGGAGGAGCCGTCTCCGGAGGGCGTGCCGCCGAAGGCCCGGCTCCCGGCGGGCGGTCCGCCGGCGGAGCTGGTGGAGAAGCTTCGCGAGGTGTGCGCCGTCGATGTCGAGAGCGGAAACCTCGACTCGTTGCCGCCGCTGAGCGAGGGGCTCGCGAGGCGGATCGCGGAGAAGGGCGACAGCGTCCTGAACCTGGCGCCGCCCGAATGGCGCACGCAGGAGAGCGGCCGCAAGACCCGGAAGTCGCTTGTAATCGCCAGCGGCGTGTTCCTCGCGGTCTGGCTTCTCGGCGTATCCGCGTTTCTCGGCGGGTCGAAGATCCAGCAGAACCGGCTGATCCAGCTGCGGTCGTCGGTCGCGGTGCTGGACGAGTCGGCGACGAGGGTCAAGGATCTCAAGGCGAAGATCACTTCGTTCGAGCAGTATGCCGACCGCAGCCGGTCCGCGCTGGAATGCCTGCGCGAGATCAGCACGCTGCTTCCGGAAGGAATCGACCTCTCGTCGTTCAGCTACAAGAAGGGCTCATCGCTGAGCCTGCGCGGCGAGTGCGGCACGCCGGAGCCGATCTACAGCTACGTGCAGGCGCTCCAGCAGTCTCCGCTGTTCGCCGAGGTGAAGACCGAGGGCGTCCGCAGCAAGATGACGCAGAGCGGCGCGCAGAAGTCGGAGTTCTCGCTGACCGCCAGCCTGCCGGGGGAGGAGACGAAATGAAGATCTCCACCCGCGAACTGGGCCTGGCCTGGATGACCGCGATGGTTTTGATCCTGGCCGGCACGTACTGGTTCGGCCAGCCGAAGGCCAAGGCCTGGAAAGATGCGGTCAAGGAGCGGCAGGAGCTCGGATGGAAGATGAAGGAGATCGACCATCTCCTCAGCGACCAGACGAACATCAACCAGCGGCTCGACGCCCTGCGGAAGCAGCTCCCCTCGCATCCCCAGGGCAAGGACGTCACCGCCGAACTGCTGATGACGCTCGAGCGGACGGCGCAGCAGCACGGCCTGATCCTTCTCCGGCGCGAACCCGAAAAGGAAAAGAGCGTCGGCGACCTGTACGAGGTGGCGATCAACTGCACGTGGGAAAGCACGCTCGATGCGCTCGTTCATTTTCTCTATGCTTTGCAGATTCAGGGTGCTATTTTAGACATCCGCCAGTTGACGGTGACGCCGGGGCAGGGCGGCCCGGACCGGCTGAAGGGGAACTTCACCGTGGACTGTGCGTACACGCGCGCGCCGGCGGCGCGGGATGCGGCTCCGAAGGAGCCATGACGGACGACAGGATGGACGTTTAGCCCAGCGATTCACACGATGTTCAGGTACCTGTACAGGAAGTGGCGCCGCGCGGTCGCACTGCTGATGGCGGTTTCGTTCTTCGCTGGCTCCGTCACGGCGCCCGCCCAGATGCCGCCGCCCGGGCAGATGACGCCGACGGGCCAGACCCCGCCCGGCCAGATGTCCCCGGCGCCGGGCTACTCGAGCGTGCCGGTCGCTGGACAGGATATTCAGGCCGCCCCCGCGGCGCCGGGCGCGGGCGAGAAGCTCGTCTCCCTCAACTTCCGCGACGCGCCCCTCGACCAGGTCCTGCAGTTCTACAGCGAAATCACCGGCCGCACGCTGATCAAGTCGCCCGGCATCAACGCGACGATCACCCTGCGCGGCCAGACGCGGCTGACGCAGACCGAGGCCCTGCAGGCCATCGAGAGCGTGCTCGCGATGAACAACGTCACGCTGGTGCCGATGGGCGAGAAATTTCTGAAGGTCGTCCAGCCGACCGCCGCGCGGCAGGAGGCCATGTCGATCGCGGGGCAGCTGCCCGAGAAGCCGTTCGCCGACACGGACCAGCTGATCAGCCAGATCATTCCGCTGAAGTATATCGAGATCGCCGAGGCGCAGCCGCTCATCCAGGGCTTCATCCACGGCTACGGGAAGATCCAGCCGCTCGAGCGCTCCAACAGCCTCCTGATCACGGACACCTCCGGCAACCTCCAGCGGATCCTCGAGATTCTCGAGTACGTGGACCAGCCCACGGAGATCAAGGTCGAGACGCGGATCTACGAGCTGAAGTACGCCGAGGCGGCGAAGATCGCCTCGCGCCTGAACGAGCTGCTCGGCGATTCCCAGGCGAAGGAGGACAAGCC
>CAYQYB010000300.1:0-3155 GCA_964421535.1 uncultured Verrucomicrobiota bacterium | reverse complement strand
CCTCACCCTAACCCTCTCCCGGAGGGAGAGGGAAACATGTTACACCCTCTCCCCCTGGGAGAGGGACGGGGTGAGGGAAATGATCAGATTGCCGGCTTCGCCTGCCTCTTCATCATCCTCACAATGATCCAGATGACGAGGAAGCTGACCAGGCCGACGGCGACGGCCGCGAGCCACGGCCCGTACTTGCCGAAGCCGGATCTCTTCTGAAGCAGGTTGTCCTCGCGCTCGCGCAGGCGCAGGAGCGGCGCGGCGGCGGCTTCCTCGTCACCGCGCCGGCGATGCAGGTCGTACCGCGGCGCGTCGAGATCCGCCGCGCCGTAGTAGAAGATCGCGCTGCCGCCCTGCGATTCGGTGACGAGGTAGCGCGGAACGGCCTGCGCCGTCACGCTCAGGTCGTGCAGGGGCTGGTCGTCGTAGTTGAACAGCTCGATCTTCAGGAAGCGGAAGCCGAAGCCTTTTAGCGCCAGCGTGTCCTGGACGCTTTCGCCCAGCTTGTGGATTTCCCCGTCCGCGACCCAGCGCCACTTGTTCGTCTCTTCGTTGCGGCCGTAGGCCCTGAGCGAGCGCGCGTACTCGCTGTTGCCCGCCCGGATGACCAGCCGCTCCACGGGCAGGTTCTTCGCCTCGGCGTCGAAGACGACCACCTGGCAGTCCTCCTTCAGGTCGGATTCGGGCACGTCGATCTTCCGCAGCGGCACATCCTCGTATTCGCCCGGCACCTCGACGGTGTTCGCCACCACGACACTCTGCACGGTCAACGGCTCGGCCGCATTCTGCGCGTTGGGGTAAACGCGCACCTGCAGGAACGGAAACGTCGAAACCGGATAGCGGACGGTCTTGTTGCAGACATGGACGTCGCGCGAGTGATCGACAAGATAGCCCACGCCGAGCAGGCCCCAGTCCTTCTGGTTCTCGCTGCCGTAGATCTCGACCCGCCGCACGTAATCGCCTCCCGGCGTCCGGACGATCACCTGGTTGTGCTCGCGCCGCTTGCCGGTCTCCGCGTCCGCCGGGATCACGAGGTCCTGCCTGACGTAGCGGTCCCGCTTCTCCGCCGTCGAAGCGTTCACCGTCTTCGCGGGAACCGTGTCCGTGCTCGTCTTTCCCTCGGGGGTGAAGACGTAGAACGGCCACTGCCGCGCGCCTTCGTCCATGATCCGTACATCGGATGGAAAGGCCCGGCACCCGTCGAACAGCTCGCGCGGGGTCCGGATCCGGTACAGCTTGCCCGACTCGGTGGCGTCGGCGATCTCCTGCCGCCACGCGCACTTTTCGCGAAGGTCCGGCTCGATGGCGTATCCCGCCACGGTCATCAGCAAGAAAAGCAAAACGATCTGAATGGTTTTCATGAATCCGCCGTACCTTTCCGCTTCTCTCCCATCAGCACCGGCGCGACGCGCTGGTAAATGTACGAGAGCACCAGGAGCAGCAGGCCGACGCCCATGAACGCCGCGACGCGCTGAAGCCCCCTGAGCATGGACAAGTCCACCAGGAACACCTTGACCACCGTCGCCCCGAACACGAGCAGCGCAAAGTACCGCAGGTACGCCCGCCGCCGGACCAGCCCGGTCACCGCCATCGCCAACGCGCACACCGCCCACCAGAGCGTCACCAGGGAGTCCGTCCACAGGCTGTGGCCGCGGTCAATCTCCAGCGTGACGATCACGATTCCCGCGAGAAGGGAGAACACGTTGAGCGTCACCGCGTAGTTCGGCGCCACGCTGGCCGGGGGCGGAGCGCCCGCCGTTCTCGGGGTCACCACGGAAATCGCCATGACAAGGATGGCCAGCTGGAACCAGAAGATGACGTTGCGGAAGACCGGGCATTGCAGGTGGTAGTGATGCCAGCCGAAGCCGAGATCGAACAGCAGGATCTTCACGGGCACGGCGAGGAGAAGGAGATAGCCCAGCGCGCGGATCGCGCTCCCGTGGCGCTCCCGCGTCAGGATCAGCGTGGCGGAGCCGGCGGCCACAAGCGAGAACGTGGTCAGCAGCCACGCGAACGGGTCGCCGTTCTCCATCGTGAAGAACACGTCCACGAAGACAACGACCAGCAGGCTGGCGATCGCCGCGCAGCCCAAGGCTTCGCTCCACGAGAGCGTTCCCGGCCCACTCGCCGCCTTCTTCGCCCGCGCGTGCAGAGCGCCCTGCACGCCCAACAGCGCCGCGGAAACGATGCCCACGACGAACCGCCCGTTGAGGAACAGCCGCGGCGTGGCTTCGTAGAGAGTGACGTCGAACACGAGCGACTTCATGAGCCCGACGCCGCCGAGAAACATCGCTCCGATCGCCAGGAGGCCCGACCCGACGCGCAGGGCGAACCACGCGAGCACGACGCCCTCGATCGCCCAGCCGAGCGAAACCCAGACGCCGTCCAATTGCGCCGGCAGCGCGAGGCTGGCGAATGTCAGGCCGCCGACCAGCAGGGCCAGGATCTCGTCCTTGAAATCCGGCAGGCGCGACCACGCGACGCGCGCGACCGCGACGTGAAGAAGGGCCGCCGCCAGGAACGCCGTGCCGACCCACGAGTCGAGCTTCGCCTCCGTCAGGATCCAGTACAACGCGCCCAACAGCGCCAGCGAGGCCAGCAGAAGGCGGACGATGTCCGCGGTCCGGCCGGAGAACCGGCGCTCCCGCGCCAGCTTGACCAGCGCGAGGGCGATGAACTCGGCGAAATAGACCAGCGTGAACCCGAGGCCAATCATCCACGCGCGCGTCTCCACGCCCGGCAGTTCCCGCTCGAGCCACGCGGCCATGAGGCCCACGGTCTGCAGGAACGCGAGATTGTAGAGCAGCTGCCAGTTGCGCTTCACGCCGAGGAGGATGACCGGCACGTTGATGACCGCCACAAACGCGAGCGGGAACACGCCCTCGTTCAACGTGCCGCCGACGAGCGCCGGCGCGAAGAACGCGCCCACCACGCCCAGCACGGCCACCGCCTGGCTGTCGTACACCGCCGCCAGCGCGAGCACCGCCGCGGCGCTCGCGACCAGCCCGCCCGCGGCGACCGGCGCGGACACAAGATGGTATATGCCGTACGCGGCGAAGACGCAGAAATAAAACAGCGCGGACCCACCGCCGGTCAGCGCCCGCGCGAGGATCTGCAGGTTCCTGCCCCGCGTCTCCGCCAGGTGCCCCAGCGCCACCAGCAGC
>CAYQYB010000299.1:0-3157 GCA_964421535.1 uncultured Verrucomicrobiota bacterium | reverse complement strand
CCCCGGCCTGCGGGCACCCCTCCCAGGGAGGGGAATCCCCTCCTCCGGAGGGGTGCCCGAAGGGCGGGGTGGGTTTTGCTACTACCCCACAATCTCCCCCGGCTGGATCGCATCCGGGCTGATCACGAAATCCTTCTGCGTCAGCTCGATCTGGTCCGCGGGCATGGGCATGTACTTGCCCTCCGCGGCAAGAACCGGCTCGCCGTCCGAACCGAGGATCACTCCTTCTGTCAGGATCAGCCGCGACGACGGGCGAGTCACCCAGCCTTCGACGCGCAGAGGCTGGCCGACCTGGATCGGCTTCTTCAGCCGCGTCGTGAGTTCCGCCGCCACGCAGACGCGCCGCGCGGCGACGATTGCCGCCCACGTCATGACCTCGTCCAGCAGAGTGATCGCGATGCCGCCGTGGACGATGTGCTTGTACCCGAGGTCCGCCTCGCGCGGCGTGTAGTCGAGGATGACGCGCCCGTTTTCGATCCGGGAGCGCAGATGCAGGCCGTGCGGATTGTCCTGCCCGCACACGAAACAGGAGCGGGTCCAGGGAAGCGTTCCTTGAAGTCTTGTGGGGGCGGTCTTCATGGCGCGAATTTTCCAAACATTGGAAAAAAATCAGGCGGTTTTTCCAAGGGTTGGAAAAATCGCGGCTCAGGCTTCCGTGTCGGAAAGCTGGACGCGTACCGTGGTCTTCTTGAGCGTTTCCTGGTCCAGCCCTTCCGCCTTCGGAACGATCGTGCCGGTCAGATACGACATCAGGCTCGCGAGCGCGCCGCGGCAGGATGCGGGCTTGCCGCGAACCACTGTAATCGCGGGCACCGCGTCCGGAAGCATGAGCTGGGACTTGAGATGGCCTGCCTGGGACGGGAGCTTGAAGGCCTTCTTGCAGTTGGGACAACGGCCGCGCTTGCCGACGTCGGAATCGCGGACCCAGAGCTTCTGGCCGCAGGCCGGACAGCTCATCTTGAAATCGATCTCGCCGTCCTCGCGGAAGAGGATCACGGACATCGGGACCGTGCGCTCGCTCGGCAGGCGGCGGTAAATCGCGCGGATCTTGTCGAGGGAAATCACGTCGAGGAAACGGACCAGGAGGGCGACGGCGTCGGACTTCTTCATGGAATCGTCCCACGCCGCGATCATGCGGGGATCGCCGGCGAGGACATCCAGGTGAACGGGGCGGTTTTCGACGATCGTGTCGCCGCTGGACCCCGTCGCGCCCGTGCACACGCTCTGGAGGAACGTCTCACCCAACTCGGGGTGGATGCACAGAATCAGGATATTCACCTTCGCAGCGCCCCCGCCCATCTTCGCATTTTCCTGTGTCATGCGTTTACAATTATGCTTCGCATCCGCATGACGCAAGAGAAAAAACAGGGGCGCCGGGAATCGGCGCCCCTGTGTACCGGGTCTTCCGGGCTGGAATTCAAATCACCGCACCTTGTTCTCGGCTTTGCGCTTCTTCACGATCTCTTCCGCCAGCGCGTCCGGCACCGCCTCGTAGTGCTCGAAGTGCATGGAGAAGTTCGCGCGCCCCTGCGTCAGGGTGCGCAGCGCGCCGGCATAGCCGAACATCTCGGAGAGCGGAACCATGCCGTTCACGATCTGCGTGTCGCCTTTGCGCTCCATGGATTCGATGCGGCCGCGCCGCTGGCAGATGGAGCTCGTCACCGGCCCCATGAAATCCTCGGGCGTCACGACTTCAATCGACATGACGGGTTCGATCAACTCGGGCTGCCCCTTCAGGAACAGGGTCTTGAATCCGATGCGCGCCGCTTCCTGGAACGCGATGTCGCTTGAGTCCACTTCGTGATACGAGCCGTCGAACAGCGTGACGCGCAGGTCCACCACGGGATATCCCGCGAACGGGCCGTGCGCCATGGCCTTGACGATGCCCTTCTGAACCGCCGGGATGAAGTTCTGCGGAATGCTTCCGCCCACGATGTCGTCGACAAACTCGTATCCGCCGCCCGCATCCAGCGGCTCGAGCCGCAGCCAGACGTCGCCGTACTGGCCGTGTCCGCCGGACTGCTTGACGTACTTGCCCTGGCCTTCCGTGGCCACGGTGGTCGTCTCGCGGTACGCCACCTCCGGACGCCCCACTTTGGCGGAGACGTTGAACTCCCGCTTGAGCCGGTCCACGATGATTTCCAGGTGAAGCTCGCCCATGCCGGAGATGATCGTTTCGTTGGTTTCCTGGTCGAACGAGACGGTAAAGGTCGGATCCTCGTCGGCTAGGCGGTGCAGGGCCTCGCCCAGCCGCTCGTTATCCGCCGTGCTCTCAGGCGCGATGCTGATCGAAACCACCGGCGCCGGGAACTCGATCGCCTCCAGGTGAATCGGATGGTCCTCGTTGCAGATCGTGTCGCCGGTCTTCGTGTCGCTCATGCCGACGACGGCGACGATGTCGCCGCAAAAGGCCTTCTCGACGGGCTCCTGCCGGTTCGCATGCATGCGCAGGATACGGCCGATGCGCTGGTTCTTGTCGCGGGTGCTGTTGTAGACCACTTCGCCCTGCGACAGAGTGCCGGAGTAGATGCGGATGTACGTCAGCTTGCCCATGTGCTTGTCGGCCATGATCTTGAACGCGACGGCCGACAGCGGGTCCGTGTCGGTTGGATTGCGCTTGTTGGCCTCCGGTTCCTTGGCGCAGATGATGGGCGGGATCTCGTTCGGGGCGGGCAGGCAGCGGACGACGCCGTCGAGCAGGCGCTGGACGCCCTTGTTCTTGAATGCGGAGCCGCAGTAGACGGGAACCACGCGCCGGGCGATCGTGGCCTTGCGGAGAATGGTGGTGATCTCGTCCTCGGTCAGGTCGCCGTCGTTGACGAACTTCTCGAGGAGGGCGTCGTCCTGTTCGGCGCACTTCTCCACGAGGTTGGCGCGCCACTTCTTCGCCTTCTCCATCTTGTCGGCGGGAATGTCCTCCTCGTGATACTTCACGCCCTGGCTCTCCTCGTCGTAGAAGATGGCCTTCATTTTGACGAGGTCGATGATGCCGCGGAAGTTCTCCTCCTTACCCATCGGGATCACGACAGGGACGGCGTTGGCGCCCAGCTCCGTCTGGATTTCCTCCAGCACGGCGAAGAAATAGGCGCCGGTGCGGTCCATATTGTTGACGAAGGCAAGCTTCGGAACGTTGTACTTCTCGCTCCCGATCAGGTCG
>CAYQYB010000298.1:0-3159 GCA_964421535.1 uncultured Verrucomicrobiota bacterium | reverse complement strand
TCGAAGATCAAGGCGATGGCCCCGGATATTCTATTCTCCTTCTATTACCGGAACATGGTCAAGCAGGCGGTCCTTGATATCCCGACGAAAGGATGCCTCAATCTTCACGGCTCGTATTTGCCGAAGTACCGCGGGCGCTGTCCCGTGAACTGGGTGCTGGTGAACGGCGAGAAGGAGACCGGCGTCACGCTTCACTACATGACGCCGCGGCCCGACGACGGCGACATCGTGGCGCAGCAGAAGGTGGCGATCACGGACGACGACACCGCCCATTCGCTTTTCAAGAAAATGGTTGCGGCCGCGGACGTCGTTCTCGACGAGGCCGTGCCGGCGCTGCTGAAGGGCAAGGCGAAGCGGATCAAGCAGGACGACTCCAAGGCCTCGTATTTCGGCGGACGCAAGCCGGCGGACGGCGTGATCGACTGGACCAAGACCGCGGAGGAAGTTCGGAACCTGATCCGCGCGGTCAGTCGCCCGTACCCCGGAGCGTTCACGCAGGTCGGCGAGCGCAAGCTGTTGATCTGGTCGGCGACGGTTGTGGATGCACCCACCCCTGTGTCCCCTTCGAAGGAGGGGAACTCCAAAAAATCCCCTCCCTTGGGAGGGGTGGCCGGAGGCCGGGGTGGGTTGAGAAAAGCCGGGGCTGTTCTTTCAGTGAGTCCGTTGGTGATCGCGTGCGGCGACGGCGCGCTGCGTGTGGATCTCGCCCAGCCGGAAGGTGGCGTGGCCGTGTCGGGCGCGCAGGTCGCGAAGGACCTGGGGCTGGTCGGGAAGATGGTCCTGGGTGCGAGCGGACGCGCGTCGCTGAGCGTGCGCCAGCCCACCCGCGTGCTGATCCTCGGCGTTAACGGATTCATCGGCAACGCGCTGAGCGAGCGGCTTCTTTCGGCCGGCGGATACGAAGTTCACGGGATGGATCTTCAGAACGACAAGATCCAGCGCCTGCTGAAGAAGCCCGGCTTCTACTTCGATGAGGGCGACATCTCGATCCACCGCGAGTGGATCGAGTATCATGTCCGCAAGTGCGACGTGATCATCCCCCTGGTGGCCATCGCGACTCCCAAGGAGTACGTCCGGAATCCGCTGAAGGTCTTCAAGCTGGACTTCGAGGAGAACCTTCGCATCGTGCGGTACTGCGCGCAGTACGGGAAGAGGATCATCTTCCCGTCGACCTCCGAGGTCTACGGAATGTGCACCGACAAGGAGTTCGACGAGGACAACTCGAACCTGATCGTCGGGCCCGTGCGGATGCAGCGGTGGATCTACTCCACGTCCAAGCAGCTGCTCGACCGCGTGATCTGGGCCTACGGGCAGAAGGAAGGCCTGAAGTTCACGCTCTTCCGGCCCTTCAACTGGATCGGGCCGCGGCTGGACAGCCTCGACTCGGCCCGCATCGGCAGCTCGCGCGCGATCACGCAGCTGATCGTGAACCTCGTGGACGGAACGCCGATCCTGCTGGTGGACGGCGGACAGCAGAAGCGATGCTTCACGGACGTCAAAGACGGCGTCGAGTGCCTGTTCCGGATCATCGAGAACAAGGGCAACAAGGCGGACGGCCAGATATTCAACATCGGCAATCCGGACGGCGAGGCCAGCATACGGGAGCTGGGTGAAATGCTCGTGAAGACGTTCGACGCGCACCCGATGCGCAGGATGTTCCCCGCGTTTGCCGGCTTCCACGAGATCGAGAGCGGCGAATACTACGGGTCCGGCGGATACCAGGATGTAACGCACCGCCGCCCGAGCATCAAGAAGGCGCAGAAGCTTCTGAGCTGGAATCCTGGGTGCAATCTCGAGGATTCCGTCGCGGAGACGCTCGACTTCTTCCTGCGCGAGATTGGGGAAGCGGGGAAGAAGTAATTGGCAAGCGACCGACCCTCACCTCGATCCTCTCCCGGAGGGAGAGGAAGGTGAATCGGACACCCTCTCCCCCTGGGAGAGGGCAGGGGTGAGGGATAATTCGATGAGCCGCTTTTGAAGTTCCGTCTTGATCCGATACAGAACTCCTTCAGGATTCTCGCGAAGCTGGCTGTTCCACACGCGAACGACATGGACGTCCTTGCTCTTCAAATACAGATCCCTTTTCTGGTCAGATTGCTGCTGTTCAGGGAATCCATGTCCGCCGCCGTCAGCTTCAATGGCAAACTTTGCCTCGAGACAGAAGAAGTCCAGAAAGTAAGGACCCAGTGGATGTTGGCGACGAAACTTGCAGTCCAGGAGTTTTCTGTTCCTGAGAAGTCGCCACAATGCTTTCTCAGCCCATGTGGAACTCTTTCGAAGATCCCGCGACCGATCTGTTGTCGGGTTCGTCAATCCCTCACCTCGGTCCTCTCCCGGAGGGAGAGGAGGGTGAATCGGACTCCCTCTCCCCCTGGGAGAGGGCAGGGGTGAGGGGCGTGTTCCCCAGGATCGTCACGAACGCATCACCTTCATCCGGCCACCGGGCAATCGTGTGGACCGGCGATTTCACGAGTGCCGTGACGCTGGTGGTGTTGCAGACGGCGACGTAGACCGCGTTCGACCCGGCGAGGCGGCATGCGGCCACTTCCGGCTTCACGGCGATCTTCATCGTGTTGAGGAAGAACTGGAGCGCGTAGGGATCGTCCACATGCAGAAGAGGGACGTTCCTGTGAACCTCCTTCTGCATTTCCTCGGCGAGCGCCCGCATGCCCTCCGTCTGGATGGTCAGAGGTTCGGCGGCGCGGATCCGCGCGTAGTAGTTGGCGAAGACGCAGAAGAGAATGGCCGCGACGGCCACCGCCGCGAGGAACAGCTTGTGCAACTGGATTCTCGAGAACCATCTCTGCATCTCGCGGCCCGCGAGCATTGCGGCGGGCGGAGTGATGGGGAAGACGAGGTCGCCGCGCTGGTGGGGCGCCAGCGAGAAGACGATCAGGCCGCCCAACAGCCAGCAGGTCAGGAACCGCTCGAAACGCCGCTCGGAATCGTCCGCGGCAGGGCGCCGGAACACCCTCCATAACCCGACGCAGGCGATGACGCTCCACGGGGCGAATCGGTGCAGGAAGTACGCCGTGGAGTTGAAGTAGTTGAATTCCATCGAGCGTTCGTGCGTCACGCGCACGCCGTGGTAGATGAGTTCGGAGAGGATCATCTTGTCGATTACCGGGTGGCCCATGTAGAGGACGGCGAGCCCAAACC
>CAYQYB010000297.1:0-3166 GCA_964421535.1 uncultured Verrucomicrobiota bacterium | reverse complement strand
CCAAGTCCTGATTTTTCCGAACGTTGGAAAAATTTCGGGCTGTTTTTCCAAACATTGGAAAAAGTGTGGTGTCCGCTCTTGAGGTTTCGCATTGAGTTCTACAATGACGGGATCAGCCGGGACAAGCCGGGAATTCGCGGGATGACGGCCTGAATCCGTGGTTTTCTTCGCGCGGCCGGCCTGCTGACGGGTTTGACAACGAAAAGGCCGCATTCGGGCTTTTTCGCACTGGTTTGACAACGTTTAAAATGCGTTTTTCGATGGTTCTGCAGATCGCGTGCAGGGTCATTTCAAACCGCCTTCCTCAGGTTGTGAATAAGCAGTTCCCGGCGCTGCTTTGACCGGCCAGATCCACCGCCTGGTCCCCCGTCGATGCTGTAGGTCAAAGCGACATTTTTCATGCGGGCCCAGGAGAAGAGTTTCCTCACTTCCGGGCAGTCGTTCAATGACAGAATGAATCGGCCTTGGATGGTGCGAAGAACGGTCGATAATGCGTCGAATTTTTCGAAAGGAACGGCGTAGTCGCGACGGTTGAAGAAGTACGGCGGGTCGATGTAGAAAAACGTGCCAGGGCGGTCGTAGCGTCGGATGCAGTCCAGGGCGTCCAGGTGTTCGATGGTGACGGCTTTCAGCCGCCAGTGAACTTCGAGAAGCGTCTGTTCGATCATCGCTAGATTCAGACCGAGGGGCCGGGTTGTTCCAGTTCCAAAGGTGCGACCAGTTGTCTTTCCTCCGAAGGCCAGGCGCTGGAGGTAGTAGTAACGAACGGCTCGCTGGATGTCGGTGAGGGTTTCGGGCCGCTTCAGCTTCTCCCACTCGAATATCTGGCGCGAGATCACGGCGTGGCGAAAGTAGTCCAGGAAGGTCTGAAGATGGTTCTGGATGACGCGCCAGAAACATACGAGGTCATTGTCTGCATCGTTGATGACTTCGGCCTTGGACGGGGCTTTCGTGAACAGGACCCACGCGCCGCCGGCGAAGGGCTCACAGTAGCAGACGTGGTCTTCCGGGATCATGCGGACGATGGTCTTCGCGAGACGACTTTTACCGCCCAAGTAATTGAGGGGGCTTTTCACTTTGTATCCTTCCGGTTATCCTGCGTCGATCTGCGCCCCGATTTGGCCGGGGGTAGCCTTCGCAGGTGACACACGTTGGCGCGTGTGCCGGTTGGAGGGGAGAAAAGCCCCCTTTGATCTGCCCCCGGCTTTCTCCGAACGGAGATCCGGGGAAGTTAAGCTCGATGCCGAGTGCGGCGTCATCAGGATATCCCATAAAACACGTCCTCGCAGGCTCTGCACCACTTGTGGGAGCGGCCGATGGCATCGGTTCTGAAATCTGACTGGCGCTTCGCGCGCATACACCCGCGGCATCGACGAATCGGTAACTTTGAATGGGTTGCAAGAAGACACTCCAGGCAAAGCTGCGTGAGCTTGTTGATGCTGCACGGGTCTTCGTGAAAACACTCAGCCGGCATCCGCTTGCCTTCAGGATGAAGAGGCCCGTAGCAAACGGCCTCTTTCCCTACAGGGTATCTATGAAGAGGACGGGCGACCACGGGCCTAGTCACGTTCGCGGTCCTCTGGTTTGATGAAGTCCAGGTCCAAGGCTTTGAAGATGTCTTCCTCGTGCTCGGCAGCGATGAGCTGCCAGGCTTTACCTGGGTTCAGGATGTCCGGCTTGAAAAGGCCCTGGTACGGATTCCAGTGAAGGCCCTTCTTGTTCGCGAGCTGGCAGATCCAGATGTTGAACTCCTTGCTTCCGGTTCGGCACAGCAGCAAGGTTCCGAACGTACATGGGAGGGTTTCTCCGAAGAGATCGTTCTGCTTGTGGCGCGCGAAGAAGATGTCGAGCTGTACTCCGCTGGATAGTTCGACGATCAGATTCAGTTCCCCGTTTTCGATGATCTTCCCGTTCTTCGTGCAGCGCTCGCGGATTGCAGCTTTGTCCTTCGCCAGGATGACGAGGTCGACGTCGTTGCAGATCGGCCGCTTCCGTCGAATGCTGCCGGCTATTTCGGGAGGATACGTGCAGAACGGCTTGAGCTCGTCGACGATCTTGCGCGCAAATTCCTCAGCCTTTGCCAGCGGAAGAGGTTTCATCCTTGGCCTCCGGAATTGTGGACGCGGACGGGGTGCTGAGCTTGAGGATCTGCTTCAAGCAGCGCCGGGCTTCCCGATTGAACGGGTAACAGAGGCCGATGTCGTCAAGAACGCCTGCCAGAGTATTGATCTGGATGAGGCGGTTGTGCAGCTCGTTCATCGAAGTGCGCTGGTCGCCGATCACCTGGACGAGCTGACCTTTGCTGATCGTGGTGAGATCTATCACTTTGCCTGGCATCTGTCCTCCTATGCTGCGTGTGTTTGGTTGGCTGCTGCTTTTCGGTTCCTAAGTCGGCGGACGTGGGTGTCGAGGGCCTGGTAGACTTTCCAGAGAAGCTCGGCGGGGCAATCCTCGAAGTCGCTTGGAATGTTCATCTGATACTGGATCGCGCGGACGTAGTCCCACGTCACGACGCGGCCTTCAAGCTCCGCGAGCTGCTGCATGGCGATTCGGACGCGGCGCTTCATCCGCCGCTCAACGGCCGCGGACCAGTACTTGATCTCCGCGTCGTCGCCGGCGATCTGCGCCCAGTGCAGCATCATCGCGTCGAAGTCCTTGATCGGGTCCATCGCGCCCGTAGATTCCTTTCCCGTGACGGAAAGCTGCTCGGCGTGCCGCCACGCTTGCTCCGCCTTATGATCAGAGGCGTCCAGGCCGTTCTGATCGCAGTGCGCAGCCCAAGCGCGGTGCTGTAGTGGGAAATAGCGGAGGCGTTGTCCGATGGTGATCATGACTCGACAGCCGAAATAACTGGCACGCGGAGGACGGCCTCCGCGTGCCTAGAAGGGACTCTATGAAGGATGAGTTGTCGGGTTACTGTGCTCCGGACGCCTTCAAGACCGTAGCCTTTTCGACGGAGCCGGACATTAGGCACCTCCTTTCGCATCGTCTTCTGGCGATGAATAGCAACAAAGAGAGGATTGACCCCGGAGGCCCGGCCCTCCTGGGTCGCTTCCTTATGTGTAGTACTCGGATCGAAGCGCGCCAGGAATTTCCTCAGACTTCCGGGATGAATTTTGAATAAAGCCCTGGTCCACAGTACCCGGCCACAGAGCGCGCCCCTTTA
>CAYQYB010000296.1:0-3188 GCA_964421535.1 uncultured Verrucomicrobiota bacterium | reverse complement strand
TCGGGAAGAAAATGTCGACCGCGAAGAAGCTTTCCGCCCGCTGATGCGCTCCATGCGGCGGCTGGTACGGCCGCAGCGGCACGGGATTTCGTCCAGGCACGAGATGTCGCGCGTGCGGTAGCGGATCAGCGGGATGGCCTGCTTGGTGAGGCAGGTGAACACGAGCTCGCCCTTCCCGCCCGCCGGCACCGGCTTCCCACTCGCCGAGTCGATGATCTCGGGATAGAAATGGTCTTCGAAGACGTGGAGCCCGTGCTGCTCCAGGCACTCGCTGGCGACGCCGGGGCCGATGACTTCGCTCAGCCCGTAGATGTCGATCGCCTTCAGCGGCAGGCGCTGCTCGATCTGCTTGCGCATCGCCTCGGTCCACGGCTCCGCTCCGAAGTAGCCGGTCTTCAGCTTGAGCTTCCTGAGGTCGATCCCTTCCTGGTCCGCCTCCTCCGCAATCTGCAGCGAATAGGACGGCGTGCACGCGAGAAGCGTCGTCCCGAAATCCTGCATGAGCATGAGCTGCTTCTTGGTGTTGCCGGACGACATCGGGATGACCGTGGCGCCGAGCTTCTCGCCGCCGTAGTGCAGGCCGAGCCCGCCGGTGAACAGCCCGTAGCCGTACGCGACCTGAAGGATGTCGTCCGGCGTGCCGCCGCCGCACGCCAGCGTGCGAGCGATCGTCTCGGCCCAGAGATCGATATCCTCGCGCGTGTAGCCGACGACCGTCGGCTTCCCGGTGGTCCCGGAGGAGGCGTGAAGGCGAACGACGTCGCGAAGCGGCACCGCGAAGAGCCCGAACGGATAACAGTCGCGGAAGTCCTCCTTGGTCGTGAACGGGAGCTTCTCGATATCGTCGATAGTGCGGATGTGTTCCGGCTTCACGCCGTGCGCGTCGAACTTCTTCCGGTAGAACGGGACCTGGTTGTACGCGCGATGCACCGCGTCCTTCAGCCGCTCGCCCTGGACCAGGCGCAGCTCGTCGCGCTTCATGCACTCGAATTTTTCGCTGTAGATCATAGGCACCCCCAACAAAACGCAGCCGGTCCTACGCAAGCGCGCCCCGGACCCGGTCAAGAGTCCGGGACGCGCCCACTGAAACTAAATCCGCCGCGACGGCCTAGAACGTGTACGCAAGCTCCCAGCGCGCGAACACAGCCGTCTCGTCTTCCTGCGAGCTGTAGTAGTTGCCCGGCTCGAGAACCTCCACCCACAGGTGGCCCTTGAGCGGATCCTTGTGACCCGTCAACGACTCGCTGATGGTGAACTCGTTCTTCAGGACGGCCAGAAGGCCGCGCTCGTCGCCGCCGCCCGGGCCGTCTTCTTCCGGCGCGAACATGTAGCCCAGCATCGCGGAGGTCTTCAGCCACTTCGTGGGGCTGAGGACGAGGCCCGCGTGCGGCATGGACACGTTGGACCAGCGGCCGGCGCCGTCGGCGTCAAACGCGTACACGTAGAGTTCGCTGTATTGCGGATAGCGGGCCCAGAGAGGATTCCAACCTTCGTCGTCCGAGCTGTCCGGATCGTCCCCGGAGAGGTAGTAGATGCCGAAATCGACGGAGGGCTTCATGGCCTCGAGCGACTCGACGGTCTGCACCGCGTACGTCACGAACGCGTCGACCATGTAGCCGCTGACATCCTGCTCGCCCCGGCTGCCCAGCTGGTAGGCCATTTCGAAGTTGCCCTTCAGGCGCTCCGAGAACTCGGGCAGCAGGCGAAAGCCGACGGTGCCCAAATCGAGGTCGTCGATCTTCGTCTTGACGGTGTTGGTGCCCGACCCGGTGGTCTGCTCCCACTCGCTCTCGTTCTTGTAGATGCCGTAGGCTTCGTAGGGGAACGCCGCCGCCGTCTTGTTCTTCAGGTACAGCACGACGCCGCTCTCGTCCATGTTGTCGTTGTTGCTGTCCAGGCCCGTCAGGTCGCGGTCGGCGTCATTGATCGCCAGATCGTCCATCGACGGGTTGTAGATGCCGACGAGATCGATCGTCGTGTCCTTCACGCCCTTCCACGTCGCCTTGGCAGCGTTGAAGTAGATCGTGCGAGAGCCGTCCTTCGGCGTGCCTTCGAGGATGACCTTGCCGGTGCCGTAGATCAGGTCCTGTCGGCCGAGGCGGAGGTCGAGTTTGTCGGCGAACAGGTCGCGGAATTCCACGTACATGGCGTCGAACACGGCTTCATCGGGGAAATCGTAGTTCGAGCGCTGGACCGGCGAGGCCGGCGACGGCTGGTCCCAGACGCGGAACTCGTTCACGATCCGCAGGCGGAGGGTCGCGTTGTCGAACGGGTCGTACTCCGACCACGCGCGCGTGCGGAAGCGGAAGTAGTTGTTCACGCCGCCCCGGGTCTCGCCGGGCGGATCGGCGTTGATCGGAATGTTGTCGAAGTACTCCTCGCGGATGCGCTCGTCTGCGCCCCAGCGGAATGCGGACTTCGGCGCCTCTTCGCCCCAAGCAACCACGCTGCTCAGCGCAACAACCGCAAGCAGCACCAGCATACTGACGGATCCCATCTTCCTCATCGAACCCTCCTGTATGATGACACCGGCCTTCGCTTGACTACCGATGCGTGCATATTCGCAAAAAGAACCGGGCACACAACCACAAAAAACCGATTTCTAACAAAGCCGTTCCCGAAAAGACTTTCTTGTTCCATGCTTTGGACAACCGCCGCGTCGCTCTTTCAACGTTCAGACAAAAAAGAGCGCGGCCGTTTCCGGCCGCGCTCCCCACTGAAAACTGTTTGCTCGTAACTGGTCACTTGCCTTCCGGCTTCGGCCCGCCGAAGCAGTAGTCCACGTACACCTTATCCATCGGCTTCGTGATGAGCATCACCACAACGGCCGTCAGGATCGACAGCGGCAGCGCGACGACGAGCGGGTCCACGACGGTCCACGTCACGCTCCACGTCGGCGGCACGAGGTTGTCCTTGCCGAAGAGCGCCTTGCAGATCCCCAGGCCGCCAGCGGTCTTCCCGTTGACGAACGCCAGCCAGAACATGCTCGTCAGGAAGCCGACGAGCAGCGACGAGATCGCGGCGGCGCGGTTCATCCGCTTGGAGAACAACCCGCCGACGAACGCCGGCAGGAACGAGGACGCGCACATGCCGAAGAAGATGGCCGTCGCGAGTGCGATGATGTTTCCGCGCAGGTTTTTGGCCAAGACAACGGAGATGATAATGCCGAGTATGACGCCCATCCTCGT
>CAYQYB010000295.1:0-3195 GCA_964421535.1 uncultured Verrucomicrobiota bacterium | reverse complement strand
GACCGCGGAAGTGCCCGGCGTTGATCCCAAGCACGTCTCTCTCTCTGTGACGGGAGACGTCCTCACGATCGAGGGAGAACGGCAGACCGACGAGATCGGCGCGGAGGATATTCTGCACCGCTGCGAACGCAGCAGCGGCAAGTTTTCGCGGTCCGTGCGTCTCCCCTACGAGATCGAGGGCGACGCGGTCAAAGCCAGGATGACCAACGGGATCCTGCGCGTGACCCTCGCCCGCAAGGAGTCGAGCAAACCGCGCAAGATCGAAGTCCAGGCTGAATAACCGGAGGTGAATAAACATGACAACAGCGAACGTTGAATCGAGGAAATCCGAAAATACGCGTCCTGCGGAAGAGACGAGAAGCGCTCTCGTTTACTCCCCGGACACGGACATCTACGAGACGAAGGACGCCATCATGGTCGTCGCGGACATGCCGGGCGTCGACGAGAAGCATGTCGACATCCAGCTTGAGAACGATGTCCTCACATTGACCGGCCGGTCCTCCGCGGAGGACGTCCAGGACATGGGCCTGCTCTATCGGGGCTACTCGACCGGCGACTACAAGCGCTCGTTCTCGCTGTCCGAGGACGTCGAGCGCGACGGCATCAAGGCCAGGATCAAGGACGGCGTACTGCGGATCACTCTGCCCAAGGCCAGGAAGAACCTGCCGAGGGAGATACCGGTGGAAAACGGCTGAAACACGGAAGGGAGGTGTTGATCATGACGCAGAACATCATGCCGTGGAAAAAGCGCGCGGGCGAGGTGTCGCACTCGGAGCAGACACCTTTCACCGAACTCCATCAGAGGATGGACGACCTGTTCGAGGAGTTCTTCCAAGGATTCGGCACGGGGTTGGCTCGATTCGAGCCGCGGCACGTCATCGCGCCCAGCGTCGACGTGTCCGAAACGGACGACGAAGTCCGCGTCACGGCCGACCTGCCCGGAATGGATGAGAAGGACATCCAAGTGTCGCTGGACAACGACCTGCTCACCATCAAGGGCGAGAAGAAGCATGAACAGGAGGAGAAGAAGCGGAACTACTACATGGTCGAGAGATCGTATGGCGAGTTCCAGCGTGTCATCCCCATGCCGGCGAGCGTGGACAAGGAAAAGGTCAAAGCCGCCTTCAAGAAGGGCGTCCTGACCGTCACGTTGCCGAAAGCGCCCGAACTCAAGGCCAGGAAGAAGTCGATCGAGATCACGGCGGAATAGAAAGGAGTTCGAACCGCCAGAAGGGGCACAGACTACGCTGTGCCCCTTTTGCATTTGCACGATCCCATTTCACACTAGCGGGTCTATTCGCCGCTTAATCCACCGGCTTGCGCCGGCGGCTACGAAAGAAGCGTAGCCGCGCCCGCAAGGGCGTGGCGAATTGGGGATGTACCCGGCAAACAGATCCACTACCCATTTTGCGGGCGACTTGTTTTGTGCTACTGTAACCCACGTTCATGGGCGTCAAATTCCAGGACTACTACGAAACTCTGGGCGTTTCGCGGACCGCTTCAGCCGACGAGATCAAGAAGGCGTACCGGAAGCTCGCGCAAAAACTGCACCCGGACGTCAACAAGGACCCGTCGGCCGAGTCCAGGTTCAAGCAGGTCAACGAGGCCTACGAGGTCCTGGGCGATCCCGAGAAGCGCAAGAAATACGACGCGCTCGGCACCAACTGGCGCGCCGGACAGGACTTCAGGCCGCCGCCGGGGTTTGAGAACATCCACTTCGATTTCCAGGGCTCGCCCGGCGAAGGAGGCGCCTTCTCGTTCGAAGACCTCGGCGGGTTCAGCGATTTCTTCGGCACTTTGTTCGGCTCGCAGTTCGGCCAGGCGCGCTCAGGCCGGGGCCGCGGCCGGGAATCGATGCGGGCCATGCGAGGACAGGATCAGGAGGCGGAACTGACCATCACGGTCGAAGACGCCTACCACGGCGCGCGCAAGACCATCGCGCTGCAGGTACCCGAGATGACCCCCTACGGCGAGGCCCGCTACCAGACGCACAAGTACGACGTGAAAATCCCGGCAGGCGCGACCGAGGGTTCGCGTATTCGCCTGTCAGGCCAGGGAAGCGCTGGACACGGCGGCGGCGAGGCCGGAGATCTCTATCTCACGCTCCATATCGCCCACCACCCCGTCTACACGGTGAAAGATCACGACCTTGAGATGGATCTGCCCATCGCCCCTTGGGAAGCGGCCCTCGGCGCGAAGGTCAACGTTCACACGCTTGCGGGAACGATGTCGCTGACGATACCGCCGCGCACTCAGAGCGGGCAAAGACTTCGTCTGCGCGGAAAGGGTCTGCCGAAGGGTAAGGCCGCCGGCGATCTGCTGGCTGTGATCCGTATCGTCGTGCCTGAAAAACTTTCAGGCAAGGAGCGCGAACTTTTCGAGCAACTGGCGCGTGAGTCCACGTTCCATCCGCGGCCATAATATGACGCGCCCCACGCAGACCGACACAACACCTCCTGCCGTTGCATTGATCAGCCTCGGCTGCGCAAAGAACACCGTGGATTCCGAATGCATCCTGGGCAACCTGATCAGCGCCGGCCTGCTGATCGCCGAGGACCCCGCCGACGCGGACATCTGCCTCGTCAACACGTGCGGGTTCATCGACGACGCCCGGGCCGAGGCGGCCGGAGTCCTGAACGAGTTGTCCGAATTGAAGAAGCAGGGCCGGCCGCGCGTTGTGGCGGCGCTCGGATGCCTCGTCGAGAAGATCGCCGACTGCCCCGAGTTGGACAATTTCCTGAAAGATGCGGACGCCCGGATCGGGTTCAGGGATTACAGCCGCCTGCCGGAAATCTGCCGCAGCCTGCTGAAGCCGCACGCCGGCGTACAAGCGCCGCCGCATCGGTCCGTCCAACCGTCCCTGCCGAAAAGTTTCATGAATTTCCTGAGATCGCCGAGAGCCCGCATCGGCGGCATCCACTCCGCGTACCTCAAAGTGGCCGAGGGATGCTCCAACGTGTGCCGGTTCTGCTCGATTCCTCGGATCCGCGGCGTGCAGATCAGCCGCCCGATCGAGGATATCCTGGTCGAAGCCGAACAGCTGATCCGCAGCGGCGCGCGGGAGATCAACCTGATCGCTCAAGATACATCGAACTACGGGCAGGACCTCTATCGGGAAAGCCGCCTGCCCGAACTGTTGCGGAAACTCAAGGACATCGACCCAGCGGCGTGGTACCGCATCCTGTACTGCCATCC
>CAYQYB010000294.1:0-3226 GCA_964421535.1 uncultured Verrucomicrobiota bacterium | reverse complement strand
ATACGCGTTTTCGGCGTGGCCGGCCTGAAGATGGTCACCGGCCAACACACAACCGTGCGCCAGGTCGAGACGGGGAAAACCAGCAAGGATCTCTTCGGAGACCAGATACCGCAGACCCGCCCGGAAAGCGTTGAGGTAAATGAATATGGCTACCAGGCCAGTTTCTCCGTGGAAAACCCAACCGCCGAGGCCGTTGAAATATCCGTCAGCGCGGGGTCGAAAACCGCCACTTTTGTCGTGCCCGCCGGCCAAGTGTTGAGTAACCTGACCGTGGACTCCGCCATGGGAGCCGACCTTGCAGTACGGATCGGCGATCACATGAAGCGGTTCCCCGTCGTTTACTAAAAAACAAGGACCATCTATGAGAAGTGCTTTGCGCCTCGGTTACGCAATCGTTTTCGTTGTTGGAATTGCCGGTTGCATGACGCAACCTTCGAACCATGTCCCGCCGTCAGACACGCTGTCGTTTCTTCGTGCGCACGGCGACCGCATTGTGGACGAGACAGACAAACCTGTTCAGCTGAGCGGCTGCAACATCGGCGGCTGGCTTCTGTTGGAGCCTTGGGTTCCGGGGCTGGACAACCAGGAAGGATTCGGGACCGAGAAGGAAATGTGGGACCTGCTCGGCGACCGCTTCGGCAACGAGAAGAAGCTGGAGCTGATCAGGACATACCGCGAGAGCTTCTTCAACGAGTCGGACGTGAAGCGCATCGCCGCGCTGGGCATGAACTGCCTGCGCGTCCCGATCTGGTGGCGCGCGGTCAGCGACCCCGATTACGGCGGCGACATCGGCTATCTCGACCGCTGCATCGAATGGTGCGCGCGCAACGGCGTGTACGTGATCATCGATCTCCAGGGCGCGCCGGGCGGCCAATGCAACGAATCGGCGAATGTCGGCGAGCCGTCCGCAGGCGATCTCTGGCAGAAGCAGTCGTACAAGGATCGCACGGTCGATTGGTGGAAGATGATCGCGGAGCGGTACAAGGACAATCCAACGGTCGCCGCGTACGACCTCCTGAACGAAGGCTTCTCCGTGCCCCGGTACGAGGATCTCGTCGCGCTGTACGACCGTCTCTACCAGGAAATCCGGAAGATCGACCCGCGGCACATCATTGTCATGGAAGATGTTTGGGGGTTCCATCACCTGCCCCACCCGGACGACATGAAATGGGACAACGTCGTGTACAGCTTCCACTATTACCCGCGGGGGTTGAAGACGCTGGAAGAGGCGCTGGAAGTCGACGCCACGATCCTGCACCGGTTCAACCGGACGGCGCTGTACGACGGCGTGCCGATCTACGTCGGCGAGTTCAGCCCGATCGACGCCAACCACGGCGGCGCCGATTCGTTCCTCAAGTACCGCGAAGTCTGCGAGTACTTCGGGTGGGCCTGGACATTCTGGACCTACAAGAAGATCGAGGAGAACGACAACATCGTATGGGCGCCCTACGGCTACTACAGATCGAAGCCCACGCCGATCATCGCGACGGACTCCTTCGACAAGATCAAACGCGACTTCGAGTTGTTCGCGACAAGCAACTCGAACCCGCATCCCCTGATTCCCGCGGCGCTGACATCCCCTCTCCGCTGGGACCCCGATCCCGTCCCGGAGGATGGGGCCTTGTTCCTCTCCCTTCGCAAAGCCTGCGTGACCGCCGGCGACGGCGGCTATCTCCGCTATGAGTGGGGCTGGACGCCTCCAAACCTTGGATACTGGAAGAAGGGCGATTCCGTGGGTTGGAAAGTGGCCGTGCCGGCGGACGGGAACTACGAGTTGGCGCTCTGCCTGGGGAACAACTCGGAGAGCAATCTCGCCGGCGTCTGGATGGATGGCGTCCACGTTGCCGACATGCCGATTCAGAATACGAAGGGCTGGCGCAACTTCCAGGACCGGCGGTTGGGCGTTGTCCGGCTGACAAAGGGAACGCATACCCTCGAACTGACGCAGGCGGATGACGTTAAGGGATTCGTCAACATCCGTCACGGCTGGCTGCGCCCTGCGCAGTCTGAACCCCTGCCGGCTGACGAGAAGTCGATCCGGCTGACCCCATTCAACGTGTGCCGCCTGCCGCCGAAGAGCCCGATTCGCGTCGAATGGTTGAACAACCCGCCGAACTTTGGCTCGTGGAACGCCGGCGAGCAGGTTTCCTGGAAAGTCACTCTCGCGAGGGCAGCGTCATATGCCGTCGCGGCGGACTACGCGACAGCCAATGACGGCACCACGTTCGACCTGAGCATCGACGGCAAGCCCGTGTTGTCGACACCCTGCGCCTCGACCGGAGACTGGCAGAAGTACGGCATTCTCGAATTGGGCCATATCGATCTGCAGCCGGGCGAACACACGCTGACGCTCGCGTGGAACGTCAACCGCGCCACGGCCGCGGGGAACCTGCGCAACATCAGCCTGGAAAAGGTCGAGGAAGCCAAGCCCGCGCCCTAACCCCTTTACGCGGTTTGTGGCACCGGTTACTCTTTCTGCCGATCGCGAACAAGGAGGCGATATGCAGAAGAATGTCTTGGCCGGCGCCCTGTTGCTGATGACTACCCTGACCGCATTCTCCGCGCCCGCGCCATCTGCGGCTCCGAACAAGCTGACGTGGGATTTCTGGGGCGGCATTGAACAGATGGGCGGACACGTCACGTACCAGATTGGCGAAGAGGGAGTCTACTTTCCGTTGAGCGAGTTGAAGTGGCCTGTGGACGTTATATTCGGGTCCATTGGCGGCAGCTTGTACTATGGCCGGTGGGAGGCGTACGGAGTGTTCAGCAAGAATCTCGAGAACGATGCCGGCAAGGTTGAGGATTCGGACTGGACGGACGACTCCAACCCGGATCTCAAGACGACCTATTCCGAATGCGACACCGATTTCGACGGATACACCTCGGACGGATCCGTTCGCTACTGGATGATGAACACACCGATCAGGGACCTGCCCGGGACAACCGTGGCGCTGGCGTTCGGCGCCGGCTTTCTCTACCAGCACTTCTCCTGGGACGCGGAGAACCTCGACCAATGGTATCCGCCGTTTCCCGAGGCCCCTCACGACATCGTTCCCGGTCCCGTCGGCAGCTACGAGTCGACGCTGAACATGCCCTACATCGAGGCGGCCGGAAAGCTTGCGTACAAGAAGCTCGTCCTGGAAGGAACGATCGGCTACGCGCCCTACGCGACGGTCGACGACGTGGACGATCACAAGCTCCGATACATCCGCGCCGAAACCGACGC
>CAYQYB010000293.1:0-3232 GCA_964421535.1 uncultured Verrucomicrobiota bacterium | reverse complement strand
GACTCATGGCTAACAAAATGGCTAACAAATCATTGTGATACAATCCTGCCAAATAGTGATACAATGGGCTTAAATCATCAGCAAAATCAGGCTGCCTTTCATCCGCAATCGGGCTTTTTTAGGGCGATTCCGACCCTTCGCCTCCAAATATTGGCCGAGCACACACGAATCGTGGGTGACCACACTGGGGTAGTTGGTTTCTGGCCTTAATTGTGCCGCGAGATTCTGTTCTCGCAATATCGGATTTTCCAGGTCCAGCTCAGGGGAGCTCAGGTGCGAGCTTCTTTCGCCGTTCGGCGAGTTCGTCGGCCATCCGGATGGTCGCACGCTTGTTGAGCGGGTAAGTCGCAAGCAACACGGTGCAAATCGAGAAGAGAATGCCCACGGCGATGCCGCTGGTAAAACGGTAGCCCGCGACGGCGTTGGGCACGGCCGGGGACTTCGTGTCGTATCCAAAGAATCCTTCCATGATCCAGAGAAACGACGCGGAGCCGAGCGCCAAGCCTGATTTCAAGGCGAATCCAATCGTCGCGAATACCATTCCCGTGAAACGTCGACCAACCGTCCACTCCGAATAATCCGCGACGTCAGCAAAAATGGCCCAGGTCAGCGGAATGGTCGGGGCATAGACGATGGAGATGCCTGCCGTGAGCCCGACCATGCCCCAGACGTTTGACGGCGAGAGAAGAAAGAACGCGAACGTGCCGAGGGTCGCCAGGGCGAAGCCGGCGGCTGAGACGGCCTTCTTGCCGAATTTTCGCGCGAGCGGCGGCGACAACAGAATCACGATCATGATCAGGCCGGTGCCGAGCATGTTGATGATGCTGTTGAATACGTCAGCGACGTTGGAACTGGCCAGGTTCGCGCGGTCTCCGTGGACGATGTAGCCGAGCGTTTCAAGAATACCACCGCGCGATTCGACGCCCGCGGGCGCAACAAGGCCGAACTGTTGCACAAAATCAAACATGGCCGCCTTGTCCGCATAGTGATGGTAGTAGTTGTAGAGTGCGCCGCCACGAAAGGAGAGGATGGCGAAATGGACCAGCGTCCAGCAGAACATGATCTTCCACGGTCCGTTCTTGAGCAGATCGAGGAAGTCCTGTTTTGGGGAGGACTTTTCCTTGGTCGTCGGCTTGATACGCTCTTTCGTCGTGACAAACGTAAAGAGGAACAGCACCAAACAGAGCGCCGCCCAAATCGTCATGGTCATCTGCCAGCCGTATTGCTTGTCGGCCATGGTTGCAGTTCCGCTGGCGGCGTGCTTCGAGGCGAACTTCGCCACGAGCGGCAGCGTGAATCCGCCGACGATGAACTGTGCGGCGTTCACGGCGATGAAGCGAAAGGAATTGAGCTTGGCGCGTTCGTTGATGTCCCCCGTCATCACGCCGCCGAGCGCCGCGTAGGGCATGTTGTTCATCGAGTAGATGCTCATGAGCAGCGTGTTGGTAATCACGGCGTAGGCGATCAGCGCACCCATGCTGCAGCCCTTCGGCGTCGTGTAGGCGAGGACCATGATGATGGCCCACGGGACGGCGGTGAACAGAATCCAGGGGCGGAATTTTCCCCAGCGCGTGTTGGTCCGGTCGGCGAGGATGCCGACGATGGGATCAGCGACGGCGTCCCACAACCGCGGCCAGAGCAAAATGGCGGCAGCAGCACTGGCAGTCAGGCCGAAGGTGTCGGTGTAGAAGTTGAGCTGGAAGAGCACCATCGTCATGAAGACGAAGTTGGCGGCGGCGTCCGCACCACTGTAACCGAGTTTCTCCAAGAAGGGGAGCCTCTGGGTGTTATTGCTCATGGGATATGGGGGCTATGGAGTCACCGTCAGAATCACTTTCTGCAAGTCGGCGTCTCGCGAGGAATTGCCGACCATGACCTCGAACTCACCCGGCTCGACCACGTATTTCATGTTCACGTCGTAGAAGGCCAGCGATTCAGGCGTGATCATCAGCGCGAGAGTCTTCTTCTCGCCTGGCTGGAGCCACAGTTTCTGGAATCCTTTCAGCTCCTTCACTGGGCGCGTCACCGAACTGACGCGGTCGCGGATATACATCTGCACAACTTCCGAGCCCGCCCGTTTGCCCGTGTTGGTCACGTCCACCAGGACGCGTGCCGAGCCGGTGCGGGTGATCTTCTTCTTCGCAAGCCGAACGTTTTGCAGCTTGAACGTGGTGTAGCTCAGCCCGAAGCCAAATGCGAACAACGGCGAGACGTCGTTCCAGAGGTAGCCGCGGCGCGCGGAGGGCTTGTGGTTGTAGAACGCGGGGAGATGACCGACCGAGCGCGGGATGGAGATGGGCAGCTTGCCTCCGGGATTCACATTGCCAAACAGCACGTCCGCCACGGCGCGACCACATTCCTGGCCGAGATACCAGCACTCGAAAATGACCGGGACTTTCTGCGCCACGTTGTTAATCGAAAGCGGGCGGCCGTTGAAGAGGAACACGATCACCGGCTTGCCCGTCGCGAGCATGGCGTCCACGAGTTCGTCTTGACGCCCGACGAGGTCAAGACTGGTGCGGTCGCCCATGTGGTGGAGGCCCCATGCTTCGCGCGAAGTCTGCTCGTTGCCGCCAATGGCGAGGATGATCACGTTGGCTTGCTTCGCGACCTCCACCGCCTCGGCGATCTGCTTGCGATCTTCGACGGGATCGCTGGGAACAACTTCGTCCTGTTGCCAGCTGCCGCCGACGGTGATCTTGCAGCCCTCGGCATGAAGCACGTTCACACGGTCGCCCACTTTTGCCCGGATGGCTTCCAGCACGGTGACGTTGTGCTTCGGCTCGCCGCTGTAGCCGCCGAGCAACGGGCGGTGCGCATTTGGGCCGATGACGGCGATGGTCCTGAGCTTCGCCGGGTCCAGTGGGGCGAGGTTGTTTTCGTTTTTAAGCAGCGTGATGGTTTCGCGGGCCGCTTGGAGCGCCAGCTCGCGATGGGCATCGCAGCCAACCACGCGGTCCGCCTCGTCCGGGTCCACGTAGGGATCGTCGAAGAGGCCCATCTGGAACTTCCACTGCAGCATCGGCGCGACGAGCTCGTCGAGTTGCTTCTCCTTGAGCACGCCTTTGCGCACGAGTTCAACAAGGTGCAGGTAGCAATCCGGATCAGGTAACTCGATAGTCACGCCCGCCTCGACGGCGAGTTTGCACGCCTCCTTTTTGTCCTTCGCCACAAAGTGCCCGTGCGTATCGGGCCGATAGCCAAGTTCCCAAATGGCGTAGTAATCCGAGAC
>CAYQYB010000292.1:0-3232 GCA_964421535.1 uncultured Verrucomicrobiota bacterium | reverse complement strand
GACGCCTTCTTCTTGTCTACATTATTGTAACACACCGTAGTCACAATCTTACAATAATGTTGTTTTTTGCTGATTTTTCCTCGCGTAGTAATCATCGCAACAACATATCTATCAACCACTTACCTATTAGTTGTGGCAATTGGAACGAATCTAGCTATATTGCCCTGTAAGACAGGAGCAATTTAATGACTGATTTGAACCAGATGAGCGCCGACAAGCCCCGGGAGTTCTGCGGGTTGTTCGGCGTATTCGGAGTGCCTGACGCGGCGAAGCTGATCTACGCGGGGCTTTTCTCCCTTCAGCACCGCGGGCAGGAAGGCGCCGGCATCGTCGCCAGCGACGGCGAGAAGATACGCTCGACCAAGGGCATGGGCCTGATCAACGACGTGTTTGTCGAGCGCCCGCCCTCCACTCTGCCGGGGCACCTCGGCATCGGGCACGTGCGCTATTCGACAACGGGATCTTCACGCCCCCAGAACGTCCAGCCGATCGTGTTTGAATGCCTCGACGGGATCTGGGCCCTCGCCCACAACGGCAACCTGACCAACGCGGCGCGCATGCGGCGCTCGTACCAGGAAGCCGGCGCCATTTTCCAGACCAGCACCGACAGCGAAATCCTCATGCACCTGCTCGCCGACCCGATGTACCGCTCGCGCACGCGCCGCGTGGAGCGCGCGCTGGGCGAACTCGATGGCGCGTTTTCGTTCCTGCTGATGACGAAGGATTCCGTGATGGCGACCCGCGACCGCTACGGGTTCCGCCCGCTGTCCATCGGCCGCCTCGGCAGCGGCTACGTGTTCGCGAGCGAGACCTGCGCGCTCGACCAGGTCGGCGCGACGTTCGAGCGCGACGTCATGCCCGGCGAACTCGTGATCGTCGACGCGAAGGGCATCCGCAGCAGCACGTTCTGCGAGCCCATCACCGGCCAGCTCGGCCAGTGTATTTTCGAGCACGTCTATTTCGCGCGACCGGACAGCATGATCTTCGGGCAGAACGTTCACGAGACGCGCCTGCGCCTCGGCCGCCGGCTGGCGAAAGAGCATCCGGTCGAGGCGGACGTGGTCATCCCCATCCCCGACAGCGGAAACGCGGCCGCGCTCGGCTTTTCCCAGGAAAGCGGCATCCCGATGGATTACGGGTTCATCCGCAACCACTACGTCGGCCGCACGTTCATCATGCCGGAGATGGAACAGCGCGCGGACAGCGCGGACCTGAAGCTCGCCGTCGTCCCCGGCGTGGTCCGCGACCGGCGGATTGTCGTCATCGACGATTCGATCATCCGCGGCACAACTTCGCGGCGGCGCGTGGCGGCCTTGAGAAAAGCGGGCGCGAAGGAAATTCACATGCGCATTTCCTGCCCGCCCACTCAGCACCCCTGCTTCTTCGGGATCGATTTCCCGTCGCGGAAGGAACTCATCGCCGCCCAGCGCGAAATCAACGAGGTGCGCGATTTCATCGGCGCGGACAGCCTTGCGTACCTGAGCATCGAGGGGCTACTGTCGGCCTTTGATCATCCGGGCGACTACTGCGTCGGCTGCTTCACCGGGAAGTACCCGGCGGAAACGGCCGAGACCCACACGAAGAAGGCGCTGGAAAAGGCCGGCGCCGTGGAAGTCTGATCCGGGCGGCACGATCCCGAAGAAACGAACAGAAGACAATCTATCTTCACACACCATGAACGGACAGCAACACAACTCGGAACTGATCCCCGGCCCGCAGGGACTCTACCACCCGCGCAACGAGCGCGACGCCTGCGGCGTGGGCTTCGTCTGCAACCTCAAGGGCGTCAAATCCCACGACGTCGTCCACAAAGCCCTCCAGATCCTCGTCAATCTCTCCCACCGCGGCGCGTGCGGGTGCGACGAGAAGACCGGTGACGGCGCCGGCATCCTCATGCAGATCCCGCACGATTTCCTCGTGAGCAAGTGCGGGGAGATCGGGATCAAGCTGCCGGGCCATTTCGAGTACGGCGCGGGCCTGGTGTTCCTGCCGCAGGATCCCGAGCAGTCCCGGCGGTGCATGTCGATGTTCGAGGACATCATCCGGCAGGAAGGTCAGACGTTGCTCGGCTGGCGCGATCTGCGCGTCAACAACGAGGTCATCGGCGCGATCGCCCGCAAGGCGGAACCGGTGATGAAGCAGGTCTTCATCGGCCGCGGCGCGGGTGTCAGGGACGACAAGGATTTCGAGCGCCGGCTGTTCGCCATCCGCAAGATCATGCAGAAGGCCGTGCGCGATTCGGACATGCCGCAGAAGCGCACGTTCCACGTGCCGAGCCTGTCGTGCCGCACGATGATCTACAAGGGGCTCCTCGTCGCGGACCAGATCGAGGCGTTCTATCCCGACCTGACCGACCCGAAGCTCGTCAGCGGCCTCGCGCTCGTCCATCAGCGCTACAGCACGAACACGTTCCCGACGTGGAACCTCGCCCAGCCGTTCCGCTTCCTCTGCCACAACGGCGAGATCAACACGCTGAACGGAAACATCAACTGGATGAACGCGCGCCAGGGCCTGTTCAAGACCGACCTGTTCGGCTCGAACATGTCGCGCCTCTTCCCGATCCTGATCCCCGGCGCGAGCGACTCCGCGATGCTCGACAACGCCGTCGAGCTCCTCTACCACACGGGCCGCCCCCTGCCCCACGCGATCATGATGCTCATCCCGGAAGCGTGGCAGAACCACAAGACCATGAGCGACGAGAAGCGGGCGTTCTACGAATACCACTCCTGCATCATGGAGCCGTGGGACGGACCGGCGTCGATCCCGTTCACCGACGGCCAGTGCATCGGCGCGGTGCTCGACCGCAACGGCCTCCGGCCATCGCGCTACACCGTCACCAAGGACGGCTTCGTCGTCATGGCGTCCGAGACCGGCGCGCTCGAGATCGATCCGCAGAACGTCCTGTACAAGGGGCGGCTTCAGCCGGGCCGCATGTTGCTCGTGGACACGGACAAGGGCCGCATCGTGGACGACGAGGAGATCAAGGCCGAGATCTGCACGCGCAAGACGTACCGCGGCTGGCTGAACGACAACCTGGTCAAGCTGAAGGACCTGCCGGCGCCGAAGAACAAGTGCGAGCCCGATCTTGGCGGATTGCGCCAGCGCCAGCAGCTGTTCGGCTACACCCTCGAAGACCTGCGCATCATCATGGCGCCGATGGCGACAAAGGGCCTCGAGCCGACCGGCTCGATGGGCACCGACACGCCGCTGGCGGTCCTGTCGTCGCGGCCCC
>CAYQYB010000291.1:0-3235 GCA_964421535.1 uncultured Verrucomicrobiota bacterium | reverse complement strand
GGCCTGCGTGGCGATGGTGAAGTCGACGGTCGTTGTGGTGTTTGCCGAGATGTTGATGCCGTCGACAGTCTGACTCGTGTAATACTGCTTGCCGGCGGTTGCGGAGTACGTCGCGGGCGTGAGCTGCATGGAGTAGCTGCCATTCGTGCCGGTCACAGCGATCTCCGGGCCCGCGGCCACCATTGCTCCCGACACGGCTGCCCCGAGTTGGTCGCGCACGACGCCGCTCAGGGTTCCCCGCGGGCCGGGGGGGGCGGCGCCTTCCGACGTGTAGTAGACGTCCCAGTCGGATGACGAAGCAGGGCGGTTCTGCCAGACGATGTGCAGGCTGTCGTCAGCGTTCACGGTGATTGCCGGCGAGCCGAGCGCGTACACGGGACCATGGAGCTTCGTCTTTGTCGTCCATGCGTTCTCCACGCGCTTGCTGTAGTAGATTCTGCTGTACTCGTGCCAGACGGCGTGGAGTTGGCCGAGGCTGTCCACTGCCAGGGAAGGATCGATGTCGTCGGGATCGGCGGTGCCCGGATTGTTGGAGATGTTTACCGGCGTGCTCCAGGTCGATCCGTTGAAGTACGTGTAATACAGCTCGAAGTCAGCGTTCGTTTCTCGCGCCGTGTCGTCGCTGAAGAGGACGTGAACCACGCCGTTGGCCGAAGCGGCGATCGCGCCGGTCACGGAGCGCGCGGAACTCGTGTCCAGGGTGTGGCGCGGGCCCCACGCGCTCGCGGCGGCGCGCTGACGGTAGTACACGTGGTCGACATCGACGTCCTGCCAGATGACGTGGAAATTCCCCGACGGGTCGGCGGCGACGCGAGACTCGCTGGAGACGCCGTTGTCGTTGCTGATGTTCTCCAGCGGTTCCCAGGTACCCGCCGTGTATTTGCGGGCGATGATGTCGTAGGTGCTGTTGGTGTGCCCGTGCTCGTGCCACGTTACGAGGATGTTGTTGCCGGCCGCGTCGACGGCGATTCTCGGAATGATGCTCTTGTTCGAGTTGTTGCTCAGATTGAGGGGCGTGCTCCAGGCGCCCGCGGTCGGGCAGTTGTCCTGCGCGTTGGCCAGACCATCGCCGTCGACATCGGGATCGCACACGTCTCCCACGCCGTCGCTGTCTGCGTCCATCTGGTCGGGGTTGGAGGCCAGCCAGCAGTTGTCCTGCGCGTTGGCGCGGCCGTCGTCGTCGGCGTCTGGGTCGCATGCGTTGCCCAGGCCGTCGTGGTCGTTGTCGGCCTGATCGCTGTTGGGGATCGCCGGGCAGTTGTCGAGATGATCGAGATTACCGTCGCTGTCGGAGTCAACCGATGTGAGCGGGGGCAGCGACGAGACGGGCAGCAGCGTGTAGGTCCAGTAGTCGTATTCAGTCCAGTTTGACTCCGCCGATGCGTTGTCGATGCGGATCCGGATGCTTGTCGATCCCGCGGTCAGGCTCCCGGGGATCAGGAACTCGGAATCGCGCCAGACGTGGTAGCTGTTGTTGCCCGCGTCATACCAGGTGCCGGCGATATCCCAAGTTGCGCCGTCGTCGCGGCTGATGCTCACGACGGCGGCCTGTCGGGGCAGGCTGTAGTCCATCTTGCGACGCAGGAGAAGCCCCGAGTTCGCGGCGGTGGAGAGTGTGACGATGAACTCGCTTCTACCCCCGGTCGTGGGCAGTTGAAAGCCCTGGTCGCTGCTCGCGACGTCGTCGCGGTCGCCTTCGTAGCTGCCGCCGGAGACGCCGCGGATCGTACCGGTCGTCGTGTACTGGTGAGGATCCGCGGGAGGCAGCGAGCTCAGATCAATGGCGTCACTCAGTACGGACAGGGGCTGTGGATACTTGTAGTAGAACGCGACGCTCTGGGCCGCGATGCTCTCGTCGTTTTCGCCGCCGTGTTCGATTCCCACTCGAATCGAGTTCGTGAATGGAACAGCGTCACTGATGAAGAACCTGTAGCAGCTCGTGGAGTTCGTGACTCCGTCGAGGCTGAGCGGGTGGCCGTGGATCGGCTGGTTGTAGTTGTTGTCCAGGCTGGAATCGAAGTACCAGCCGGAGTTCCGCCCTTCGCGCATGGTGTGGCTGACGCCGACGAAGTGGCCCGAGCCGGCCTCATCGAGGAACGTGTAATCGACGCCGGAGGTCGTGGGGCGCTCGGAGAGGAACTTTGCGTGGAAGTGGCCGACCCCGGTGGGCGGCGAAGCGAGCGGTGTCCAACGGACCGTGTAACCGAGGTTGGAGGTGGCGGTCAGCAGCGTCGCCCACGTCGATCTCGTCCGTGAGTTGGCTCTGTGCCCCGACGAGACTGTACGCCTCGTAGTGGTACTCCGCCCACGTGCTCGTCGGGTACCGGATCTGCACCGTGATGGTGCTTTTGCCCGCCGTGAGCGCCGACGGGATCCAGAAGGCGGAGTCGAGCCATGTTGCGATCCGGCTGCCGGGCGTGCTCCAGGTGCCCGCGGCCTGCCCATCCACGAAAACGGTCGTGCTTTGGCCCGACACGCCGTGGTCCGTTCGGCGAACCAGGCGGACGCCGGCGTTGGTGGGGGCGATGTTGACCCGGAACTGCCAGACGCTGCCCGACAGCATCACTCGCCCGAGGTCGGTCAGTTGCCGGCCGACCACACTACTGAGTCCGGGTACGGTGAGTTCGAGGCGCTGAATCGTGCCCGCACCGCCGATCGTGGCGATCGAGGAACTCCCGCCCACGGGAAGGTTGACGGTTCCGGACAGGACCTGCGTGCCGCCGTCCGGCTTGGGATCCGTGCCGGCGTTGCTCCAAACCGACATGGCGGTCGCCACTGACTCGGCACCGGTGAAAGTGGTTATGCCCGCGTCGTTGGCCAAGCGGTAGTAGCTGACGTTGAAGTAGTTCATGGTCGCGGCATTCGTCGTGGTGATCTTGCAGCCGGTGCGGAACGGCATCGGCACGCAGCAGTAGAAGCCGCCGGCCGAAACCTGATTGTTGCCCGCGAGCGGATACAGGAACGGCGACTGCGTGCCGCTGAAGAAGTCCCTCATTGTCATCTGGACGGTCGGCGTGGTCGCGCGGTCAAAGTAGATCCGCAGCGTGCCGGTCATCACGTAGTCCTGGGCGGTGAACCAGATGCGATCGATGCAACCCGGACCGATCACGTCGAGCATGACCTTCTCGCCGGAGGCTTCGTTGGCCAGCCACGCATCGTGGTCGCTGTTGGAGCCCGTGGGGGCGTATCTGGAACCACCGGCGGGTTATAACAATTTTCTCCAATTGAGCAAGCG
>CAYQYB010000290.1:0-3241 GCA_964421535.1 uncultured Verrucomicrobiota bacterium | reverse complement strand
GGGCCTTGGCCTCTTTCATGTCGCCGAACAGCTCGACCGTGTTCCCGTAGCTCTTGGACATCTTCTGCCCGTCCAAGCCCGGCACCACCGCCACCTCTTCGGGAATGAAAGGCTCGGGGATCGTGAACACCTCGCCGAACTCGTTGTTGAACTTGATCGCGATGTCGCGCGTCACCTCGACGTGCTGCTTCTGGTCGCGGCCGACCGGCACGACGTTCGAATGCATGATCAGGATGTCCGCCGCCATCAGCACCGGATACGCGAACAGGCCGTGCGTCGCGGGCAGGCCCTTGGCCACCTTGTCCTTGTAGGAGTGGCAGCGCTCCAGCAGGCCCATCGGCGTCACGACCGACAGCAGCCAGGACAGCTCGGTGACCTCGGGAATGTCGCTCTGGCGGTAAAAAAGCGTCTTGTCCGTGTCGAGCCCGGCGGCGAGGAAATCCAGGGCCACGTCGATGGTCCCCTGGCGCAAGGCGCGGGGGTCCGTCACGGAAGTCAGCGCATGGTAGTCCGCGATAAACAGGTACGCCTGCCCCTGCTTCTGCAGTTCCAGGGCCGGCTTCATCATCCCGAAGTAGTTGCCGAGGTGCAGCTTGCCCGACGGCTGTATGCCTGAAAGAATTCTCATTTCTGACTCCTCAACCGAACTAATGCGAGGGGGGAGGTTATCGAAAGAGGGCGTGACCATCAAAACAAAAAACGGGCGGCTTGTGTCGCAAAAAACAACCCGTTACTCTCCCGCGCATGACACGACAGAGACTCTTCTACTGGCTGCCGCCCATCGCCTGGGCGGCGGGCATTTTCCTGCTGAGTTGCCTGCCCTCCAAGCAGCATGAACCCCTTTTCGAAGGCGTCGACAAAGTCTTCCACTTCGCCCTGTTCGGCATGCTGTCCGTCCTGCTCTTCTTCGCGTTCTTCTACGGCCAGCGCCGCCCTCCCCTCAAAGCCGCGCTCCTCGCCCTCCTGATCACCGCCGCGTACGGCGCGTTCGACGAGTTCCACCAGTCGTTCACCCCCACGCGCAGCGTGGATGTCTTCGACTGGGTGGCCGACGCGGCCGGAGGATTGCTGGCCTTTCTGGCTTGTTTGAAGCACCCCAGTGCTCCAAAATCCTCGAAGCCCGATGAACAAGTCTGACGCTCAAAAGCGCATCGACCAACTCCGGCAGGAAATCAACCGCCACAACCGGTTGTACTACGTTGATGCCGCGCCCGTAATCTCCGACCGCGAGTACGACATTCTCTACAAAGAACTTCAACAACTGGAAACCGAGAACCCTGAACTGGTAACTGCGGATTCCCCCACCCGGCGCGTCGGCGGCGAGCCGCTGAAGGAGTTCAAGAACGTCAGGCACCTCCAGCCCATGATGTCGCTGGACAACACCTACAACTTCGACGAACTCCGCGAATTCGACAAACGCGTCCGCAAGCTCCTTCCCAACGAGGACGTACAGTATGTGCTGGAGCCCAAGGTCGACGGCTGCTCGATCAGCGTCCGATACGAAAAGGGCAAGATGACGATCGGCGCCACGCGCGGCGACGGCGCGACCGGCGACGACATCACGGCAAATCTGCGCACCATCAAGGCCATACCTCTTTCCCTTCATGAAACACTCCAGCACTCCAGCACTCCAACACTCCATCTCCTGGAGGTCCGCGGCGAAGCCTACCTGCCCGTCGAGGGCTTCAAGAAGCTGAACGCCCAGCGTGAAAAGGATGGCGAGGAACTGTTCGCGAATCCGAGGAACGCGACAGCCGGCTCGTTGAAGCAACTCGACTCGCGCATCGTGGCCAAGCGCCCGCTCGGTGCTGTCTTCTACGCCGTCGGCGCGCATGAGGGAATCAAGCTGCCGACTCAGTCCGACACGCTCCACGCCCTCAAGGAACTCGGCTTCCCCACCCCACAGATGTGGTGGCTGTGCAAAGACATCGACGAGGTCATGGCGCGGTCCGAGGAACTGCAGAAGAAGGAATCGGAACTGCCGTACGAAATTGACGGCGCGGTCGTGAAGGTCAACAGCTTCGACCAATGGAAGCGCCTCGGAACAACCGCCAAGGCTCCGCGCTATGCGATCGCGTACAAGTACTCCCACGAGCAGGCCCAGACGAAGCTGAACGCGATCACGGTCCAGGTCGGCCGCACCGGCACTCTCACGCCTGTCGCCGAGCTGGAGCCCGTCTTGCTCGCCGGCTCGACGATTTCGCGCGCGACGCTCCACAACGAGGAAGAAATCAAGCGCAAGGATATCCGAATCGGCGACACGGTGATCATCGAGAAGGCCGGCGAAGTGATCCCCGCCGTTGTCGGCGTGGTCCTCGAGAAGCGTCCGGAAAATGCCAAGCCGTTCGATTTTGTGAAGCATATCCACAACAAGTGCCCGTCCTGCGGCGGCCCGATCCGGCGCGATCCCGAGTTCGTCGCGTGGCGCTGCGAGAATATATCCTGCCCGATGCAGCTGAAGAGGACGCTCGAGCACTACGCCAGCCGCGGCGCGATGGATGTCGAGAACCTCGGCGAGGTCCTGATCAACCAGCTCGTGGACAAGGACCTGGTGAAGGACATCGCCGACCTCTACTCGCTCAAGGTCGAACAGCTCGCCGAGCTCGACCGCATGGCGGAGAAGTCGGCAACGAACGTCGTGACGGCGATCGCCGAGAGCAAGTCCCGCGAGCTCTGGAGGCTCGTTCACGGGCTCGGAATCCTGCACGTCGGCGAAGGGGCCGCGCGGAAACTCGCGGATCATTTCCAATCTTTGGAAAGGATTGAGAAGGCTTCGCTGGAGGAGCTGCAGCATGCGCAGGATGTCGGGCCGGTCATGGCGCAGAGTGTTTTCGATTTCTTCCGCAACGCGAAGAACCTGGCGGTGCTGAAGAAACTACACGATGCGGGAGTGAGGCCGCAGAGGCCAGAGGTCAGAAGTCAGAGGTCAGAAGGCGGTCCTTTCGAGGGCAAGACGGTCGTGGTCACAGGCACGCTCTCGAAGTTCTCGCGCGAGCAGGCGCAGGAGGAGTTGCGCAAGCGCGGCGCGAAGGTGACGGACAGCGTGAGCAAGAAGACGGACTTCCTCGTCGTCGGCGAGGACGCCGGGTCGAAGCTTGCGAAGGCCGAGAAGCTCGGCGTGAAGACCCTCAACGAGTCGGAGTTCTTGAAGCTGCTGGGCCCGTCATGATTTTTTCCGAACCTTGGAAAATTTTTGGCGCGTTTTTCCGAACCTTGGAAAAACCCTCACCCCTACCCTCTC
>CAYQYB010000289.1:0-3271 GCA_964421535.1 uncultured Verrucomicrobiota bacterium | reverse complement strand
GATGAACAGGTCGACCGGGACCACCGACGCAGCCCCGTTGTGGACTTCGGGATGATCGATGTACGGGCCGCCCGCGATCGCGCAGGAGCCGACGGCGATGACCAGTTTCGGCGTCGGCACCGCGTCGTACGTCTTCTTCAGCGCCTCGCGCATGTTCTCCGTCACCGGGCCGGTGATGAGAAGACCGTCCGCGTGGCGCGGCGATGCGACGAACTGGATGCCGAAGCGGCCGAGATCGAACACGACGGTTGAGAGCACGTTGGTGTCCGCCTCGCAAGCGTTACAGCCTCCCGCGCTGACCTGTCGCAGGCGCAACGAGCGGCCGAACAGCGCTTTCGATTTCTCGTCGAGCGCCTCGGCGAGTTTCAGCGGCTTGCCCTCGAACAGCAGGTCGTCACGCTTGCGCGTCGCGAGGCGGTGGTCGTGGGTAAACGTGATCGCGCGATTCGGACACGTAATCGCGCAGTCGCCGCAGAACAGGCAGCGGCCCAGATCGAAACGTATGCTCCCCTGCTCCACGCTGAGGGCGCCGGTCGGGCAGGCTTGGCGGCACGCGGCACAGCCGTCCGCGCACTTCGATGCGTCGACTTCCGGCACGCCGCGGAACCAGTCCGGCAGGACCGGCTCCTTCGCCGGGTACTCGACCGTCCGGTGCTTCTGCTGAATCCGTGCTATGAGTGTTCTAATCATGATGTGACCTACGGAAACCCACCCCGGCCTTCGGCCACCCCTCCATAGGAGGGGATTCCATTATCGCTCCCCTCCTCGGGAGGGGTGCCCGCAGGGCGGGGTGGGTAATCTGTTGCTTCATCATAAATCATGTCCGCAGTAAGAAAGATTGAAGCTCTTGTTGCACAGCGGGAAATCGGAAATCTGGCCGCCGCGCATGGCCATCGCGAGCCCGGTCCAGTTGTGGAAGGACGGATCGATCACTTTGTATCGCGCAAACCGTCCGTTCCCGTCCGTGATCGCCACATGGCAAATCTCGCCGCGCCAGCCCTCGACGAGTGAAATGAGGACGGAGTTCGCCGCCGGCGAGCCGACGTTGTTGCGGATCTCTCCTGTGGGAAGCGCGCCGGCAACATCCTCGATAAATGCGATCGACCGCTGGATTTCCAGCCAGCGGACATACGCCCGGGCAAACACGTCGCCCGAGTTCCACGTCGAAATTGGAATATGGAAGAAGCGATAGATGCCCGACGGAAACTTGACCCGCACGTCCCGCTCGACGCCGCACGCGCGCGCGGCCGGGCCGACCATCCCCAGCTGTTCGCACACCCCGGTCGACACAGCGCCGGTGTCCTCGAACCGGGCGAGCACCGACGGCGTGGACCACAGCAGGTTGACCGCCGTTTTCGTGTCCCGCGCGGACTGAGAGAGCCGCTCCAGAAGTTCCGCCGCCCGTCTTTCGTCGAGATCAAACTGCACGCCGCCGGGCCGGATCAGCCCGCGGCCGAACCGGCTCCCGCACAGCAGGGCCGTCATGTTCAGAAAGTCGCCACGGATGCGCCCGCAGTAGGAGGCGGTCGGCAGGTACCCGACATCGCCCGCCATCGCGCCGAGATCGCCGACGTGGTTGGCGAGTCGTTCCAGCTCAAGGGCGATTCCGCGCAGCGCCTGCGCGCGCGGCGGCGCCTCGCAGCCTGCCAAGGACTCAAGCGCTTCGCAATAGGCCGTCGCGTGTCCGACCGTCGTGTCGCCCGCCACCGTACCCATGTAGAAAATCGTGCGCTGGTTCGGCCCGCCGACAATCGCCCGCTCGACGCCGCGATGCTGGTAGCCCAGGGATATTTCGAGATGGTGGACGTTTTCGCCGTGGCACTGGAAACGGAAATGGCCCGGCTCGATGATGCCCGCATGAACGGGCCCGACGGCGACCTCGTGGATTTCCTCTCCGCCGACCTTGAAGAACTCCGTCACGCCGGGAGTCCCGCCCGGGAAACGCACCGGCTTCAGCCACGGATGGCCCTCCGGCCGGACGCCGTACTGCTCGGCGACCTCCCGCTCGAACATGTGCGCCTGCGGACAATCTGGAGTGAGCGCGGGATACGCATTGCTGACCATCGTTGACGTCAGCGACAGGTTGCCTTCGAGGCTGAGCACCGCAAACAGGCGTACGCCCTCGCGGTGAGGCGCGCCGAACAGCGCGACGATCCGCCCGCCCTCGCCCACCTGGCGGATGATTGTTTCCCGGAATTCGGCGATGGGAACCTGCGGGACGGATTCGATCCCGACGACGGTTTCGGCATGGATGGGGGCCGTTGTCATCACGCGCCTCCCAACGAGTGCGCGAGCCGGCGCAGAAGCGCGAACAGCGGCGGCGGAATGTAGATCCCGAGTACGAAGACCACGGCGGCAAAAAGAGCCGGCGGAAGAATCGACAGGAGGCTTTCGCCGGTGCGGATAATCGGTTTCGGCGGCGAGCCCTGAGCCATCCGCAGGAAGCTTGCCGCCATTCCGATGAAGATCAGCGCCAGCAGTCCGAGGTATGCGACGGCGACAAACGTGCGGCCGGAATCCAACGCGCCCTTCAGGATCATCAGCTCGCTGAGGAAGGTGCCGAACGGCGGCGAGCCGGTGATGGCGAAGAAGCCCATAAGCCAAAGAACGCCTGTTGCCGGAAGGACGCGAAGCAGGCCGCGGACATCGGGGACCGACTTCGTCCTGTACACCGCCAGGATATTCCCGGCCGCGAAGAACAGCATCGCCTTGGTCAGGGAGTGGTTCATCGCGTGGAGAACGGCGCCGAAGACAGCGCTGCCTCCGAGCCCGACGCCCAGCGCGAGAATGCCCATGTGCTCGACGCTCGAGTAGGCCAGCATCCGCTTGAAGTCCGTCTGCTTCAGGATGAACACCGCGGCCACCGCCATTGAAATGAGTCCGAACAGGACCAGCAGGTCGGAGCTGAAATCCTTCAGTCCGGCGGCAACGCACACCTGGTGCGCGCGCAGGACGGCGAGCAGCGCGTTGTTCAAAAGCGCTCCCGAAAGCAGGGCCGACACAACGGACGGCGCCTCGCTGTGCGCGTCGGGCAGCCAGGTGTGCATCGGCGCGAGGCCCATCTTCGTGCCGTAGCCGACGAGGAAAAAGATGAAGGCCGCCTTCAGCCAGCGGTGGTCCAGGAACAGGCCATCCTTGAGCAGGTTGCCCAGGAGGAGCGACGACTCGTCGCGGCCGATCGGCGTGGCGGCGACGGTCAGAAGGAAGTTGCCCAGCAGCACCAGCGCCATTGCCGAGAGCATCTCGCGCGACAAGGATTTGACCAAGCGCC
>CAYQYB010000288.1:0-3280 GCA_964421535.1 uncultured Verrucomicrobiota bacterium | reverse complement strand
GGGCTCAACCATGCCGTGTTGGAAGGCGTCATGACAACTTCGCCCGCCAGATACACGTCCTGATTCGAGGTCGATTTGTTCATCAGCCAGAAGCCCTCGCCCGGCTCAGCGCTTGTCGCGGAAGTCATGTACCCGGACGCAGCATTCCACCTGAGAACCTGTGCGCCATTCGATTCTGATAGAGGCGCAAATGGTTGCGATGCAATCACTTGAGCATTTGACGGGACGGTGATTCTCAGGAAACCGACCGGGCGGGAAACAATATTTTCGGCAACCGCGGATCGCGGAATCAGGAGAGAGAGAGAGAGAGAACAAAACCCGTGCGTGCTATCTTCATACTCACGGAACCTCCTTAAGTCCGTGTATTACAGAAAGCGATGTTCCGCAGATAACCGACCAACGAATGGGAGGCAACAGATTTCTTCCGTGGCTCGACTTTGTGACAAGGCAAACTACGCTGCGGACCCTTGCAGTTCGGAGGGAAACCTGGGTCGTAGGATTTTCCCGACAGCGTGCTTGTCAGAAGTCAGCGATTTGAAAAACACATCGGCGGACGCCTAGATGCGAAGATTCCCGCGCAGTAATGATCCGAAGCTGTGGCGGCGGCTCTGCGAGCCGCTGATCGAAAATAGCCGCCCATAGAGCGGCTGCCACCCTATCCCACCATCGCCATCTCGACCCGGTTCAGCAGCGGCAGGCGGATCAGGACGCTGGTGCCTTCGTTCGGCTTGCTCTTCAGCGCGATGGATCCGCGGTGGTCTTCGACGACTTTCTTCGTGATGAACAGCCCCAGGCCGGTGCCGTTCACCTGCTTGGTCGTGAAGAACGGTTCGAACACCTTCTTCAGTTGCTCCGCGTCCATGCCGCATCCGTTGTCTTCGACGCGTATCTCGGCCTCGTTGCCGCTCTGCGCGCACACGACGTGGATCTGGCCATTGGCCACGCTTGTCACCGCATCCACCGCGTTCGAGATCACGTTCTGCAGCGCGCGCGTGATTTGAACCGTATCGGCGGCCACCTCGCAATCGACTCCGCAGATCTGGCAATCGATCCGAACGCCGCGGCCGGTCGCCACCTGCTTCGCGCTCTTCACCACGTCGCCGAGCAGTTCGCAGATCAGCACCGGCTTCAGCCGATGGGGGTCGCGGCGGCTCAGCGCAAGCCACATGTCGGCCAGCTCTTTGCAGCGGATGACGCTCTTCTCGATCATCTCAAGATACTCGTTCGTCGAGCTCCAGCTGTCGCCGAGCTTGTCCTTGTCATGGCGCAGCTGTTCGGCAAGCAGTTCGGAACAGCCCAGCACGGCCGTCAGCGGATTTCTCAAGTCGTGCACGAGCTCTGCTGATTTCTGGCCAAGAGCTGCGAGGCGTTCCTTCTCCCCCAGCTCGTCCTGCAGCTGTTGATTCAGGGTCAGCAGCTCCTTTTCCGCGCGCCAACGCCGGCGCTCGATCTGCGTCTTGTGCACGTTGCGCGTGATGACCTCTTCCATCTCCTTCGCGTCGAACGGCTTCTTCAGATAATCGTCCGCGCCGAGGCGGATCGCCTCCTGGGCGGTCTCCAGAGTGCCGAAGCCGGTGAGCATGATCACGGCGACGCTTGGATCGATTTCGCGGATTTCGCGAAGGCCCTCGATCCCGGTCTTGTCCGGCATGCGGATGTCCATCACGACCGCGTCGGGCTGGCTCTCCTTGAGGATCTGCAGGCCCCAGTCCACAGAGTCCGCGCAGAGAACGTTGAAGTTGTTCTTCAGAAGAATGCGCAGGCTCTCCCTCGGACCCCGCTCGTCGTCGATCACGAGCACTGTCTGTTGGCTGGTGTTGGCCATGGTGACCTCCTAGAACTTGTAGCCGTACGAAACGCCAAGGAGATGCGACGTCAAGTCGTAGTCGCCGTTGTACGCCGGGTTCCGGTTGTTGTTGATATCGCGGTCGTCGAACAGGCTGTATGCATAGGCAACATCGAGCGAGTGGCCGCCGGCCTTGTAGCCCAGGCCCACGCTGAACACGTTCCGGTTGGCGTCCGGCAGGGTCGGCGACAGCGTTTCGTCCGGGATCGGGCTCTCGATGTACATATAGCCGGCGCGCAGCGTCATCGCCTCCGCGAACTGCCAGTCAGCGCCGATGCCGTAGGTCCAGACGTCCTTCCACTCCTGTGCGATCACGGGCGCCGGCAGGAGCGGGTTGTTCTCCGCGATGTCGAGGGTCATCGATTCGTACCTCGAGAATTCAACCCACTCGGCGTCCACGGCGATCTTCAGCTGCTCGTTCACCTGGATCCCGTAGCCGAAGCCGGCGACCGTCGGGAACTGGATCGTCGTGTCGAAATCGCTGCTCGGACTCGCGATCGGGCCCGGAATGTTGTCGATTTTGAAGTCGCCTTTGTAGTCGATGTGGAACGGCGTGTGGTACGTTGCCGCCACGCGCTGCCTCTCCGTGACCTGCCACGTGACCGCCACGTTCTGCCCCCACGTCTGGCCGTCGCCGGTGAACCGGGCCTCGCCGTCCGGCGCCATCGGGTTGCCGACAACGGACGACCACGGGTACACCTGCTTCAAATCAAGGTCGGACCAGTAGAGATCGACGCCAAGCCCCACCGATATCCGGTCTCCCAGCCGAAACGCCACGGACGGATTCACATCCACCATCCGCAACTCGGCATAGTAAGGAGCCGCGTAACGGAGCAGGCCGTCCTTGTCCCACTCGGTGGACTGGCCGTACGGCGTCGTGACACCCACACCGTACGCGAAATCGCCGCCTTCCGACGACTGCACGGCGTACAGGTTGGGCAGGAATTTCCAGGGCTCTTCGGTTTCCGCCGAACCGCCCATCGCCGGCTTGAATTCGGTCTTGGCATTGACCACCGTCAACGCCGCCTGAACTTGAGAGCCCGACACCTCAACCATGTTCGCCGGGTTGTGAGTCACCGCCGCGGCGTCATCGACGATCGCAATCTTGCCCCCGACCCTTCCCAATGCGGCCGCGCCTTCAGGCGGGTTCTTGAATCCCTCGGCCGCCGACGGACTCGCAAAAGCCGGCAGAAACGCCAGCAGAAGCGCGAGAAGAACGGCGGTCGTGATCGAGTTGGAGTGCTGTTTCATCGTTTGCATCTCGTGTACCTCCGAAGTGCCAAGTCGGCGAAACGATACGCAACCGAGTACTTTGGCGCGGACGTATAAAGCAACCCTCGTGCCAAGTCCCGACGCTGACCTGTTGTAGGTCATTCCTGACACGCCGCAACATGTAGATGTGAATGCCGCAAAAAACCTAAGGAAAAACCGACG
>CAYQYB010000287.1:0-3293 GCA_964421535.1 uncultured Verrucomicrobiota bacterium | reverse complement strand
AAGATGGGCAACGACATATATCGGACTCCGATATATGCTGCGGATCTGAGATTCGCTTTCTCGCTCGTCTTCGTGTCGGTCGCCTGTCCTGAGCCTCGAAGTCGCTGCCTCCCTCTAGATCCTCCCCCGTTTTGGAGGATCGTTCGCGTGAGAATGTCCCTATTGTCGTGTGTCCGGGCTTGCGCTATTCTGCACGCACGTCTACGCAACACTCGGAGGATGTGCCTTGAGAAAACACGTGGCCCCGCTGATCATCTGGTTGCTTCTGTCCGGGTGCGCCCTGAACGCCGCGCCCTGGCCGGACAACGTGCCGCGCCGCGACCGTGCGTACCTGCGCCAGCTGATGAAGGACACCTGGCACTACATCGATTTCTACATCTCGCCGGCGACCGGCCTCCCCTACGATTCGAACCAGGCGAAGGACATCACCAACACGACCAACATCGGCCTCTACCTCGCCTCGCTGTGCATGGCGTACAAGCTAGGCTACGTGGACGAGGCCCACGCGGTCGCGCGCATCACGAAGATCCTCGACCACCTCGACAAGGTCGAGCACTGGCGTCGCCTCTACCCCAACTGGATCGATCCGGAAGGAAAGGTCCTTGCTGCCAAACCGGGCGACAGCAATATCTCCGATTACAACAAGCTGCCCGCCGGGCTCATCGTCGTCCGCCAGACGTTCCCCGGGCTTGCGGAACGATGCACCGCCTTCCTCGACGAGATCCCGTGGGAGGAATTCCTCGAGCCGGGCTCCGACAAGATCCGCTACGCGTTCGACGTCGCGCAGAAAAAGACCCTCAACCCCGTCTACTTCTACCGCGGCGAGGACAAGATCCTCGGGCAGTTCCTCATGATCGCGTCCGGCAAGGTGCCGCCGTCCACGTGGGACAAGCAGGACCTTTCGGAGGAGGAGATGTACGGCGTGAAGTACTTCAAGTGGGGCTGGCAGGGCGGCGGGCTGTTCATGCAGTTCATCTGCGACCTATTCATGGACAACCGCGGAACGTCGCTCGGAATGTCCTCCGCCAACTTCGCATGGGCGCAGATGGTGCACGGGCTGAAGATCGGCGCGCCGGTCTGGGGCTGGTCGGCCTGCGTGGCCCCGAGCGGGAAGTACCTGGGCATGAACGCGCTCGTGGACGACGTCGTGACTCCGCACGCGAGCGCGCTGGCGGTCAGCCTGTTCCCGCGCGAGGTGGTCGACAACCTGCGCCGCCTGGAAACGTACGGACTCCGGGCCCCATGCCGCGTCGACGGCAAAGACGAGGCGTTCGGGTTCCGCGACAGCGTGAACTGGCGGACCGGCCGGATCGCGGACAAGTACCTCGTGCTCGACCAAGCCATGCTCTTCCTCTCGCTGGTCAACTACAGCTACCGCGGCCTGCTCTGGAGGACGTTCGCCGCCGACCCCATGGTCGCCAACGGCAGGAACGTGATCGCCGAATACCGCGCGGCGCCGAAGAAGCGCGCCGAGCAGCACGCGTACATCCGCGCCCTCTCCTGGCCGGAGCCGGGCACGTTCTGGATGAGCGACAATCCGGCTTCGATCTACCGCCCCAACGACGTGATCCAGAAATCGCTGTGGGCACGTTCGCTGTGCGACAAGGAGCTGACGGGATATTCCGAGGAGTGGAAGGTATCCGACGAGAACAACGACATCGTCGCCGATGAGCTGCATGCCATCGAGCTGGCGCCCCGGGAGACGAAGAAGATCGCCGACGTCATGGTGCTCACCGACCGGGCGAACTTCGGGTCCGCGTGGTCGTTCGACACGGCGACTCTCTCGGGCGGCCAATCGGTGACAGCGAGGAGCTCTGTTGTTCGGTTCCCCAGCACGCTGCCCCTCGACGGCCCGTGGAAGATCGCCGCCGGCGATGACCCCGCACGGGCGCAGGCCGGCTTCGACGACTCGGCGTGGAAGGCCGCCGTCGTACCGCTGCGCTGGGAGGACGATGCCCTGCCCGACTACGACGGCATTGCCTGGTACCGCCTCCGGTTCAACATTCCCGCCGAGGCGCTCGAACGCTGGGGCGACAAACCTGTTGCGATCCTGCTCGGGGCCGTGGACGACGCCGACGAGACGTTTCTCAACGGGCAGAAGATCGGCCAAGGCGGATCGTTTCCGCCGGAGAAGCAAACCGCATGGGAGACGCTTCGCATCTACGAGCTGGACAGGAAACTGCTCCAGCCCGAGAACGTGCTCGCGGTTCGAGTGGGCGACTGGATGGGCAACGGCGGCATCTGGCGCGGACCGGTGGCCGTGGGGCCCGCTGACGAATTGCGAATGCTTGTTTCCGAAGCGCAGTAGAGCGGATGCGCCGGCCGCCGGGTCTTTATCCGTGACGCGCTACTCGGCGGGCTGGAACGGCTGTTTCTTGTACTCAACGCCCGTGGGAGAGATGTTCATCACGATGAAGACGAACTCCTTGTCGTGGAACACCACGGCAATGGTATCGCCCTTCCTGAGTATCTTGTCGTTGACCATGGCCACCTGCTGACCGCCCATCTTCATCGAGCCGGTGAATTTCAGCATGGCGCGCGCGGCTGCCCATTCGGGCTCCGACCTCGGATCAACGGGCTGTTCCGGTTCCTCAGGCTCGGCCGGCTTGGGCTTGGCCGCCGGAGCCGCCGCCGGCTTGGCCGCGACGTTCGTTCCGGCCGGAGCGGGCGCGGGGGCCTTGGGGGCCGGAGCGGGCGCGACAACAGCGGGCGGCGGGGCCGCCGTGACTGCGGCTGCCGGCTTCGCCGCAGCAGGCGCCGCAGGCTTGTATGACGGCAGCCGAAAACTGTTGGTGATGCAGCTTCTCACCTGGCCGTAGAGAACACCCGCAGCGGGATCTTTTCGGGACACGATCAGGGTGAACAGGTTCGAATCCGCGACAAGGAAATACGCGGCCATCTCGGCCTCCTGCCCGGCCATCATGCCGCCGACCACCGTCTGGAAGCCCTTCATCCCTCCAAACGAAATCAACCCCCTGTCCAGCAACGCCATTCCCGGCGGGAATCCGGCTTTCCCCGATCTGATCTCATCCTGCTTCTTCGCAAGCTCCGCGGCGCTGTCCCACTCCGGCGCCGCCGGGCCAAGAGTGAAGATCAGGTTGACGACCGCACCGTATGTGAAGATGTACTTCACCTTGTCGCCGACGGTCTTGTCTGCGAACGTATATCCCTTCGGCAGCGTGAGAAGGAACGCGCCCTTCGGATCCTTGTATTCCTCCGTTTCGCGAGGCGCGTTGGCGGGAGCCTCCGCGGCCGCAGGCGCCGCCGCGGGTTCCGCCGCAGCCCCCCCATCC
>CAYQYB010000286.1:0-3310 GCA_964421535.1 uncultured Verrucomicrobiota bacterium | reverse complement strand
TGACCGTCGGGGAACGGCAGCAGCTTGAAATCATGCGCCTGCTTTCGATCGGCGTGCGCGTGCTGATCCTCGACGAGCCAACGACGGGGATCAGCGCGCCGCAGAAGGAGAAGCTGTTCCGCGCGCTTCGCCGGCTGGCGGAGCAGGGGATGACGATCATCTTTGTGACGCACAAGCTGCCTGACGTCGAACAGCTCTGCGGCCGCGCCGCCGTGCTGCGGCAGGGGAAACTCGTGGGCGAAGCCGCGCCGCCGTTCGACAAGGGCGCGCTGGCGAAAATGATGTTTGGGCGGGAGATCCCGCCGCCGCGCAAGTCGTCGTCCTCGCGGAGCGAGGGGCTTCTCGAAGTCCGAAACCTGTCGCTCGAGGATCGGCGCATGAAGGTGAACGAGATCAATCTCGAGGTGAAGAGCGGCGAGATGATCGGACTGGCCGGGATGGAAGGCAGCGGGCAGGAACTGCTTCTCAGGGCGTGCGCCGGCCTGGCCCGGCCGGTGGCGGGACATCTGCGTGTGGATGGCCGCGACTTGACCGGGCGCCCGTACCGCGAGTTCCTTGAATCGGGCGTGGCGTATCTGCCGGCATCGCGGATGGAAGCAGGCCTTGTTCGAAGCCTCAGCGTGGCGGAGCATTGTGTGCTCGCGGGCGAGCAGAAAGGCTTCACGATCGATTGGCGTGCGGCCGAAGAGTCCGCCCGGGGCGTGATCGCGGATTTCGGCATTCGCGCGACGCCTTCCAGCCCCGTGGAGTCCCTGTCCGGAGGCAACCAGCAGAGGGTGCTGCTTGGCCTGCTGCGGGAGAACCTGAAGCTGATCCTCCTCGAGCATCCGACGCGCGGGCTCGATGTCGAATCCTCGATCTACGTCTGGGAAAAGCTTAAGGAGCGCTGCCGCAATGGCGCCTGCGTTCTTTTCATGAGTTCGGATCTGGACGAGCTGGTCCAGTACAGCGACCGGGTCGTCGTCTTCTTCAGCGGTCGGATGTCGGCTCCCCTGGAAGGGGCGAACGTCCGCGGGGACACGATCGGGCAGATGATCGGCGGGATGGGTTTCTAGATGACAGTCGCAAGGCAGAAGATGGTCGATGCCGCATTGCAGGCCGGCGCACTCGCGCTGGCGCTGGGCTTCACTTCCCTGCTGCTGAAGGCCGCCGGCGCGTCGCCGCTGGAAACATACCGGCAGCTGATAGCCGGATCCGTGGACTCCTGGGCGGAGTTCGCGTACGTCCTGAGGGGCTGGGTGCCCTTGATCCTCGCGACGGCGGGCGTCCTGATCACGTTCACCGCGGGGCTATGGAACATCGGCGTCGAAGGCCAGATCATGCTCGGGGCGGTGTTCGCGACGGGGGCGCTTCGCATGCTCCAGGGGACGGATCTTCCGCCCGCGGCCATTCTGATCGCCGGGATTGCGGCCGGCATGATCGGCGGCGCGCTGTGGGCGTATCTCGCGGGCGCGCTGAAGACGTACGGCGGAGTGCACGAGATTTTCGGCGGCCTCGGGCTGAACTTCGTGGCGACCGCGGTCTCGCTGTGGCTGATCTTCGGGCCGTGGAAGCGCCCGGGCGTCGGCTCGATGAGCGGCACGGAGCCGTTTCCTGAGACTCTTTGGTTGAGCGAGCTTCCGGGCGGTCACGTCAGCCCGTGGGCGCTGGGCCTGGCCGTCGCGGGAATCGCCGTGGTGTTTCTCCTGCTCAGGAACACGTACTTCGGGCTTCGGCTGAAGGCCATCGGCCGGAACGTGTGTTCGTCCTATCGGCTTGGCATTCCGACGGCGCGGCACATGATGCTCGCGTTCATCCTCTGCGGGATCCTGGCGGGCGCGGCGGGGGCCCTGCAGGTCACGTCGGTGTATCACCGGCTGATCCCGTCCATCTCCAGCGGCTACGGCTTCCTCGGGCTGCTGGTCGCGATGCTCGCGGCGTACCGTGCGCTGTGGGCCATACCCATCGCGCTGTTTTTCGCGGCCATCAACGTCGGCAGCATCCAGCTGCCGATCATGCTGCAGCTGGATTCCTCCCTTTCCGGGGTTTTGCAAGGCGCGCTGGTCCTGTTCGTGCTGATGGTGGAGGGGGCGAGAAAACGCTGGCGGGGAGCGTGTGAATGAGCGGTGAGAGCATTTTTATAGGACTCGCGGGCGTGCTGGCGGCAACCGCGCCGTTTATCTTCGCGGTCGTCGGCGAGACCATCACGGAGCGCGCGGGCGTGATCAATCTTTCGCTCAATGGCCTGATCCTTCTTTCGGCGATGGGCAGCTTTGCCGTGGCGGCCACGACGAACAGCCTTCTCCTCGGATTCCTCGCCGGCGCGGGAATCGGTGCGGCCGTTGCATTGGTCGTCGCGTTCTGCAGCATCACGCTTCGGCAGTCGCAGGTTGCTGTGGGATTCGTGCTCGCGCTGCTGTGCCGGGACCTGGCGTATTTTCTCGGCAACCCGTTCATGAACCGGCCCGGCCCGGTTGTGCCGTCGCTCCATCTTCCGCACGCGGCTTCCGTCGACCTCGTCACGGTCGCGAGCATTGCGCTGATCTTCCTGGCGTGGGCGTGGCTGTACAAGACGCGGCCGGGTCTCGTGCTTCGAGGGTTGGGCGAGCAGCCGGCCGCGGCGTATGTCCGCGGCGCGAACGTGAACCGGCTTCGATATTTCTACACGGTTCTCGGCGGCGCGATCGTCGGTTTGGCCGGGCCGGCGTATTCGCTCAGCGTGAAGGCCGGCTGGCGCGGGACCATCTCGGGGCTGGACGGCATCGGGTGGATCGCGCTCGCGATCGTTGTGTTCGGAGGCTGGAATCCCGTGAGGGCGGCGATGGGCGCATACTTCTTCGGCCTGCTCCAGTGGCTGGGCGTGGCTCTTCAGCCGGTGCTGCCGGGCGTGCCGTCGCAGGTCCTCCAGGTCGCGCCGTTTCCCGTGATGATCCTGACGCTGCTGTTCGTGAGCATCGGCAACGCGGAGTGGGTTGCGCGTACGCTCTCGCGCCTCCCGCCTCGCTGCAGGTCCGCTGTGGCGCGCGCCCTGCGGTCGCTGGAGGCGAGGCCGCCGGCGTCGCTGGGCGTGCCGTTCGGAACGTAGGGCGCGTCCGCCGTGCTTGCCACCGCGGCGCCCGGATTCGTATATTCCCCTTCATGATTGCCTTGGAAGCACTCGCGGCCCTCGTGACCATCGTGGGCGGAATCGTGGCGGCCTTCTTCTGGATGAACGGCCGGATCGTGAACCTGCGCCGCGAGAACGACGAGCTGCGCGCCCGCATGCAAGCTGTCTTGGGCGCGCCGCAGCAGCCCCCGAACGCCGACTATCTCGTGGACGGGGACCAGAACC
>CAYQYB010000285.1:0-3340 GCA_964421535.1 uncultured Verrucomicrobiota bacterium | reverse complement strand
CGTCGTACTCGGGGCCGATCGCCCTCTGGATGGCCCACGCCGTTTCATCCGGCCGCAACGGGTCGCGGGTCATCACCTGGATCGCGTGGCACCCCTCGTCCATCCCGTAAAGCCCGCGCGCCTTCGCAATGGACGTAATGAGGAAGCCCATGTCGAACTCCCACATCCCCACTTCGAAGATGCCCGCCACAACCAGTTCTTCGGGCAGGTGAACTTCTTCCGGGTCCGTGAAGTTGTTTGGAGAATACACCAGCAGCTTGTCGCCCAGGCTCACGCCCAGCCGCGCGGCCAGGTCCTTGCCGATCATTACGTCGTCCCCCTCGACCGAGTACTTGCCCGCCACCATGTTCGCCGGGATCTTGCTGACCGTCATCTCGCGCGCGGGATCGACGCCCCGGACCATCGGCGTATACACGCGGTCGTGAAACTGAACAAAGACGATGCCCTGCACGAACGGCGCCGCGCCGGTCACCTTGTCGACGGAAGCGATCTTCTCGACCAGGTCTTCCTCGTCCTCGATGATCCCGTAGCCCGTGACGGTGATGTGCGCGTTGAAGCTCAGGATCTTGTCGCGCCACATCTCGTCGAACCCGCTCATGACCGACAGCACGATGATCAGGACCGCCACCCCCAGCATGACGCCCAGGATCGAGATGACCGTGACGACGGATAGAAAAGTCCGCTTCGGCTTCAGGTACTTGAGAGCGAGGAATAATGAAAACGGAAGAGCCATTTAGAGTCCAAAGTCCAAGGTCCAATGTCCAAAGGAGATCATTCTTTGGTCTTCAACTGCGGGAACAGAACGACATCCCTGATGGAATCCGCCCCGGTCAGGACCATGATCAGGCGGTCGATCCCGATGCCCATGCCGCCCGCCGGCGGCATGCCGTGCTCCAACGCGGTCAGGAACTCGTCGTCCACCTTCTGCGCGTGCCCCTTGGCCTGCTCCTCGAACCGCTTCCTCTGCTCGATGGGATCGTTCAGCTCGCTGTACGCCGGCGCGATCTCCCACCCTCGGATCACAAGCTCGAACACGTCCACGCACGACGGATCATCCTCGCACTTCTTCGCCAGCGGAATCAGCGGCGCCGGGAACCTCGTCACAAACGTCGGGTTCACGAACGATTTCTCGATCAGTTTCTCGTAGATCTCGTGCGTGATCTCGACGTGGTTCCAGTCCGGCGCGATGGAAAGCCCCATGCCCTGCGCCTTCTCACGGGCCTGCGGGACGGACAGCCCGAACCAGTCAGGGCCCGCCTTCTCCATGATCGCGTCCCGGTACGTGATCTGCTTCCACGGCGGGGTCAGATCGATCGGCGCAGCCTCGCCGCCCACCTTCAGCCCCCCGAACACCTTCTGGGCAACGTGCGTGATGAGTTCCTGCACAATCTTCATCATGCCGCGCAGGTCGCTGTACGCCTCGTAAATCTCGAGCATTGTGAACTCGGGATTGTGCGAGCGGTCCAGCCCTTCGTTCCTGAAATTGCGGTTCAGCTCGAACACCTTGTCGAAGCCGCCGACCAGCAGGCGCTTCAGATACAACTCCGGCGCAATGCGCATGAACATGTCCTGCCCCAGCGCCTTGTAGTGAGTGACGAACGGGTTGGCCGCCGCGCCGCCCGCCGTGTCCTGGAGCATCGGCGTCTCGACCTCGCTGAAGCCGCGCTCAAAGAGGAAGTTGCGGATCTCGCGGAGCGTCGCGGTCCTCCTGTCGAATAACGTGCGCACCTCCGGGTTCGCGATCAGGTCCAGGTAGCGGTGCCGGAAACGGAGTTCGACATCCTGCAGGCCGTGCCACTTCTCCGGGAGCGGCAGAAGCGATTTCGAAAGAAGCGTCCACGTTGTCACCTTCAGCGACTTCTCGCCCGTCTTGGTGACGAACAGCTCGCCCTCGGCGCCGATCTGATCGCCCAGGTCCAGCAATTCAAACGCCTGGAACGCCGATTCGCCAACGACATCCTTCTTCACATAGACCTGGAAGCGCGCGCTTCCATCCTGAAGATGGGCGAAGATGCTCTTGCCCATGACCCGCTTTGTCAGCATCCGTCCGGCGATCCGGACCTTCTTGTTCTCCTCGAAGCCGGCGATGATCTCCGCGAGCCGGCCGGAGCGCTCGAAGGCCTGCCCCCACGGCTTGTACCCCATCTCCTCAAGCCGCTTCATATTGGCGATCCGCTGGTCTCGAAACTCGTTTTCCTTGGGTCCTTGGTCCATGAAAGTCCTCCAAAATTGGCCTGCAAAGGATAGAAACGTTTGCCGAAAAAAGAAACTACGAAATGACCCATAGCCCGCCGGTTGTCTCAAGCCAATCGGCAATGCGCCCACAGGCGCGCGAGATATCGCCGTCCGATACATCGACTTCAAGGCTGGACAACTTGGACTCACCGACAAGCCGCCGCATCAGCTCCTGCTCGCGCACGAAGACGCCGAGGTCGTCGTACTGCGACGGCCTGCCGGAAACCTTGATGCGCTCTGCACGCGCCGCCTTGAACGACTCGGGCGTGCGAGAGCAGAGGACGATGCGAAATCCAAGCGTCTTGAGCCGTTCCTCAAGCCAGCCGAAATCGTAGTTCTTACCATGCGCTTGAAGCTGGTAAGCCTTTGTGGAGATGTGAAAACGATCCACAATCCACGAGTAGTAGCGCTGAAGCTCAAACAGCCGGACCCAAGTCCGATACGTCTCCATCGCCATGGCCTCTTCCCGCGGCTCGAAGTTGATCGGTCCCCTGCCCCACGGGAAATTTGTGAACGAGCACCACTCGGCGGAGATCAATGGCGAGTGATAGCGATATTTCCGCGGGCCGACGATGCGAGGGTGCTCGTTCAGGGCGAACGCGATCTCGGTCTTCTGCGTCAGCCGCGTGCCTTCGAGGATAATTTTTGGACAGAGCTTCTCGCTCATATTGTCACCTCGGCTTCCTCTCCAGTCGCCGCCGGACTGCGGGACTGCGCAATTCCCGAAGAGCATCCGCCGCGATCCAACGGGCGGACGGCGACTCGATCCTGCGGATATCCTCCCCCGTCCGGATCGCGGCGCGGTTGAGAGTCTCGTTCCTCTTGCCGATCTGCCTCAAGGCCCAGTTGACCGCCTTCCTGACGAAATTCCGATCGTCCTTTGCCTCGCGCTTGATGATCGGCAGGTACTTGAGAAACACTCCATCCGTCGCCGCCTTGTCGTGAACGGAAAGAGCGGCCATCATCACGAACCCCGCCCTCTTCACGAACTCCCCGTTCCTCCGGCTCCACGCTACGGCCTTCCTGTGAGCCGACGCCGATCGATCGAACAGGTTGCTGCAGACCTGGTCGCAGATGTCCCAAGAATCGAAATCGCGAACCCACG
>CAYQYB010000284.1:0-3368 GCA_964421535.1 uncultured Verrucomicrobiota bacterium | reverse complement strand
GCCGCCCTCGTGCCGCCACGTGGCGCGCCAGGGCGCCGCCTTGTAGTACGCGTTGGTCCGGAACCATTCCGTCATCACGAGGTGAACGCGCTGGAGGAATCCGATGGTCCCGGCGGCGATAGCATTGCGGATCCAGAGGTGCCGCGGGTCGGCCCGCTGGTTGAACATGACGGAGAAAACCTGTTTCCGGTTCCGGTGCGCGGCCGTGAGCCGGCGGCCCTCCGCGAGATGCCGCGCGAGGGGCTTCTCCACCAGCACGTGAAGCCCCTGCCCCAGGGCGTCGATTCCGATTTCCGCGTGCAGCGACTGCGGCGTTGCGATCAATACCGCATCCGCCGTGCCGGAGCGGATCAGTTCGGAGCTCGCGGCGAACGCCGCCACCCGCCGGGGAAAATGCCGGAGAGCTTTCGGATTCAAATCGCAGACGGCGGTCAGCGCCGCCCGGGGGATCCTGCCGTCCATCAGCGACCGGGCATGGAAGGTCCCGATGGAGCCAAGGCCGATGACGCCGATCCGCACGCGCTTCATGAGCGTGTTATAGGTACCGGCCGCAAATAGCTCAAGCTTGGTTCTTGGGTTGTGCCGCATGCCGTGGTAAAGTACGCATAATGAAACGAGTCGTCTTCTGCCTTCTTCTCGTCGTCGGCTTGACCGGCTGTACGGTGCTCAACTTGCGCTCCAGCGCGAATCGCTACGTGGCGATCCACTACTACCCGTACACCGTCTCCACCGTGCGGACCATTGCGAAGCCGATGCCCGAGTACGAGAACTGGAACGAGTTGCGGATGAGGCTCGACCTGGAGCGGCTCGCGAACCTGAAGGTCGACATCGTGATCGTCGCCATTGATCCGGAGGACGTGCAGAACCAGGCGCGCGCCCTGAAGTACCTTCGGTTCGTTGACCTGGCCGCCACGTACCCGTTCAAGGTCGCCTTCATGGCGGAAGGCCGGCGGGCTTCGCCGTTCGACATGAAAAAATTCGGCGAGTGGTGCGAGAGGAACCTGCCGAACCGGCTTGGATATTTTCACTACGAGGGCCAGCCGCTGGTGGAATTCCACAACGTGGCGAACGCGGCGAACTACACGAGCCCGAGCCTCACCATCCGCCGCGCGGACGGGAAGTCCGAATGGACGTGGGGGCCGGGCAGGCAATACCGTCCTGAAGTCAGCCCCAACGGCGAGCAGGTCATGGTGTATGCGGGCCTCCTGCAGAACGGCGATCACCCCGAGCTCGGGTTCACTTTGAAGCGCGAGAAAGGCGCCTGCGTTCGCCGACAATTCAAGCAGGCGGCCGCGACGGATGCGAGATTCATCTGCATCGCGAGCTACAACGATTTCTACGAGGCGAGTTTCGTCGAGCCGAACACGTTCGACGGCGATTCGGTGTTCAAGGCGCTCCGCAGCGAGATTTCCTGGTTCAAGTAGTCCGGGGTTGCGGCGCGATCAACCCACCCCTGAATCCCCTCCGTGGGAGGGGACCTTCTTGCTTGGATCCCCTCCTTGGAGGGGCCGGGGGTGGGTCAGCGCCTCCTTGATCAGCCTCGCCACCGCCGAGCCGACCCCGCGCACCTTCGCGATGTCCGCCTCGGACGCCTTCCGCAGGCGCGCGACCGATCCGAAATGCTGCAGGAGCAGCTTCTTCCGCTTTTCGCCGACGCCCTCGATCTCGTCGAGCATCGACTCGCGGATGCGCTTCAGCCGCAGGCTTCGGTGGTAGGTCAGCGCGAACCGGTGCGCCTCGTCGCGGATCTGCACGAGCACCTTGAGCGCGTTGGAGTCGGGCGGCAGGCGGATCGGGTCCGCGTGTTTCCAGTAGATCTCCTCGAAGCGCTTGGCCAGGCCGGCCGACGGAAGATCCCGCAGCCCGAGCGCCTCCAGTTCCGCGCGCGCCGCGTTGAGCTGCGTGATGCCGCCGTCCACGAGGACCAGGTCGGGCAGTTTCTCCTTCTCTTCGAGCGCCCGCGCGAACCGCCGGCGGATGACTTCGGCCATCATGCCGGGATCGTCGCTGCCCTCGACGGTCTTGATGCGGAACATCCTGTAGCGGTTTTTCTGGGGAATGCCATCCACCGAGCAGACGAGGCTCCCGACCGCGTGCGTGCCCGAGATGTTGGAAATGTCGTATGCCTCGATCACGCGCGGAAGCTGTTCAAGGCCGAGAACCCGGCGCAGTTCCTCGACGCCGGCCCGCGCATCCTCCGCCTTGATCGCGAGGGTCTTCCGCGCGCGGATCCGCTCTTTCACGGCGCGGCGCAGAAGGAAAAGGGTGTCGCGCAGGGCGGCCGCCTTCTCGAAACGCCTTTCGGCCGATTCCTTCTCCATCGCCTGCTTGATCTCCTCGAGGTACTCCGGCTTCTCGCCGCGCAGGAACGCGACCGCCAGGTCCACGCGCTCGCGGTACTGCTCCGGGCTGACCTTCGCGACGCAGGGAGCGGAGCAGAAGCGCACGATGTCGTTGTGGCAATGCTTGTGGTCGTCCGGCCCCGGCACGCGCGGCTTGCACAGCCGCAGGCCGAAGCGCTTCTCGATGAACTCCAGCGCGGCCCACGCGGCGGGCGACGAGGCATAGGGGCCGAAGTAAATGGCGCCGTCGTCCTTCCGTATCCGGCATGCCTCGAAGCAAGGGAAGGGGTCGTTCGGGTTCACGCGGATCAGCAGGAACCGCTTGTCGTCCTTGAAGGACACGTTGTAGTGCGGCCGGTAGTCCTTGATCAGGCGGCCCTCGGTCAGCGTGGCCTCGGCCTCGGTGCGCGTGACGAGGATGTCGAAGTCATGGATGCTGCGGACAAGCCCCCGGAGCTTCGGGTCGGCGCTGCGGAGCGTTGCGCGGTGGAAGTAGGAACGCACCCGGTCGCGGAGCGACGTGGCCTTGCCGACATAGATGATGCGCCCGTCGCGGTCGCGCATGAAGTAGACGCCCGGCTTGTCGGGCAGGTTCTGCAGCTTCTGCTTCACCTTGTCGGGAAGGTTCATGGCGGCGCGACTATACCATTTTTCCAATCCTTGGAAAAATCCGGCACAAAGTTTCCAAGGTTTGGAAAAAACTTCGTGCCGCGCGCCGGAAGAGCGTCAGTGAACCGGCTCGTCGACGAGAACCCGGCTCGGATTGATCCGGGCTTCGCACTCGTCGATCCAGCGGCCCAGTTCCTCGAAGCGGAACGGCTTGTCGAAGATCTTGCAGCCGATCTTCTTCGCGTACTCCCGCTCCTTGGGCGACCAGGCCCCTGACATCAACGCGATGTGTGGGATGCGACACCCCTTCTTCAGTTGATGCTCGATGAACTGAAGGCCCGTCATGTTCGGCATGTACACGTCGGAGATCAGGACGTCCGCGCACGCCTTCATGCAGGGCTCGTCGCGCAGGAGCGG
>CAYQYB010000283.1:0-3371 GCA_964421535.1 uncultured Verrucomicrobiota bacterium | reverse complement strand
GAACGATCCCGACTCTAGTTCCGGCCGCCGTTGAAGACAACGGGAAAGCGGATTCCCGCAGATGCGATTTCAAAATCGCATCCGTCTGCGGAAGGGCAGCCTACGGCAGGTTGAACTCCCACCGGAAATTTCCGACGCCGTCATTCGTTCTCTCGGGAGTGACCTCCTGCTCGCGGAACCACGAGTCGACCGCGGAAACGAGCGCATCCGCTCCTTCCTCGACTTGCGCGGACCGGGTCACGGGCGCTCCGTCCGGATCCTCCTGGGTCGTGGTCGCGGCGCTGAGAATGATGTCTTGCGCCTCAACGTATTCGAGGAGGCTTTCCTCGATCTGGGCCGGGTAATCCAGAGTGGTGCCGTGCGTCCCTATCTCGATGTGAATCTCCGCCATATCCCCCCTCCCTGTGGTGCCCTTGCATCCTACTCTCTGGGAGGGTGCGCGGCAATTTCTTTCACGACAGCGACCGAAGCGCGCCGATACACCAAAGGGGCTCGACCTGTCTGCGGGAAACCCTACTTCTGCGGCAGACCTTCCTGGTACTGGGTGGCCGAATCGCAGATATCGTGCCACGGCGCCTTCGCCTTCACCCAGAAATGGCTCTGCGGCTTGATCCCGGGATCATCGTCCAGCGAGCCGGCGCGGACGAACACCATCCCCGGCCTGTGATCCGCGCGCGAGTAAACATGGCATCCGCATGTCTTGCAGAAATAGCGGTGTTTCCCCGGCGAGGATTGGAAAGGCTTAAGATCCCCTTCGCCGGCGGTCACCGTGAATCCTTCGGACTCCGTGACCAGGACCGAGTTGAACGCCGACCCGGTGAACTTCCGGCAATCGGGGCAATGGCAATTTGCGAACATGAGCAAACGGCCGCGGATTTCGTACTTCACGGCTCCGCAGTAGCAGCTTCCTTTAATCATGTCATATCTCCTTGATGGGTCGTCTTCGGCACGGATTCCGCGATCTTCCGCCTGACGTCCTCGATCTCCGCGGCAGTCATCGGGCGCCAGCGATGGGTCCTCAGCCGGAAGTCGACGGATTCCGGCCGCAGGCTGAAACTGGTGACGTGGCGGCCGTTCGGGCTGAAGGCGTGCGCCCTGCCCTGCGGACCGCACACGACGGCGGTCCCGGCCTTCTCGTCGTGGAACCACTGGTCCGGCGCCGCATCGCGCACGTCGTCCAGCGCCTTGTGCACGGGCCTCTGCTGAGAGCGCCGCTCCTCGACGTGCCGGGTTCGGCGCGACTCCTGGCGGCCGGAGCGGTCGAGCGATTCGGCGAGACGCCGCAGGACGGCGGGCACCTGCTTCATCGCCTCTCGAACCGCGTCGGGGTCGGCCAGGTCGGCGGCGGCCGTCGCGCGGCGTTCAATGCCGTCGACGGCCATCGTCGCCGTCGCGCGGGCCCGATGGACGCCGGGCTGCCAGCCCGAGGCCAGGACAGCGGAGAGATCCGTGCCGGGCGCGTTCGCGATGGCGTTCAACCTCACGCGCTTCTCGCCGGCTTCGCCGCGCACCTCGACGATCTGAAACGTGATCGCCAGTTTCTGCGGCGGCTCGGACGGCAGGAGAAAGTAGCCCACCGCGACCTGGCCGAGAATCGAGTATGTTTTCGACGAGCGTCCGAACGAGCTGAGCTGGCGGTCCCTGAGGTCGTGGCCGAAGTGCAGTCGGGCCACGACGCCGGGCCGCCCGGCGAAGAGCTGATCCACGCGGTCGTCCTTCGCCTCGATGAGGACCTGGGCGAACTCCTTCCATTCGGCCGCGCCGTTCGGCGCGTATCCGGTGAAGACGGAGAGCGGCGACGGCGGAAGCGAGTGCTCGCATTCGGACGAGTCGCACCGGAAGCAGTGAACGCGGCCGGGGCGATAGACGTTCCACTCCGCCTGTGCTTCGACGAGCTGGTTGTGCAGCTGCTCGCCCAGCGACGGCTCAAACCGCAGGTTCCAGTCCTCGGAAGGCTTTGCGTTCAGCTTCAGGACGATCTCGATCTCGCCCGGCTTCGGATTGGTGGCCCCGAACCGGTCCATGTGCATGTCGCGCAGGAACGTCCGCACCGCGTCGCACGCCGCCTGCTCGCGGCGCTCGGAGCGGGATTTTCTGGACGCCTGCGGGTCTGGCTGCACAGGCTGTGCGGAGGTGTTTTCGTCGGCGCTCATACCGCTGTTGAATCTACCAGAAGAACAGCGCTTGTTGCGTCTTTTTTTACTCACGCATCTTTCCACGGGCGGACGCGGCGTGTATCATACGCTGAGTTTCCACTGCGGGGTGATCTATCAAATTAGACCCTGAAGTTGAAAAAACGGTTCTGAGCCAGAACCAAAAAGAGACGGAGTGTTCGGCCTGCGGCCGCTTCATCGGGTCGTGGGAGATCTGTCCGTTCTGCCGGCATTACAACCCCAAGCGCTGGCAGGTTCGCCTGATCAAGTACTCCACCCCGTTCCTGACGATCCTCGGGATCCTGCTGCTGGTGTTTCTCGGCAGGGTGTACGGCATTTCCGACGTGAGCATCTCGGAGCTTGGGCGCAAGGCCAACTTTGCCCAGGTCAGGATCGACGGCCGCGTCAGCGGCGAGATCCGGGTTCATGCGGGCGATACCGACTCGGGGGCCGGCGGGCGCGCCCTGGAGTTCGACGTGGACGACGGCACCGGCATCATCCGCGTGCGTTGTTACGAGGACGCGTTCGAGGAGCTTCGCGCGGCGCGGAATATCCCCGGGCCCGAGGATCGCGTCACGCTGGTCGGGAACTACCAGTACAAGGCGAAGCGCCAGTTCCTGATTCTCAGCGCGTCGACAGACCTGCGGATCCAACGCACCCGGCCGGAACAGGCGACACCGATCAGCCACGTGTTCCGCGCGGAGGAGCACGGCCTGCCGATCAACCAGCGCCTAAAGGTCACGGGCGCCGTCCGGTCCATCGAGGACGGCCAGTACGAGCGGACCTGCTGGGTGGTTGACCCGGAAGGTGTCGCGATCCCGCTCCATCTTTCGAAGAGCGTTCTCGACGCCTACGGGGCCTCGGATCCGGGCGCGGCGTTCTGGCGCAACCTGCGCGCCGGCGATTACGTGACCTGCTACGGGGCGCTGAACATGAGCCGCGGACGGAACGGCCGGCGCTGGCAGCTGACGCCGGCGACGCCGGGCGATCTCACCGGCGCGGACGAGAAGGCGTGGAAGGCGGACAATGCAGTCAACTGAAACAACCGAATGCCCGAGTTGCGGGAGGCCGAATCCGCCCGGCGCGCGCGCGTGCCGCTTCTGCGCGGCGTCGCTGACCGAGCGGTTGCATCTCAGCCTCATGACGATCGGCGTCGCGGCGCTTCTCGTGCTGGCCGCGGCGCATGAACTCCACCGCGTTGGCCGACAGCGTCCGCAC
>CAYQYB010000282.1:0-3459 GCA_964421535.1 uncultured Verrucomicrobiota bacterium | reverse complement strand
GTCGCGAGTCGACATTCCCAACAGCCCGGCAGAGGTTCTGCCGGTCGTGCAGCGCCTTAACGAGCTTCTCCAGCGACTTGAGGCTGCGTTCGAGAGAGAGAAGAGCTTCGCCGCCGACGTTGCCCACGAACTGCGCACGCCGCTGGCGGGACTGCGAACCACACTCGAGGTCGCCGCGTCCCGTCCGCGTGAGGAGGCGGCCTACCGCTCGGCCATCAATGATTCGCTCGCGATCGCATGCCAGATGCAGACGATGGTGGACAACCTGCTCTCGCTGGTCCGCATCGAAGGGGGGCAAGTGCAGGTTGCGCCGGAGATGTTCAACCCCGCCGGCCTGCTTCGAGAATGCTGGGCTCCCCTGGCCGGCAAAGCGGAGGAACGCGGCCTGCATGTCGCATGGAACACGGACGCCTGTCAAGAAGTGAGCACGGACAAAGAGAAGCTTCGGCAGGTTTTACGGAATGTCCTGGAGAATGCGGTGACGTACTGCGACGCGGGCGGCCACGTGCGGATCGAGGCTTCAGCCGATCAGTCCGGACGAATCGTCATCCAGGTCGCGAATTCCGGAAGCCAACTCTCGGAGGCGGAGGCGGCGCGGGTGTTCGACCGGTTCTGGCGCGGGGACAAGGCTCGGCACGCGAGCGGGCTCCACTGCGGCCTGGGGCTTTCGCTCTGCAAGCGAATCGTCGCGCTGCTGGGGGGCGACATTCGCGCGGAATGCGCCGGAGGAACGTTCCTGCTCAAGCTCACGCTCGGAATGCCTGGCCGGTTCCCGCGTCAGTGAGCCCTGACGCTCAGTGGGTGGGCAGGAGCTCGAGGAGTTGGTCGATTTCCTGCGGAGTGTTGTACACGTGCGGGCTTGCCCGCAGGCGGCCTTCGCGCAGGGCGATCACGACGCGATGCTCGTTTTCGAGGTGCTGCTGGATCTTCAGGTGGTCGTGCACGTCGGAGGTAAACGCGACGATGCCGCTTGCCTCTCCCGCGAGCCTCGATGACACGACCCGATAGCCTTTGTCCTTCAGGCCGCGTACCAGCCGGTCGGTGAGCATGAGCACGTGCGACGCGATGCGGTCGATCCCCACGTCGAGAAACATCTGGATCGAGGCCCCCAGGCCGTAGATCCCCGCCAGGTTGTAGCTGCCCGTGTCGAATCTGCAGGCGCTGCCGACCATCTCGAAGTGGTAGTGGCCGAAGTCGAGGGCGTCTTTCATGCACAGCCAGCCAGCCATCACCGGTCGCAGGTGGCCGAGAAGGGATTGGCTGCAGTAGAAGATGCCGCAGCCCTCGGGGCCGCAAAGCCACTTGTGGCCGTCGGCCGCCAGGAAGTCGATGTTCATGGCGCGGACGTCGATCGGCAGCACGCCAAGCGCCTGGATCGCATCCACGCAGAACAAGACGCCCTTCTCCTTGCAGATCCTCCCGAGAGCGACGAGGTCCGAGCGGTAGCCGCTCGCGAACTGGACCGCCGAAACCGTCAGGACCCGCGTCCTGGTGTCGATCGCGGCCGCCAGCCGATCGGCCGGGATGCGCCCGTTTTCCTCCGGCACCATTTTGAGATGGACGCCGCGAGATTGCAACCCCATCCAGGGGTAGACGTTGGCGGGAAACTCGACGCCGGTCGTCACCACGTTGTCGCCGGTTTTCCAGTTCAGCCCGTTGGCGACCCATCCGATGCCCTCGGTCGTGTTCTTGACGAACGTGACCTCCTCCGAGGTAGCATTGACGAGTTGAGCGGCCGCCTTCCGGACGCGCTCCGCCTGCTTGTAGAAGCCCGCCCGGATGCCCGCGCACGTCGCGAGTTGTTCGATGTAGAGGCGCATCGCATCGGCCGCCGGCTTGCTGAGCGGCGCAACCGCGGCATGGTTGAGGAAGCTGTAATTCCGCGTGATCGGAAACTGCTCACGAATGGCACTGATGTCCATCAAAGTCGCCTCGCGTTCCATGCGGCGCACGAATACTCTCGTCCCCTGATCAAGTGTATGTCTCGAATCGGGCCGGGTCCACGCAGCTCCGCTTTTTCATCGCGACGGAGTCCGGCCACATGAACGCGGTCGCGGTCAGTAACCGGCCGGTCGTCCGCCTTTGCGAGGATCGCTGGCGCCAATGAGCCGCCCCGCCTCGATCCGGATTGCCTGGACAATCCCGTCCTGTTTTTCATCGTCGATCTTGTGGCCGCGTTTCACCAGGCCCGTGATCACGTCACTGTCCGCGGGGAAACGGTTCCGGTGGACCACATCCGGTTGCCACTGATGGTGAAACCGTGGGCCGCTCACGGCTTCTTCCAGCGGCTGCCCGTAATCGAGCACGTTCAGGATCACCTGCAGCGTCGCTGTGATAATGCGCGGCCCGCCGGATGCTCCCACTGCAAGCACGGGCTTGCCGTTTTCCAGGACAATCGTCGGCGTCATGCAGGAGAGGGGACGTTTCCCAGGCGCGACCGCATTCCGGACGGATTGCTTCAGGCCGAACGCGTTTGGCTTGCCCGGCTCGGCGGTGAAGTCGTCCATCTCGTCATTCAAGACGATCCCGGTCCCCTCGGCGACCAGCAGGCAGCCGAAACTCGTGTTGATGGTCTCGGTCACCGAGGCCACATTGCCGGCCGCGTCGACCACGCAGAAATGCGTTGTGCCGGAGTCGTCGCCCACGGTCCAGCCGTAATTCGGCGGGGGGAGAACCGTGTCCTCTTTGATTCGCCCCGCCAGTTCGGTCCCATACTCGGCGCCGGTCAATTTGGCGACCGGGACCTGCACGAAATCCTCGTCGCCCAGGTATCGCGCCCGGTCGGCAAAGGCATGTTTGAGCGCCTCGATGGTCAGATGTGCCGCCAAAGCGGGATCCTGCCGCTGGATGCGCGGAAGATCCCAGTGCGAGAGGATGTTCAGGGTCTCGGCAATGCAGACACCGCCCGACGAACTCGGCGGCATCAGCAGAAACTCGCGGCCGCGGTATTGTGTTCGGATTGGTTGGCGCCAGGCCGGCCGGTATCCGGCGAGGTCCTCCGCGGTCAGGATGCCGCCCTCGCGACGGACCGTCCGGACGATGGCCTCGGCGATGGAGCCCTTGTAGACGGCCTCCGCGCCCGTGTCGCCGATCGTGACGAGTGTGCGGGCCATATCCGGCTGCTTCAGGAGTTCGCCCTCCCTCAGGTCCTTGCCCTCGTGCTGAAACTGGGCCGCGAGTGACCGCGTCCCCTGTCGCAGGACCGGGTACTTCTCGACATGCGCGAGCGCGTCGCTGACGATCGAACCATGACGCGCGTCGACACGGTACCCGTCGCGAGCGAGTCGTATGGCCGGCTGAACGACCTGCTTCATGCTCCGCGTTCCGAAGCGATGAAGCAGCAACTGATGCCCCGCCACCATTCCGGGAACGGCGACCGCCAGGCCGGTGAATCGGCTTCTCGGCGGCCCTGAGGGATCCGCGGCCCGAGCCTTGACGTACATGTCCGGAGTCGCAGCC
>CAYQYB010000281.1:0-3486 GCA_964421535.1 uncultured Verrucomicrobiota bacterium | reverse complement strand
GCCGGATGTGGTCGCCGCAGGTCGGATTCTCTTCGTCCACGAGGACCTCGGAATCGGCCAGCGCCCGGAAGTTCCGCGGGTGCTTGCAGTGGTCGAGGATCAGGTCCTTGTAGAGATCGTCAAGTTCCATGGTTGAAGTAGCCTTTCGCCTTCTCGATCGCCGCGGCAAGCCGGTCGATCTCCTCTTTCAGGTTGTAGAAGTAGAAGCTCGCACGGCTGACGGCCGGCACCCCGAGCTTACGCATCAGCGGCTGGGCGCACATGTGCCCGGCGCGGATCGCGATGCCCTCCTGGTCCGTGAACTGGGCGAGATCGTGCGGATGGATTCCCTCCACGTCGAACGAGACCGCTCCGCCGCGCTCCGGCGCCCGGCCGAAAATCCTCAGTCCCTTGATGCGTCCGAGCACCTCGACGGCGTGTGCCGTCAACTCGTGCTCGTACTTCCGGATCTTGTCCATGCCGAGGCCGGCCAGGTAGTCCACCGCCGTGCCCAGGCCGATCGAGCCGGCGATGTTCGGCGTGCCCGCCTCGAACTTGTGCGGCAGTTCCGCCCACGTGGCGCCCTCCAGCGTCACCTTGCTGATCATCTCCCCGCCGGTCATGTACGGGTCCATTTCGCTCAGTATGCTCTCACGCCCGTACAGCGCGCCGATTCCCGTCGGCGCGCACATCTTGTGTCCCGAGAACGCCAGGAAGTCGCAATCCAGGTCCATGACGTTCACCGCCATGTGGGGCACGCTCTGCGCGGCATCGACGAGGACCACGGCGCCCGCTTCGTGCGCGGCCGCCGTCATCTCCTTCGCCGGGTTCACGGTGCCGAGGACGTTGGACACGTGCGTGAACGCCACGAGGCGGACGCGCGGCGAAAGCATCCTGCGGTACGCCGCCTGGTCCAGCGTTCCGTCCTCCAGCACGGGGACGTATTTCACCACCGCGCCCTTCTCCTTCGCGAGAAGCTGCCACGGGATGAGATTGCTGTGGTGCTCCATCTCGGTCGCGACGATCTCGTCGCCGGGCTGGATGAACTTCCGGCCCCACGCGGTGGCGACCAGATTGATGCCCTCCGTCGTGCCGCGGGTGAAGATGATCGAGCGCGCGGACGGCGCGCCGACGAACGCGGCGACCTTCCTGCGCGCGTCCTCGAACTGCTCCGTCGCCTGTCCGGCGAGAAAATGGACGGATCGGTGCACGTTCGCGTTGCACTCCTCGTAGTAGTCGCACAGCGCGCACACGATCATCGAAGGCTTCTGGGTCGTCGCGGCGTTGTCGAGATACGCGAGAGGCTTCGAGCCGTGGATGATCTGCGTCAGGATCGGGAACTCGGCGCGGAGCTTGACGGGGTCGAACTCGCGCGGCTCCGCGCCGCGATGGCACACGCCGCGCACGCAGACTTTCCCGTTCGGAAACAGTTGTGGAAATTCTTTCATGGCATTTCTACCGATACTCTGTCGCCTTCAACCTTCACAGGATACGAGGCCACCGGCCGCACGGCCGGCAGGCTCAAATGCCGCCCGGTCCGCAGGTCGAACCGAGCGCCATGCAAGGGACACATGATCTCGTGATCGTCGATCTCTCCGAGAATCATCGACGCCTTTTCGTGACTGCAGATTCCGTCGATCGCGAAGAAGCCGTCCTCCAGCTTGAAGACGGCGATGTACTTCCCATCGCCGAGATCCACCAGCTTCCGGTCCGTTTTCTCGAACTCGCTCACAACGGCCACTTCCTTCCACGTGCCCATGCTCAGCCTATCCTCGCATCGACCTGTTTCGAAACAGCCTCTCTCACAAACTCGTACGGGATCCGCCCCGCGATGTCCTCGCAAAAGCCCTTGATCAGCATGCGCCGGGCCTCGTTTTCGTCAAGCCCGCGCGAGCGCAGGTAGAACAGCTCCTCCGGGTCAAGGTTTCCGATCGTCGAGCCGTGGCTGCACTTCAAGTCGTCCGTGTCGATCTGCAGGCCCGGCAGGGAGTCGGCCCGCGCCCCGTCGCTCAGCACGAGATTGTTGTTCTTCTGATACGCGTCGACGCCGTTCGCGCCCGGCCGGGCGATGATCAGGCCCTGGTACACCGACCGCGCCTTGTCCTTGACCGCGCCCTTGTAGAGCAGGTTGCTGGTGGTCCGGCGCGACGAATGCACCTGCAGCGTCCTCTGGTCGAAGTGCTGTTCGCCGGTCGCGAAGTACAGGCCGTCGAGTTCGGCGCTCGCGCCCTCGCCCGCCACGTCGCTCCCGAAGCTCATTTTGCTGATCCGGCTTCCGAAGTTCAGCGTGACCCAGTCGATCTTGCCCTCGCGCTCGACGCGCGCCCAGTCGTTCGCGATGTGATACGTGTTCGCGCCCCATTCCTGGAGCGTGATCACCCGGACGTTCGCGGACAACGCCACGTAGAGCTCCTTCGACATGACCGTCTGGATCACGGGCGCGTCAGGCGATATCAGATGTTCCACCACTGCCGCCTTGCTGCGCTCGCCGGCCACCAACAGCAGGCGCGGCACGCAGACCGACTCCGGGGCCGCGAGCTCGTAGCGGACAAGAATGCCGCGTCCGAGTTCGACGCCCTCCGGAATATGGATGAAAACGCCCACGTTCCAGAAGCTGTCGTTCAACGTTTCGAATTTGCCCGCCGCCTCTCCTCGCGCGTGGCTCTTCAGATGATTCGCGACGAGGTCCGGGCGCTCCGCGGCCGCCTGCCCCAGCGGAAGCACGAGCACGGCCTGCGCCTTCAGCGCGCCGCTCACATCGCGAATGCTGAACGCGCCGTCGCCGATCGCCACAACCGCGTCGAACTGGTCATCCCACGGACCCGGCCGGAACGACGAAGAGATTTCCAGGCGCTTCAAACCTCCCAGCTTCGCGAACGGGAACCGGGCGGGGTCCGTGCGCCGCCACTCTTCGATCCGGGCATGCGGCGACGGCAGCGCCTTGTAGAGGCTGAACGCTTCCTCACGCGCGGTCTTCAAGATCGCCGGCTCGTTACGAACGTCCAGACCGGCGAACGCGGCCTCGTCGAATCCGGCGATGTACTCCGGCGCTTTCTGTTGAGTCTGTAATGCCGAGTTCATTATCCGATGCTCTTGTCCAATTTCATCTCCAGCAGCTTGATCGCCTCGACCGCAAACTCGAGCGGCAGCTGCTTGAACACTTCCTTGCAGAACCCGTTGACGACCAGCGAAACGGCATCTTCCTCGGTGATGCCGCGGCTCTTGATGTAGAAAAGCTGCTCCTCGCTGATGCGCGACGTCGTGGCCTCGTGCTCGATCACGGCGGTGCTGTTCTCGGCCTGCACGACCGGGAACGTGTTGGCCTTGCACTTGCTCCCGATCAGCATCGAGTCGCACTGCGAGTGGTTCCGGCAGTTCTTTGCGTCCGGCAGGACCTGCACCAGCCCGCGATACGAGTTGTTCGACTCGCCCGCCGAAATTCCCTTGGAGACGATCGTGCTCCGCGTGTTCTTGCCCAGGTGAATCATCTTGGTCCCCGTGTCGGCC
>CAYQYB010000280.1:0-3520 GCA_964421535.1 uncultured Verrucomicrobiota bacterium | reverse complement strand
CAGCCGGAGTAGGGGGCGATGTACTGCATCGGCGCCGGGTCGGATGCGGTGGCCGCGACGATCGTCGTGTAGGACATCGCTCCGCACTTCTGGAGCTTCTCGTAGATCTGGATGACGCTGGAGCGCTTCTGCCCGACGGCCACGTAGAAGCAGATGACGTCCTGGCCCTTCTGGTTCAGGATCGTGTCGATCGCGATGCTGGTCTTGCCCGTTTTGCGGTCGCCGATGATCAGCTCGCGCTGGCCGCGTCCGATGGGCGTGAGCGCGTCGATCATCTTCAATCCCGTCTGCAGGGGTTCCTTGACGTTCTGGCGGTCGATAATGCCGGGCGCCTTGATCTCGACGGCGCGGAATTCCGAACTCTGGATCGGCGCGCCGCCGTCGATCGCCCGCCCGAGGGCGTCCACGACGCGGCCGACGAGGCCCGGGCCGACCGGGACGGAGGTGATGCGCTGGGTGCGCTTGACCTGGTCGCCCTCGCGGACGCGCGTTTCGTCGCCGAAAATCGCGACGCCGACGTTGTCCTCTTCCAGGTTCAGCACCATGCCCATCGGTCCGCCGGAGAACTGCACCAGCTCGCTGGCCATGACCTTCGAGAGGCCGTAGACGCGCGCGATGCCGTCGCCGACGCTCAGCACGGTGCCGACCTCGTAGGTTTCCGTCTCGGGGCGGAACTCGGCCAGCTTCTGTTTCAGGATCGAGGAGATTTCTTCGGGCTTGATATCAATGGCCATGGGTCCTCACGCGGTAACGATCTTCTGTTTGAAAGCTTCGAGCTGGTGCGCGGTGCTGGAGTTGTAGATCACGTCGCCGATCTGCACGGTGAATCCGCCGAGCAGCGCGGGGTCGACCGCCGTTTCCGTCGAGATCTCCTTCTGGAATTTGCCTTCCAGCTGTTTCCGCAGCGCGTCGAGCTGCTCGGCGGCGAGGGGGCGTGCGGCAGTGACCTTCGCCTTCACGACGCCCCGCTCGCGGTCGCAAAGCTCGTTGAAGAAATCGGTCGTGGGATCCAGCAGCCGCATCCGCTTCTCCTCCTCCAGGTACATCAGGAAGCGGTACGTGAGCGCGCTCACTCTCTGCTCGAACAGGGCTTTGAGCGTTGCCAGCCGCGGTTCCGACGGGACCAGGTAGTTGGTCAGGAACGCCGCGAGGTCCGGGGTCTTGCGGGTCAGCTCGCGCAACCCGGCGAGGTCCTTGCGGACGTTTTCAACCTGGCCGGTCTCCTTCGCCATGTTGAAAAGGACTTTCGCGTAGCGCCGGGTTGTGCGTGTGTGCAGCATGGCTATACCTGGCTGATCAGTTTGTTGACCATCGAGCGGTTCTTCTCGTCGTCGAGGTTCGCGCCGATGAGCTTGCCGGCGAGCGCGATCGAAAGGTCCGCGCTCTCCTTGCGGAGCGTGGCGACGGCGTTGTCGCGCGCCTTGGCGATGTCCTTCTCCGCGTTCTCGACGAGGGTCTGCGCTTCCTTGCGCGCGCGCTCCTCGATCACGCGGCCGGCCTCCTCGGCGGCGCGCCGAGCCGCGCCGACGATTTCCTTGGCCTGGGCGTCCGCCTCGGCGATCGCCTGCTTGCGGCTCTCCTCCAGCTCGAGGAGCTGGAGGCGGATCTTCTCGGCGTTCTCCTGCGCCTTGCGGATCGTCTCCTCGCGGCGCTCGAGCGTCGCGAGGATCGGCTTCCAAGCCACCTTGTAGAGGACGATGGTGACGAGGATGAACGTCACCCACGTCAGGCCCATCATCGTTGGCGAAATGGCCATCACGTCGGCTTCGCCGCCGTGCGCGGGCACTTCAGCCGTAGTGTGTGTTGCCTGTTCCTGCATACGTCGGTCCCGGGCAACGAGCGCCTACTTGGCGAGGAAGCAGATCACCGCGCCGAACAGCGCGATGCCTTCGATCAGCGCCGCCGCGATCAGCATGTTGATCTGGATCTTGGGCGTCGCCTCGGGCTGGCGCGCGATGCCTTCCATCGCCGAAGCCGCCAGGCGGCCGATGCCGATGCCCGCTCCGATCGTCACGAGTCCCGCGCCGAGCGCGGCCAATCCTGCTGTGATGCTGCCCATACGTATTCCTTTCTTTAGTGTTCAGGGTGGACCATCTGACCGATAAACATGGCCGAAAGCAAGGTGAAGATGTACGCCTGCAGGAACGCGATAAACAGCTCGAGGAAGTAGACGCCCATCGCCAGCGCCATCGCCGGCAGGGCCGCCCAGCCGAAGATCACGATCAGCCCGAGCAGCGCGTAGATCACGATGTGGCCCGCGAGCATGTTGGCGAAGAGACGGATCATCAGCGCGAAAGCCTTGATGAACATGCCGATGAACTCGACGGGGGTCAGCAGGAAGAGGATGGGCCAGGGCACGCCGGGCGGCATGAACACCTTGATGAAGCCGACCAGCCCGTTCTTGTAGATGGAGCCGAAGATCATGAACGTCAGCGTGACGAGCGCCAGCGCGCCGGTCACGTTCACGTTGCCCGTGGCCGCGCGGAAAATCGGGATCAGGCCCAGCAGGTTGAGGCCGAGGATGAAAAAGAAGAAGCTGCAGAACAGCGGCGCCATCCGGCGCCCGTCCTTCTCGCCGAGGCTCGCGATGGAGATCTGGTCGCGGATGAACAGGACGAAGATTTCGAGAAGGTTCGTCAGCCCGTGCGGCACGACGTCCTTCTTCCGGTACAGGACGCCGAACAGCAGGATCAGGAGCGACGCGCAGATGATCAGCATCAGGCCGTGCATGCTGAGGAAACCGGGGAGGTGGATCTTGATGAAGGGCAGCACCCACTCGTGGGAATCCACGACTTCTTCCATGATATACTGATTGACCGCCGCGGTTTTGTCCATCGTCAGACCTGCTTGCTGTCCCCGCCTTGGCTTTTCTGTTCAGCCGCCTTTTTACTCAATTGGCGGACCACTTTCCAGACCTCGTACGCCCCGTAAAACAGCCCCATGAAGATCCCGCAGAGCGTGAACGCCTTGCCCCCGCCGCGGCGCTGGTCCACCCAGTAGCCGGCCAGAGTGAACACCACCACGCCGACGGCCATGTTGAGACCCAGCGAGATGGCCGTTCCGTAGAACGCATACAACTCGCGTTTCCTCTGGTCGTCCTGCAAGAAAAGCCCCACGGTAGAATCTTGTGCCAGACAATACGGCAAAGTAGAATGGGCCTCAAGGGTGATTGTTGGCGGGTGCATCAAGCGAGGCGACTTATGAACCACATGGCGTTGCTGAAGAAGTATATCCGCGAAAAGGAGGATATAGACATCATCAGCCGCGGGTACCCGTTCGTCACGATCTCCCGGCAGTCGGGGGCGGGCGGGCACGCTCTCGCGCGGGACATCCTGTGGGAGATGGAGAACCACGCCCAGACCAACGAGCTGTTCCAGGGCTGGGACCTTTTCGACCAGACCGTCTGCGCGCTCGTGTTGCAGGACCCGGAGATCATCGCCTCGTTCGATGCCCTCGTGACCGAGGAATATCGCTCGGAAATCCAGCAGATCCTCTACGACATGATGACGGGGCGCAGCCA
>CAYQYB010000279.1:0-3531 GCA_964421535.1 uncultured Verrucomicrobiota bacterium | reverse complement strand
CGCTGCACAGCGTCACGGAGAACCCCGCCCAGTTCCTGCGATCGCTGGAGGTGGCCGGGGCGTTCACGGTGAGCCTGAAGATCGCGCTCTGGGCCGGCTTGCTTTTCAGCTCTCCGTTCCTGTTGCTGTTCATCGGGGCGTTTATTTTCCCGGGGCTGACGGTCAAGGAGAGGAGGGTGGTCGTCCATGCAAGCGGGTTCGCGGTCGCCCTCTTCGTCGTGGGCGTCTGCTTCGGCTACTTCTTCACGCTGCCCGCGGCGCTCAAGATCATGTTCGGCATGCACGACTGGCTCGGTATCCGGCCCGAGTGGACGGTGACCAGTTACGTGACCTTCGCGCTCCAGCTTCTGATCGGGTTCGGGCTCGTGTTCGAGCTCCCGACGATCCTGCTGACGCTCGGCAAGCTGGGGATCGTTTCGTCCGATCAGCTTCGTGCAATGCGTCGGCATGCGTTCGTGGTCATCCTGATCGTCGCGGCGGCCCTGACACCTCCCGATGTGTTCTCGCAGATGCTGATGGGGCTTCCGTTGATCGCGCTGTATGAGCTGTGCATCTGGCTGGTCAAGGCGGAGGAAAAAGGTAGACTTAATCGGCCGGGCGGAAACGGGTAGGAATTTGCGGCGGGATGCCGTGCATGAAAACTCTGCGGATATCCAGCTTCGGAATCAGGGGGTTTGTCGGGGAATCCCTCACGCCCAAGGTCCTGATTGATTTTGCGTCGGCGTTCGCGACGTTCGTGGAGGGCGGCCGCGTCCTGATCGGCCGCGACACGCGCTACTCCAGCCAGATGATCCATTCGGCGGTGGTGTCCGGACTGCTCAGCGCCGGCTGCGAGGTGATTGATTTCGGAATCTGCCCGACGCCCATCCTCCAGTTCTCCGTTCTCCCGATGAAGGCCGCCGGCGCGCTCTCGATCTCCGGCGGGCACAACCCGATGGGCTGGAACGCGCTGACGCTCATTGGGTCCGACGGCTCGTTCCTGTCGCCCCTCGGCGGCGAGACGGTGCTGGACGTTTTCCACGCGGGCGATTTCCGGAAAGAGGACTGGCAGCACATGGGCTCGGTCCGGCCTGCGGACGACTTTTCGGCGTCGTATTTCGACGCGCTCGAGGAGCATGTGAACGTGGCGGCGATACGCAAGGCCCGCCTGACCGTGCTCATCGACCCGGTCGGAGGCGCCGGATGTCCGTTCCTGGAACCGTTCGCCAAGCGCTTCGGGTTCTCGCTCGTGCCGATCAACGCCCAGCCGTCCGGCTACCTCGCGCGCGAGGCCGAGCCGAGGCCCCGCAGCGCCCTGCAGATGGCGTCGATCATCAAGCGGCTTGGCGGACACGCGGGCTTCGTGCTGAGCAGCGACATGGGGCGATTGTCGCTGGTCACCGAGGATGGCGAGCCGGCCAGCGAGGAGTACACGTTCGCCGTGATCGCGGACCACATTCTCGACAAGCAGACCGGAACGATCGTGACGAACTGCTGCACCACGCGCACGATCGACGACATTGCGAGGAGCCGGATGGCGTCCGTCGTGAAGACGCCGGTGGGGCAGGCGTTTGTGATGTCCGCGCTGATGGATGAGCAGGGCGTTCTTGGCGGCGAGGGGAGCGGCAGCGTCGCGCTCCCGGAGTTCAGCCGCGCGTTCGACGGCTTTCTGATGATGGCACTCGTGCTCGAGGCCATGGCCGAGAAGGGCAAAGCGTTGTCGGAGCTGATCAAGGCCCTTCCCCGGTACCACATCGTCAAGAAGAGGGTCCTCTGCGATTCAAGAAAAGGCTATCACGCGCTGGAGATCCTCCGGGACCGGCTGGAGAAGGATGCACGCGGCGAGGTGGACCACACCGACGGCATGCGCGTGGATTGGGCGGACGGATGGGTCCACGCGCGCGCGTCGCAGACGGAACAGATGATCCGCGTTATTTCGGAGGCGAAGACCCGGGCGGTTGCGGAACAGCGCGCAGACGATATCTCGCGCATCATCGAGCAGGAAGTGTAGATGGATTTCTGCATGAACTCAGGTTTCAAATGAAGGAAGCGCTCAAAGTCGGCGTGTCGGGAGTGCGAGGTGTCGTGGGCGATTCCTTCACGCCTCAGGTGGCTGTTTCATTTGCGCAGGCGTTCGGCACTTTTGTGGGACGCGGCTCGGTGGTCGTCGCCCGCGACACGCGGCCCTCGGGGGCGATGATCGAGCGGGCCGTCATCGCCGGCCTGCAGAGCGTGGGGTGCAAGCCGGTGCTGGCGGGGATCGTCCCGACACCGACAGCGCTCATGCTGACCAAACAGCTGGGCGCGCGCGGCGGGATCGCGATCACCGCCAGCCACAATCCGGCGCCGTGGAACGCGCTCAAGTTCATCGAGCGGACCGGTCTCTTCCTGAGCGAGACTCGGGCCGAGGAGCTGTTCGATGTTTATCACCAGCAGGATTTCCCGCTGGTGCAGGAAAGCGATATTCCCGCTTCCTCCGTCGAGTCCGAGCCCATGAGCGTCCACTTCCGCGGGATCCTCGATTACGTCGACGTGGAGTTGATCCGGAAGAAGCAGTTCAAGGTTGCCGTCGATTGCTGCAACGGAGTCGGCGCGCTTCACACCGTTCCGTTTCTCAAGAATCTACTGGGGTGCAAGGTTGTTCCCGTGTTCGACAAACCGACGGGTATTTTCGAGAGAGAGCCCGAGCCGATTCCCGAGAATCTTGGCCTGCTGTGCGATACGGTCGCGAAGGAGAAGTGCGCCGTCGGGTTCGCGCAGGACCCCGACGGCGACCGGCTTGCCATCGTGGACGAAAAAGGCGAAGCGATCGGCGAGGACCTGACCTTGGCGTTCGCGGTTCAGCAGGTGCTGTCGCACCACGGCAAGGGGCCGGTGGCGATCAACCTCTCGACCAGCAAGTGCGTCGAATTCGTCGCGAAGCAGCACGGCTGCGAGGTCACGCGGACGAAAATCGGCGAGATCAACGTCTCCGAAACCATGCTCAGGATCGGCGCGGCGGTCGGCGGGGAAAGCAACGGCGGCGTGATCATACCGGCGGTTCATCCCTGCCGCGACAGCTACGTGGGCATGGCCATCGTGCTGGAGCTGCTGGCGGTGACCGGGAAGAGCGTTTCTGAACTTCGCGCGGCGATCCCCCGGTACTTTGTCGTCAGGGACAAGGTGAGGATTCGCGGCGAGCAGGCGCCGGTTGTCCTGCGGGCGTTGCGTCAGGAATATGCCGAGCAGCGGCTGAGCCTGCTGGACGGGGTGCACGTCGATTTCGGGGACAGCTGGGTGCATGCCCGGCGCTCCAATACCGAGCCGGTCATTCGCATCACCGCGGAAGCCTCCTCCCAGGAGGAATCCCGCAGATTGGCCGCGGACATGCGCGCGAAGATCGAGAAGGCGATATAGCCTGTTTTCAGGCGAATCGTACCCTTGAAACCCCTTGCCCCCCGTGGTTTCGCCTGATATATTCCGCCGTTCGCTGACAGAAAGATGGGGCGGTAGCTCAGTTGGTAGAGCACCACGTTCGCAACGTGGGGGTCGGGAGTTCGAATCTCCTCCGCT
>CAYQYB010000278.1:0-3559 GCA_964421535.1 uncultured Verrucomicrobiota bacterium | reverse complement strand
CGAGAGCGCGCACGACTGGCGGCTGATCCGCCTCGGGCGCCGCCTCGGCTGGACCGGGGTGGCTCTCAAGACGTGCAAGACGCAGACGGGCGCGATACTCAGCGCGTGCTGGGCGAAGGCACACGGCATGACGCTGATGGTTCAGGACCTCACTAACCCGATGCTCGCACAGATCCCCCACGTACTGCTGGCAGCGCGCGTGGGCACAATCGCCGGCGTGGAAACGAACGCAATGCAGTTCTACCCCGACGCGTCTGGGCCCGAGGAGACGGTGCATCCCGGCCTGTACCGGCGCAGGCAGGGACACGTCGACCTGTCGAGCATTCGAGGGCCGGGCTTTGGCTACCGGATCGCGGAGATACGGCGGGAACTTCCTCCGCCGGTGTCGGAGCACACCGTCGAATAGGTAGTCCGGAACCACCCTCAGTCCGCCACCCCGTCGGCGCAAGACGCGCCGGTCATGCCGCTGACGCTGCCGAGGCATCGCTGCACATAGCCGACGTCGCTCTGGTCGACGTCGCCGTCCACGTCGAGATCGGCGTTCGCGCAGTGGGGTGCCCCGAAACGCACTCTGGCTCGCGAAGATCGGCTCGCCAGCCGGTTTCGTAATACAGACCGGTCGGCGGTAGCATATCCGAGGACTATTACGCAATATCCGGCTGCCGGTACCGTATGACGCCGTCCGCACAGGGAGGCCGCACGTGAACAGACAACAACTCCACGGGCTGTTCAGATCGCTGCCATGGGTGTTCGCCGCCACGGGCGTGGTGTCGTTCCCCGCGATGGCCGCGGCGCAGAAGGCGACCGCCGCAAAGGCCCGGCCCAACTTCGTCTTCTTCCTGGTTGACGATTTGCGCTGGGACGCCATGAGCTGCGCGGGGCACCCCTTCGTCAAGACGCCGAACGTCGATCGCCTGGCGGATAGCGGCGCCCGCTTCACCAACGCGTTTGTGACCATCGCACTGTGTGCGCCGTCGCGGGCCGTGTTCCTGACCGGGATGTATTCTCACAGCAACGGCGTGTGGACGAACGAAGGCCAGGAATACGACCACTCAATCCCCACCTTTGCTTCCGAACTTCGGAAAGCCGGCTACGAAACGGGCTTCGTCGGCAAATTCCACATGGCACCGACCGCCGAACCCCGCCCCGGCTTCGACTACTGGCTCAGCTTTGTCGGCCAGGGCATCTACCAGGACCCCAAGCTCAACGAGAACGGGCGCAGCTTCCAGGCACAGGGCTACATGACCGACATCCTCACGCAGCACGCGGTCGAGTTCGTCAAGAAGCAGCGTGCGAAGCCGTTCTGCCTCTGCGTCTGGCACAAGGCCGTACACGGACCGTTTACGCCCGCCGAGCGGCACAAGGATCTGTACGCGGACGCAAAGATGCCGGAGCCGGTCGCGTTTCAGGACAACCTCAACGGCAAGCCGGACTGGCAGAAGGAGCGCGGCCAGAACGGCGTCCGGCGGCGGCTGCCCGCCAACGAGCAGCGCAAGTGGAACCCGCACCCCGAGAAGACAATCGACTACTTCCGCACTCTCGCGGCTGTTGATGACAGCGTCGGCAGCGTGATGAAGGCCCTGCAAGAGACGGGAGCACTCGATCACACCGTCCTGATCTTTGCCGGCGACAACGGCTTCTTTCACGGCGAGCACCAGTTCGGCGACAAGCGACTCGCCTACGAAGAGTCGATCCGCATCCCGCTGGTGTTTTCGGGGCCGGGCATCAAGAACGGCACGCCCGACCAGATGGTGCTCAACCTGGATGTGGCACCCACCATCCTGGACATGGCCGGCGTGAAGCCTCCCGCGACGATGCAGGGCAGGTCATTCAAGGCGATCCTGGCCGGTGAGAAGCCCGCATGGAGGACGTCCTTCCTTTATGAGTACTTTCAGGAAGCGTGGCTCGCTCGAATTCCCACGATGATCGGCGTTCGCACGCTGGACTCGAAGTACGTGACCTACCCGTTGATCAGTGACCTCGACGAGCTGTACGACCTGAAGCCAGACCCTCACGAGATGAAGAACCTCGCCACGGATCCAGCCTCCGCGGGCAAGCTCGCCGAGCTGAAAGCGGAACTCGATAAGGTCAAACAGGAAGCGCGCTTCGCGCTGACGCAGCCGGCTCAGGAACGCCCCGCCGCGGCGCGAAGACGCGCGGGCAGAACCGCCTCCCGCGCGGCCCAGGAGTGACGGGCTGCGCGACGCCGGACGATCACTCGCAGCCGGGCCGGCTCTAGACGTTGCCTTGCAGCGTGAGGCGGTACATCTGGGCGAATGCCTTGAACCGCCTGGCATCGCCACGGTCGCAGGCGAACAGGATCGGGTGCGGCCCCGAGTAGATCTTGCAGACATCATCCACGCCGTCGATTTCCATGAGCACACGCGTCGCGCAGCCGCCTGTTGGAGGTGAGGTCGGCGATTCGATGACCTTACCGGCCCAGCAGCAAAGCGTGGACTGGCCAGTGAGGTACTTGGCGACGGCGATCCGCTGTCCGGCCGGCCACTGCACGTCAAGGGCCGCCGATTTTGGCAACTGGTGGAAGAACGGGCGGATCGAGTACTCCAGCGCGGCCGCCTGGGGGCCATTGGGCTTCCACGTGCACGTGCAATGCGCGCCGAAGTACCGATTCTCGCTGGTATCGAACTCGGGATTGTGCTGGAAGCCGCCCCGCCCGAGCAGCCATCGCCCCAGCAGCAGCGTCAGTGTGGCGTTGAGGTCGTTCTCGCATCCGCACGGTACGAGCGAGCCGTTGTTGGCGGCGAAACTGAGGCAGGGCTTGCGATGCTTGAGCTGCAGGCATTCGATGGTGATCGCATCGGCGCCGTAGCGCTCCATGATCTGCCCGACGGCGCGGTGAGCCCGGAATCCGTCGATGATGTACTCATCGGTGACATCCGTAACCCGCACGGCACTCTTCTTGAACGCCATGGCCTCGGCCACGAGGGCGTCGTCGTTCTTGATGCTGTCGAACAGCGTGTTGAACTCCTCCGCCTGGGCCTCGACGATTTCGACACCGAGTTGCGGCTCGCGGCTTCGCGGAGTCGGCGAGACCCGCCCCGATACCCGCAGCAGGCGGCTTTGCCCGAGCATCCTTTTGGCCCGGACGGCACACAAGCCACGCTCGATCTCATCCCAGTTCTCGATGGAGTGGATGTAGTAGAGGCCCTCCGCCTTTCGCAGGTACTCGGGTGGCAGTTGATGGTTCGACCCGACCGAGTGGTAGACGATCGCCGTCGGCGCCTCCGACTCCGTGGCCATCTGGTGGGACCACTTCGAGAACGTATTCCAGAAGTTGACGATCAGGACGGCATCGGGCGCGGCCGCCTTCGCCGTCGCGATGAACTCCTTGACCTTGGCTTCCTGGTAGATGGCGGCCGGCTGAAACTCGACGGTCACTCCCAGCCTGTCGGCGATCTCCTTGATCTTCGCGGTGAACTTGCGCTCCTGCTGCTCCGGTTCGAACTGGTTACCGGGCCAGGTAAACCAGTTGTGCTTCTTCCACGAGTCCTCGTTCTTGCCCTCGTTCACCACGTCGGCCGGGGGATAGAGGAAGGCC
>CAYQYB010000277.1:0-3561 GCA_964421535.1 uncultured Verrucomicrobiota bacterium | reverse complement strand
CCAGCCCAGCCAGCACGTCCCCAGCCCCTCTTCCGCCGCCTGCAGGATCAGGTGCTCGCACGAAATGCCGATGTCGATCAGGCTGTACTGGACACCGCGGATCTGGCCGCCCAGGCGCGCCGCATACTTCGAACGCTCCGTGACCACGACAACGAGAATCGGCGCGCGCACGGCAAAGGCGTTCATCGAGTAGATCCCCGAGAACGCTTCGGCGGCCAGTTTGTTCTTCAGTTCACCCTCCACGACGAGGAAGGTCCATGGCTGGGAATTGCAGGCCGAGGGAGCCAAGCGCGCCGCCTCGACACAACGCTCGATCGCGTCTCGCGGCACCGGCTTATCCGAGTACTTGCGCTCGCTTTGTCTCTTCCGAACCAAGTCAAGAAACGGCATGTCCAAATGTTGCCCGATATGCCGACAGCCAATCAACTCCAATATTGACGGCAATGCGGCAAACAACCCGGCGTTTCAAACTGGCTCCCACCCATGCGCTGTGCTACGTAATCGCACATGCGCGAGGACGCTGCGTGAACCTTCGATCACCATCCATCGGGCTCGTGGCCGTTCAGTTTGCAGCGCTGATCTACATCGCCGTATCCGGTCCCCTATTGGCCACGCAACCCCACTGCCTGATCCTGGAGTTCATTGGGCTTGCCGTCGGCCTATGGGCGGTGTTCTCGATGCGCCTCCACCAGATCCGCATATCCCCCGAAGTGGCCCCCCATGCCGCGCTGGTAACTTCCGGCCCCTACCGATTCGTGCGGCATCCCATGTACCTTGCGGTCCTCACGGTCACCCTGGCCCTGCTCCTCGACTTCTTTTCCTGGCCGCGGGCCGCCGCATGGCTCGTTCTTCTCGGCGATATCGTGGCCAAGATGAACTACGAGGAGAAACTGCTGGCCGCAAGATTTCCCGGGTACGAGAGCTATCGGAAGACAACCCGGCGGGTCTTTCCGTTCGTCTACTGACCGCTCGACAACCACATGCCGTTGCCATTAGAAATATTGCCATGAACAACTGGGCGTTCATCCTCCTGGCCTTCAGCTCGCTGTTCGTGATCGTCGACTCCGTGGGCACCATCCCCGCTTTTCTGGCCATGACCCCCAACAACACGCCGGACGAGCGTGCGCGCATGGCGCGCTTCGCGTGTACCGTCGCCACAGGGATACTCCTCTTCTTCGCGCTCACGGGCATGGCGATTTTCAAGGTCTTCGGGATCACGCTCCCCGCTTTTCAGATCGCGGGAAGCCTGTTGCTCCTGCTGATCGCTTTCGACATGCTTCGGGCGCGGCGTTCCACGACGAAGGAGACGGTGGAGGAGAAGGAGGCCGGCTTGTCCAAGGAGGATATCGCCATCACTCCGCTGGCCGTGCCCATGCTGGCAGGTCCGGGAGCCATCACGACAACGATACTTCTTCGGAACCGGGCCGACAGCTTCGTTCAGGTCGTCGGCCTCCTGATGTGTATCGTCGCGGTCTGCTTTGTCAGCTACGTTATCCTCAAACTGGCCGCGAAAGGATCGCGATGGATCAGCCCCATCTTCATGAAGATCACGATCCGGCTGATGGGTCTTCTGCTGTCGGCCGTCGCGGTTCAGTTCATCCTGAACGCCCTGAAAGACCTCAGGATCCTTGTGCTTTAGTTTTCCGCGGCGCTACCGGAAAACGACTTCCACGCGAACCGGTTGATTCGAGCGCGCAACCGGCAGTTCCGGCCCGCAAGGGCGACCCTCGAACAGGATATCCGGTCTGCGGTCGCGGCTACGCGCAAGGCCCGCCGGCTTCCGAACCTCGATGTGATACCGGCCCGCGGGAACGTTCAGGTCAAGTGTCGCGCCGTTCCATTCCAGCGGCAGGACGGGATCCACAACGACACATCCCGCCTTGAAACTGATCCCCATCAGGTTCAGGTACGCCAGCCACATCCAGGGCGCTGTGCCGCTCAGCAGCGGCCCGATATGCTCGCCCGTTGCGGGATTCGTGTACTGCGTGCAGAAACGCGGATTGCCTGCCAGGACATACGGGTTCCCAAACGCCACAAACGGGGCCGTCACCTGCAGAGTCGTCCATGCCCGCTTCAGAAGCCGCTCGGCCAGCCGGCCATCATCAACCCGGCGGGCAGCCTCGATCATGGCGACCGCGCCCATCATCGCCGCATGCTTGAACACGCCGCCGTTCTCCCGATCCCCATAGGCGTAGTCTCCCGATCCGGAGCGCCCCATCAGAAGATCGAAGCGGCAGGGCGAAGAAAGCCGGATGCCCACCGGAGTCACCAGGACGCTTTCAAGCCGTTCAAGCATCGTCGCTATCTGCTCATCCGTGGCTATGCCGCTCAGCACGGACCACGAGAAGCTGTTCAAGAAATACGCCCCGGGATTGCGAGGGTCAGCGGACAGTTTGTCGCCGGCGGCGCCGACATAGGTGACTCCCTGTTCGTTCGGACGGTTGATGAACGCCCGGGCGAAGAAGTCGTTCCGCCACGAGCTCCTCAGGCGGCCGGCAAGCACCCGGCCGAACTCGTTCCACTCCTGCTCGCCGGCTGCGTCCTTCCTCATCTGCGCGAATCGCACCATGGAGGCGCGGGCGATTTCCAGCAGGAAGCCGTTCATGACGCTTTCGGACAAGTCGGACCTCAGAGGAGATCCCTCCTTCACCTCACCGGAAGCAACCTGCTGCCAATACAGCTTCATCTTTTCCGGGCCGTGCATCCCCTCGCCGTCGAGATTCAGCGTATCGTTCCAATCGGCGCGGTCGATCAAGGGCAGACCGTTTCGACCGATCGATATGCGCCCGCTGTAATTCAGGATCGCTTTCAGCGTCTCATAAAGAGATCTGCCTTCGTTCTCCCCGGCGACCGGCCACTCCCGATCCAGGATCGAAGCGTCTCCCGTGAGGTCGACGTAGCGGCTGACCGCCTGAAAGAGCCAAAGGGCGTCATCGGAGTATCGGCCCGGCTCCATGCCGCTCCAGTAGAACTGATGATCGGCATACCCGTCACGATGAACATGCCCCACCCACGCGCCAAGCAGGTCGACAAGATGATCTTTCCGGCCCGCCGCCAGCTCAAAGGGCATCGCCGCGAAGATGTCCTGAATCTCCCGGAAGCCGATTTGGCGGAATCCTTTCTGGGTCATGGCAAAAGATCTGCTCACGTAGGTTTGATACCTGATCTGGAAAGGCAACTGCGCATTCAGGAGCCTGTTGACTTCCGCATTCGGCGTCTGAACTTGGACCGCCCTGCGGTAGTCGTCCTGGAAAGCCACAACCTTTTCGAACACGGTCCGCGCCCAGAGGGGATCCATCAGCTTGTCTGCCAGAAGCTCAATGCGCCGGCAGAAGACCTCATCGGTGACGGGCTCGCCTTCGTGATGCGATATCAAGCCGTTGAAAGACTGTATTTCCGCTGCCTCTCCAGGCCTCAGGGTAACAGGCAGGGTGAGCGCATAAAAGGCGGGTCCCTTTTTGGGGAACGTGTTGTCTGGATTCGCGACGTTCTCCGGATTTTCCAGCGACCCCGTGCCGATGAACCTGCGGTAGTCGAGACAGAAGCCCGACGGCCGTTTGC
>CAYQYB010000276.1:0-3600 GCA_964421535.1 uncultured Verrucomicrobiota bacterium | reverse complement strand
GGCCTTAATTTCCAGAACAATTTTATCGAAGCAGATAAAATCGGGCATATAAGCGTGTTTGAGAGGAACGCCCTTGTAAAAAAGGGGCAAAGACAGTTGTGCCCTGAACGGAACCTTCCGGAGTCCAAATTCAATTTCCAAGCATTCCTGATAAACGGGTTCCAGAAACCCGCACCCCTTTTCCTTATACACCTCAAAACACGCCCCCATGATCGAATAGCTTTCTCCCCCATGAACCAAATTCATCTTCTCCCCTTTTCGTGTCTTTCGTGTATTTCGTGGTTAATATCTTCTGATCACGGCCTTCACGACTCCCCCGATCACGAGCGAGCGCTTCGGCCGGATGAAGCGGTATTTCGGGTTCGCGGGGTCGAGCCGGACGCCGGCGTTGTCCTTCATGAAATATTTGATCGTCCACTCCTCGTCCACCTGCGCCACGACAATGTCGTGCGGCTTGGGCGTGATGCCCTTTTCCACCAGGACAATATCGCCGGGGTGAATGCCCGCTTCGATCATCGAGTCGCCGCGGACGGTCAGCATGAACGTCGCCTCCGGACGCCGGATGAGATACTCGTCGAGGCTGATCGTATCGGCCAGTTCCTCCTCGGCCGGCGACGGGAAACCGGCCTGCACCGCGCCGAGCAATTTGACGGTGCCGACCAGCTTGCTGGTGAACGAAATCTTGCCGCCGCTCTTGCGGATGTAACCGTGCTCGGCCAGCTTGTTCAGCAGGCCGAAGACGGCGTTCTTGGACTGGTAGCCGAACAGCTTCAGCATCTCCGCATAGCCCGGCACCCGGCCCTCCTGCCAGTAGAAATGCCGCAGCTTCGCGATCCGGTCTTTGATATCCAGGGTTCTGGGCATGTCATTCTCCTTCTATTCTCTAAATACACCATAACTGAACTAAAGTTCAGTTTCAAGCGAAAAAGTTCCAACCCTTGGAAAAATGGCCGGAAAAGTTTCCAATGTTTGGAAAATCAGCGTTCGAACGGGTCCCAGGCGATTGCCTGCCCGCAGTACAGGCAGTAAGGCCGCTTGCGTTCCAGCGTCCGGTTGCAGCGAGGGCAAGTGCCGGGCGGCGACTGCGCGACCCGCCCGTCCACCGCCCCATCGCGGCGGTCGATCTCGGTGATGCGGTTCGTCAGTTCCTCGTCCGTGTACCCATGCTTCTCTTTCAGAATGCCCCAGAGGGCTTCGGTGATCATCAGCAGGCGCTCGATGTCGGCGCGAAGGAAATCAAGATCCGTCCGAAGAGCACGCGACTGGGAGGCATCGGCCTGCGCGTTGAAATCAGGGCCGGAGTCCGAAGGCATATTCGTTCGGTAGAACATCATGACCCACCTCCTTGCACGGCTATGTCTTCGGCACAAGCACCACGTAGGTGGGCAGGCCGATGGCTTTGAAATGGTCGAGCACTTCCCCGGCGGGCGGCTCGTTGGGCTTCTCGGCCTGGTACTTGATCTCGACAAACCCCTCCAACTTCTTCCGCACCTCGGGCTCCTTGAACGTCGTCTTGTCCATGACGATGCAGTTCTTGCACCACGTTGCCCAGAAGTCGATGAAGACCGGCTTCCCCTCCTCCAGCGCGCGGCTCAGTCCGTCGGCCAGGGCAACATCGGACGCCTGCGGCGCCGCCTCGGCCCCGGTATCCGGCGCGGGCTTGTCGGCCTGGTAGATCCGGTACGCCTCGTATCCGTAGTAAGTCGCGGCCGCCAGGATGATGACTCCAAAGGCGTACTTCACCCACGTCATCCACTTGCCCGGCTTCGGCAGGAATGAAAGCCCGGCGCCCGCGAACGGCCACGGGAGGGCCATGCCGAGGCCCAGGAGAAACGGGAGAAGAAGCCCGATCGTCATGCCCTGGCTGTAGAGCGCGCCCGCCAGCAGCAGAACGAAGATGACCATCGGCGCGACGCACGCGCCGGCCAGCAAGGCCGACACAGCGCCCATGACGAATACGGCCGCGAAGCGTCCTTTTCCGCCCGAGCCGGGAGCGGCCGAACTCTGGAAGCGGGCGAAATCGATCGTGATGATGTCGAACATCGCCAGCGCCAGAAGAAAGAAGATCACCGCGATCACCGCATTGAACCACAGCGATGCGTTCAGCGCGCCGAACTTGGAGCCGGTCAGGACAACCACCAGCCCGAGAATCCCGTACGTGATGGCCATGCCCAAACCGTACATGCCGCCAAGCGCGAACCCCCGGCCCCTGGTTCCCGCCTTCGCGCCGGCGCCGATGATGGCGAGATTGATCGGGATCAAAGGCAGAACGCACGGCGTCAGGTTCAGCCCCAGGCCGCCGAGGACAATCAGAAGAATCGTCGCCCACAGGCCAAGACGATTGTATCTGGAGAGCGCGTCATCGGTGTCGGAACCGCCCGAAAGCGCCTTGTCGAGGAACGCAAGGAAATCGTCTTTCTTCAGATACCCGGACTCGCTCGCGGCAACGTCGAACCGCCCGACCAGTGTTTTCCAATCATTGGATACAGCCGCCGTTTCAGCCGCGGGCGTGTCGTGCGGGGATTGCGGGCCCGGGCGCAGGTTGAACACCCGCTTTTCGGGGAAGAAGCAAAGCGTATCGCTGCAGCCCTGGAAACTCACACTCAGGTCGATCCTGCCCGTGCCTCCCAGGAGTTCGTAGACAGCGTCGAAGCTCTTGCCGTAGACCCTCTTGTCCTCCTCGCTGAACTTGTCGAACACCGTTTCCGGCTCCGGAACCTCCACAGGCACAAGCCTGAAGTTGGGCACCATGAGGGTAAGGTGATCGGCATACAGGAAGTGCCCGGCGGGTATTTCAAAAGCCACCCGGATAACCGAGCCGGAGCCACGAGCCTCCAGGGAGGCGTTCACCGAGAACGGGCTATCGGCATTCGCGCCGTTCGGCAAAGCGAAACCCAGAAATAACAGCAGGACGATAAGCCACGGTTTTCGCATAGACGACCCCTTGCGATGTCCTAGAGAGCCAACAGCGCTTCAACGTCCGCCCGCAGCTGCTGCTCGGGCACGACGCCAAGATACTGCTTCGCCACGGCGCCTTTCTTGTCCAGCAGGAACTTCGTCGGCACGGCACGGATCCCACCGTACGCCTGTTGGACGCTCTCGCCGGCCAGCCCGACCGGGTACGTGAGACTGAAGCGCTTGACGGCGTCGGCGACCTGCTCGGCGGAGCCGTTGTCCACCGTCATGCCCACGATGACAAACCCCTTGTCCTTCAACTCGCCGTACAGCCGGTTGAGCTCGGGCAACTCCGAGCGGCACGGCGGGCACCACGTCGCCCAGAAGTCGAGAAGGACGACCTGTCCTTTGTACGAAGCCAGCGAAAGCTGCTCGCCCGGATTCGCGAGGCTCGGGATGCTGAAATCGGCGCCGGGAACCGTCCCCTCGGTGACAGCCGCCCCTCTTTCGGGAGCCGGGCCTCGCGGCGTGCAACCGACGAGGAGAGCCATCAGGAACGCGATCGACAAGCCACGCTTTTTCATCATGGTGAAGCCTCCGATATATGCCTGAGCATACGGCTTTTTGCGCTTGTTTCAAGCGCCTTGCCGGTCCCCGGCCATTAATTGGTTGCGCGGCCGGGCCTCCTTTTCTATTGTGGGAACC
>CAYQYB010000275.1:0-3616 GCA_964421535.1 uncultured Verrucomicrobiota bacterium | reverse complement strand
GGCGGGCGGGTTTCCTCGGCTTTTGCGAGGAAACGCGCGAGATCGGGGAGAGCCACGGCGTCGAAAGTCACTTCCGTGCTGCGAACCGACCAGCCGTCCGCGGCGGGCCGCGATTCGCGCTGGCGGATCGTGGGGCGGGCGCCGGGCAGCGCCGCCGCGGCCAGTTCGGCGAGCGGCGCGGGCTTCCTGTTCGGCAGCTGGTCGAACGCGGCGACGGCCGCGAGATCGCCCGCCCGCGCGTCCTGCAGGGCGAGAAGCCGGTCCATGTCCGCGTACTTGCGCTTCATGACGTCCGCGACCTTCGGGGCCTGGATGAACGAGTCGGCCGTCAGGAAAATTCCGAGCGTGCACGCGATCGCGGCCAGCGCGGCCAGGATGGTTTCGCGGTTCATGGCGAGCCCTCCTTCGCGGCCGGCTTCTGGGCCTTGATAGTGAAATGCACGCGCTCGTCGGCCCCGGCGTCCTGCCTCTGGATATCCGTGGCGAAGCCGCGATCGCGCAGGAGTCCTGCCAGCAGCTCGCACCGGCTCCACTCTCCGGCCGCGCCGCGGATGATCGCGGCGTCGCCCTTGAGGGAAAGGTGTTCGATCGCCATGGCCTGCTTCTGCGCGAGTTCGACAATCCCGCCGATGAGGGCGGTCAAGGACGGCTCGAAAGACTGGACGAACGGCGCGACAAGCGGCGTCTGCTCTCGGGCGGCCCTCTCCGCGACCAGCACCTCCTGCCCGCGCGGAATCCTGTCCGTTTGCGCCAACTGCCGGGCGACCGCCGTCATCTGCTTCTCGGCCGCGTCCTTCTGGCGGGCGAGGAAGATGCGCCAGCCGGCGTTGAGGCCGCACAGGAGAAGCCCGGCGGCGAGGAGCGCGGCGGCGGCGCGCGATTTCTGCCGGCTCCGGTGGCGCGTCTCCTCGGGGTGGACCAGTTCGCCGCGCCTGAAATTGCAGGACAGGGATCCGCCGTCGAGCACGCCTTCCGCGACGGCCCTTGCGAGGAACCGGGCGGGATCGCGCGCGGCCGGGAAATTGATTTCTCCGAGCGGCTGCAGCCCTTCATCGAGGGCGCGGGCAAACGAAGTCGAAACGGGCGTGCCCGCCCAGACCCACTGAACCGGCTGCGCTCCGGCCTCGGGGGCCTGCGCGCGGAGCAGTTGCTGCGCGCGCAGGATGAATCGCCGCGCGGCTTCGGAGTTCGCGGCGCCCAGTTCCGCGGCGCCGGCGCGGATGCTGTACGCGCTGGCGAACTCGGCGCCGCGCCCGACGACCAGCGTGCTGTGCGCGCCGCCGGTGAAAGCGATGACACGCAGCGCGTTGCGTTCCGCGGGGATCTCGCGCAGGCCCTGCGACCATAGCGCGAGCGCCTCGTGATCGAGCTTCATCGGCTCGATGCCTGCCTGGCCGAAGGCGGCGAGGCGCGCGGCGATGTCCCGGGTCCGCGCCGCGACGGCGAGAACGTCGAACTTGCCGTCGCCGGCTTCGCGGAACCGCACGATGTCGTGCGCGCATTCCTCGAGGGGGAAGGGGAGCTGGATGTCCAGCAGGGAAGAAGCCACCTTGCGCGCCTTGGCCCGCGACGCGAGCGGCGTCTGCAGCCAGCGCACGAAGCTTTCGCTGGACGGCATGCACGCGGCGGTCGCGGCCTGGCCCCTCGCGACGTCGCACCGGATGGCCTCCAGGATGTCCGCCGGCACGGCGCCGGGCGGCTGGTCGCACACGACGGCGGATTCAACGCGACCGCCGCGGCGCGTGGATTTGACGACGACGAGTCGGCTCGCGGAAAGGTCCAAGCCGTAGCAGGTGTTCACCTGGTAGACGAAAGAGTCCGGCACATCACGCCTCCATCAAAAAACCCAATGCAACACATCGACATTGCCTTCGGACCCGCGATGGGCAAGGACCTGCAGCCGCTGGGATTGCCCCTCCGCGTAGGCTTGCGACTCGACGAGAAAGTATCGGCTCTTCACGTCGAGGTACGGCCGAAGCTCCTCGGGCACCGGGCGGCCGGTCCTTGCGAAGAGCGCGTCGATCGAGCGGATCGGCTGTGCATCCCTCTCCAGTTTGATCAGCTGGACCAGTCCTTCCTCGGCGATCCCGAGAAGGCCCTGCAGGACTTCTTTCCCCGCCGTGTTCACGTTGACGGGCGTCAGGGAGTTGTGCGGTCCCGGCAGGACGGTCAGGCAGTCGACGAAATCGGCGCTGAACACCTCGAGGGCGGTGCGGCGCTCGTGGCGCGCGAAGTACGCGCGGCTGAAGCCGTCCACCCACGTCAGTTCGCTCATCGCGTACAGCGGGCGGTTCGCGGCCTCGTAGGGCGGCGTCTTCTCGCGGTAGCGCGCTTTCTCGGCGAAGCCGTCCTCGTTGGAGTCCACCCAGTCCGCGAGGGCGTCGATGCGGTCCACGGGGGCGAAGTCGCCGCAGAGGGTCATGATGTCCATGGCGACGTCGGCCGCGGGCCGCGCGTTCGCGGCCGGCGTTTCGACCGCGAGGTTGTTGAAGTCGAAGTAACGATTCTGGTCGCTGACCTTGACCAGGGTGGAAATGCCGGACGGGTCGACGGCTTCTTCCTTCGCGGCCCAGATCTCGTTGGTATGGTCCACCGCGAGGTCCTCGTCGTCCGCGATTCTCCGCAGGGCGCTCCAGGCGGCGTCGGAGGCGGCCTGCCGGAGCCGGGTCTGGAGCAGGCCCGCCTGCTCGCTCCGCAGGGCCACGCGGGCCGATATCTGGGTTTCCACGACGAGGCCGACGATCAGCGAGAGGAGGATCAGCACGAGCACGAGCGCCGCGCCGCCCTTGTCCCCGGACAGTTCGAGGTCCGCGCCCGTCTTGCCGTTCAGCGGCAGGGTCTGCCGGGGGGGCGGCACGATCGCGCTGCTCAGGCGGGGCTGGTAGTTGGACCGGCCGCGCTTCGGGGCGCCGCGGTTGCGGAAGTACTCGACGACCCAGCGCGCGCCGATCATGGCGATGCCGGCGCCGACGTAGCAGAGGCTCAGGACCAGGCGGGTGTGGCGCGTGGCGGACGAGCCGACGAACGAAAGGCCGAACATGAAAAGGCTGATGACGATGCAGAGAATCCCGAGGAGAAGAAGGAGGAGAGAGAGTTTTTTCGTGGCCCGGTGCCGCGCGTGATAGCGGTGAGCTCTTCGCTCGCTGTATTCCTTTTCGTAGTACTGGTTCACGGCGCATCAATATGGAGAAAGTAGTTCCGCTGCGCCACCAAAAAATTGTTCTGGAGTTTTACCTTGCCGTGAAATGGACGGCGTGCTACTCAGCACGCCCGAATTGGGTGCGGGATCCGAATTGATCCCGTAAGAGCAGGGGTGAGGGGTGTGATCAAAAGGCGTTTCTCGGGGCTGTTCTTCTTTCTTTTTTTAGCTTTGACGGTTCCTCTCATACGGGGAGCCGATTTCGCTGTTAACGTGACCCAAGTCGCGACCAGCGGCATCACGTTCACGTTTCCCGCCCAAACGGATTGCTACTACCAAGTTCGCATGGCGGACAGTCTCACGACGAGGCAGTGGTCTGTCAGCGGCATGAGCCTTGGCTCCGATGGAACTCAGGTCTGCACGTCATCGGCTCCCGGTATGGTCACGGCGGGATATTATCGGGTTCTGCGGATTCCT
>CAYQYB010000274.1:0-3652 GCA_964421535.1 uncultured Verrucomicrobiota bacterium | reverse complement strand
GTCCGTCTTTCGGCCCGCCCACAGGGGCGAGAGCTCGGCCAGATACGTGTCCTGGAGGTTCTGGATCGGAACGGTCCTGCAGTCGATGCCCAGGTGCCGCGCGACGAGCACCGCGTCGCTCAGCGTTTCTTTCGAGGAGAACTGGGACGGCATCGTGATCCCTTCGACGCGGCTCCGCCCGAGCGCGTCCGCCGCGAGCGTCGCCACGAGCGCGGAATCAATGCCCCCGCTGAGGGCAACGACCACCTTGCCGAAGCCGTTCTTGTCCACGTAGTCGCGCAGGCCGAGCTTGAGCGCGGCGTACACCTCGGCCAGGTCGTCCAGCTCCGGCTCGACGGAATTTTTCCAAACCTTGGAACTTTTTTCTCCGATTTTTCCAAGGGTTGGAAAATCCACGACCTGCGCAACGCGACCCACCCCTGAATCCCCTCCGGAGGAGGGGGCCTTGAGAGATTCCCCTCCTGCGGAGGGGTGGCCGAAGGCCGGGGTGGGTTGTCCGCCGCGGACGGGCAACTTGAAGTACAGGATCTCCTCCTCGAACTGTTTCGCGCGCGCCAGAAGCTTCCCGTCGGGGCCGATGGCGAGGCTGGCGCCGTCGAACACGAGCTCGTCCTGGCCGCCGACGAGATTGCAGTACAGGATGTGCGCGCCCAGGAATGCCGCGGTCTGCCCGAGCACGCTTTCGCGCTGGTCCAGCTTGCCGCGGTGGTAGGGCGATGCAGAGAGATTGATGACGGCGTCCAGTCCGGCGCTCTTGAGGCCCGTGCACGGCGGCTCGCTGAGCACCCAGGAGTCTTCGCAGATGTGGATGCCGATCCGCGCGCCGCCGCAGGAGAGGACGAGCGACTGAGTGCCGGCGGTGAAAACCCGCTTCTCGTCGAACACGCCGTAGTTGGGCAGGGCGATCTTGTGGTAGAACGCGGCCGCCTTCCCGCCATGGAAAACGGCGGCCGCATTGAAAGCGTCTGCTCCGACCCATCGGGGCGTGCCCACGACGGTGACGACGTCCGGCGGGAGTTCCGCCGCGAGACGTCCGAGCATGGCCTCGCAATCCTTCAGGAAATGTTTCTTCAGGACGAGGTCTTCGGGAGGGTAGCCGGAGAGCGCGAGTTCAGGAAAAACGACGACGTCGGCGCCGGCCTTCGCGGCATCGCCCGCCACGCGCACGATCTTCCGGGCGTTCGGGACAAGCGCCCCGACCGTCATGTTCGCCTGCGCCAGCGCTACAACGATGTCTTGCATGACAAAAATGTAACATGAAGACGCGATTGCGACAACAGCAGGTTTAGTGAACTAAAGGGAACGAGGAAGAAGGGAACTACGAAAGACGCGAAATGCGCGAATGAATGAAGGGAGGAAGAGGGTGGCTTCAAGAATCTGATTTCCTTTCGCGAATTTCGCGTGTTTCGTGGTCAACCCTCTTCGCTTCTGTCGCCGGCTCCTGTTGAAAAAGAGGAAGCCGGCGGACGGCCGCCGGCTTCTCCCTCGGGGTTTGGTTTGCAGACGTTACTTGATGAAGAGGATCTCCTGGTAGGTCGGGAGCGGCCACAGCTCGTCGGACACGATGCCCTCGAGCTTGTCGCAGGTCTCGCGCACGGTGCGCATGGCGTGGAGGACCTTGTCGCGCATGTGCTTCGCGTGGTCGAGGACGCCGCCGCCCTTGTGCTCGTGGCTGATGACCGATTCCAGGTGAGCCATCTCGTTTTGCAGTTTCGCCATGTGGCCGTTCAACTCGTCCAGCACGGTCGTGCAGTGATCCTTGCCGAGCGACTTCAGGCGGACGGACGACGTGACCAGCTTGGACTGGTAGTCGAGCGCGGCGGGGAAGATCATGGTCTTCGCGATCCGCAGCGCGAGCTTGCTCTCGATCGCCACGTCCTTGACGTACTTCTCGAGGTAGATCTCGTTGCGGCTCTTGAACTCGCGCTCGGAAAGGACGCTGTACTTCTCCATGAGCTCGGCGTACTGCGCGCCGTCCATCGCGGCGACCGCGTCCACCGTGTTGCGGAAGTTCGGCAGGCCGCGCTTCGCGGCTTCCTGCTGCCAGGCTTCCGTGTAGTTGTCGCCGTTGTAGATGATCGCGCCGTGCTCGTTGATGATCTGCTGGAGCACTTCCTGCACGGCCGCGTTCAGCTTCTTCGGATTGCCCTTCGTCTTGGCTTCGAGCTCCGTGGCGATGAAGTCGAGGGACTCGGCCACGATCGTGTTGAGGATGACGAGCGGGCCGGCGACGGACTGGCTGGAGCCGACCGCGCGGAACTCGAACTTGTTGCCGGTGAAGGCGAACGGGCTCGTGCGGTTGCGGTCGCCCGCGTCCTTCGGCAGCGGCGGGAGAGTGTCCACGCCGACCGACAGCACGCCGGGCTGCTTGGTGCTCTTCGCGCCACCCTTGGCGATCTGCTCGAAGATGTCCGTGAGCTGGTCGCCGAGGAAGATGGAGATGATCGCCGGGGGCGCCTCGTTGGCGCCGAGCCGGTGGTCGTTGCCCGCGTGCGCGACGGCGCCGCGCAGGAGGACGGCGTTCTTGTGGACGGCGCGGATGACCGCGGCGCAGAAGACGAGGAACTGCATGTTGCTGTGAGGCGTCTTGCCGGGCGACAGCAGGTTTGCCGACTTCGTGCCGAGCGACCAGTTCAGGTGCTTGCCGGAGCCGTTGATGCCGGCGAACGGCTTCTCGTGGAGCAGGCAGGTCATGCCGTACTTCTGCGCCACGCGCTGGAGCGTGACCATCGTGAGGTACTGGTGGTCCGTCGCGAGGTTGGCGTTCTCAAACACCGGCGCGAGCTCGTACTGGGCCGGGGCGACCTCGTTGTGGCGCGTCTTGACCGGCACGCCGAGCTTGTACAGCTCGCGCTCGGTCTCGAGCATGCAAGCGAGCACGCGCTCCGGGATTGCGCCGAAGTACTGGTCTTCCAGCTCCTGGCCCTTGGGCGGCTTGGCGCCGAAGAGCGTGCGGCCGGCGTTGATCAGGTCGGGCCGCGCGAAGAAGAAGTTCCGGTCGATCAGGAAGTATTCCTGCTCGCAGCCCGCGGTCGAGAAGACGAGGCCGGGGTTCTTGCTGCCGAACAGGGCGAGGACTCTCTGCGCCTGCGAGTTCAGCGCCTGCATGGAGCGGAGGAGAGGCACCTTCTTGTCGAGCGCCTCGCCCGTCCACGAGCAGAACGCCGTCGGGATGCAGAGCGTCGTGCCGTTCGGGTTCTCGAGGATGTACGCCGGGCTGGTCACGTCCCACGCGGTGTAGCCGCGCGCCTCGAACGTGGCGCGGATGCCGCCGGACGGGAAGCTGGAGGCGTCCGGTTCGCCCTGGATCAGCTGCTTGCCGGAGAACGCGGCGATGACGCCGCCCTTGCCGTCGGGATCGAGGAAGCTGTCGTGCTTCTCGGCCGTGAGGCCGGTCAGCGGGTAGAAGACGTGGGCGTAGTGCGTCGCGCCCTTCTCGATGGCCCAGTCGCGCATCGCGTGGGCGACCGCGTCGGCGGCGGAAACGTCTAGCTTCTCGCCGAAGTCGATCGTTTTGCGCAAGGCCTTGTAGACCTTTTCGGGCAGACGCTTCTTCATGACCGCGTCGCTGAAAACGTTCGAGCCGAAAAGTTCCTTCGAAGGCGTCTTCGAAAAGTCCAGCGGCTTCTCGTGCGGCTTGTACTTGGTCACC
>CAYQYB010000273.1:0-3656 GCA_964421535.1 uncultured Verrucomicrobiota bacterium | reverse complement strand
GGCCGGACCTGCTGAAGCGTGGCGTGCTCGTCGGGCTGGGAACGGACGGAATGGCGTCGGCGATGATGGCGTCCGCGCGCGCGGCGTATTTGCTGCAGCGGCACGCGCAGGGCGACCCGCGCGTCGCGTTCGGCGAGTCGTGCGACCTCCTCCTGAAGAACAACCGGGCGATCTGCGAGCGGCTGTTCAAGGACAAGCGCGGCGTGCTCGCGCCGGGGGCGCTCGCGGACGTGATCGTGGTGGATTACACGCCCTTCACTCCGATGACGCGGAGCAACTTCGGAGGGCATCTTCTCTTCGGCCTGAACTATGCGGCGGTGAGCGCGACCGTCTGCCGCGGCCGGGTCCTGATGGAGCAGGGGAAGCTGGCGCGCCCCGGTGAAGAGGAGCTGCGCGCGAAGTGCGTGGAGCGCGCGGCGAAGCTGTGGAAGCGGATCCGGTGAGGATGTCCGACAAATCCGGCATATCTGACGCGTCCGACTGATTACCGATACTCGATGTCGTCGAGGTAGAGGATGGGCGGGATCTCGGCGCCTTCGATGACGCAGACGAAGCCCGAGATCACGCGCGAGAGGTCCAAGTCTTTCAGCGGGAGCTTGTACTGCTTCCACTGCGTGCCGATCTTCTTCTTCCCGGTCGAGACGGTGGCGGTGTCGGCGAAGTGTCCGCGGCTGTGGATGCCCACTTTGAACTCCGCGATCGTGGCATCGCGCTCGGCGCGGGCCCAGAACGTCAGCTCCTTCGCGCCCGTGAGATCGTAGCCGCCGGCGAGGTCGCCCCAGTTGTTGGCGGGAGACTGCCACGCGACGGCGCCCCAGTAGTACGTGGCGTTGTACGCGATGCGGAAGCAGCTCCTTCCTCTGTGCGGGTTTTCCTCCCAGCAGTCGTCGATGTCGATGGCGTCGAAATAGCCCATCCAGCCGGAGGGGATGTACGGAAGTTCGACGGAGCAATCGCTGTAGATGCTGAAGGGCAGGCTGGGCTTTGATGTGAACTCGACGGGTTCCACAGGCTCCGGCTTGCGGTCGGCGAGCGGCGTCAGGATTTCGGGCTCCTCCGCGATCCCGGGCTCAATCTCGGCGGGTTCCTCTCTCTTGACGAACAGTTCAGCTTCAACTTCCGCGGGTTGCATCGGCTCGACGGAGGCCTCGGCCGTTTCCCCGGCGGCGGGCGGCTGGGGTGTCGCGGCCGGGATCTCCTCGGCTTGCGGCGCCGCGGGAGCCTCCGCTTGTTCGAAGAACGGCTGTCTGGACTCGTGTTCGGGGGCGGGCGGCGGCTCCTCCGAACGAATCACCGCCGGCTCCGGGATGAGGCGAAGCAGCAGCGACGAGACGAGCGGCACTTCCACCAGCTGGACGATCAGGATCGTGGCGAACAGCAGCACGGTTCCCGTCGCGATCATTCTCCGCGCGATGCAGAGCAGCGCGGCGACCAGCGATGTGAGGAAGAGCGCGGAGTGGACAAACACGGCGGACGGCAGCACCGAGGCCGACACCACGCCGAGAATCAGGCATACGCAACCCAGCACAAACAGCGAGATGTCGCCGTCCGGCGGGAACCGCTTGTAAGGCGGAGGATCAATGGTCACGGTGGCCGAACTGGGGCGCGGAGCGGCGCCGTTGAGAGACGCGCCCTTCGGTATCGTGATCCGCTTGAGGTTCTGGGGCGGCGGCTTCGTCGCGCCCGATCCGTTCGGGCTCGCCGGCACCTGCTGGTTTTCCGGCGCGGCGTCGGCAGGCGGCGTGGGCGGGGTCATATCGTGCTTCCGGGGGACGGGGATGCGGCGCAGGCAGGCCGGGCACTCCACCGTGAAACCTCCCGTCGAGTCTGGGATGGCGATCTTCTGACTGCAGAAAACGCAGAAGAATACGATATCGTTTTTATGCGTCATTTGTCGGCCCGATCATCAGGACTTCATGATCAGCAAGGACTTCAACACGGCTTAGTTTCCGACAGGGGCCCACATGAACCCGGGCGCCTTGTTCTCGCGCACGTTCTTCGCGGTGCAGAGGTCGGACAGCAGGGAGACGCCGTCGTCGCCGAGCTGAGGAAGCATGGCCTGCACATAGGGGATCGCGGGCTCCTCGATCAGGATGAGGCATTCGCGCGCCGTGGCGTTCGTTCTCGGGGGCTGCATTTTCTTTTCCGGCGCGAGCGGGCGCGGCGCCGCCGCGGGGCCGGTTCCGGGCCTGGGGGACGCGAAGGCCTGCGGCGCGGACTTCGAGGACTTCTTTCTCACCTCGACCTTGTCCACCAGGGCCTCGATGAGCGCCTCGTCGGTGAACACCTGCCGGATCTCCGGGTCGATGTTCTCCCCGTAGAGGATCCGGTTGCGCTGGGACGAAAGCCAATCGGAGAGGGCGGCGAAGACCTTGCACCGTTCGCTGGGATAAATGACCTCGAGAGCCGCGGGCACCGCCTTGGCCTCCGCGGGGGTCTCGATCCTTCTCAGGGCCTGGTCGAGCAGCGTCTCGAAGTAGCTGCGCATCACCGATCCCTTCAGCTTGCGAAGGGAGTGGAGAAGGACCGCGTCGTCGATGGTGACCTCGGGCAGGAGCTGCTTGTAGATCTCGGTTGCCTTCGCCATGTCCTTGGCGCTCTTGGTCTGGTCGTACTGCTGCGCGTACGCCGCGCAGAGGAGGATCTGCCCGGCCCTGACATTGCCGTGCGGCTTGACCAGTTTCGCGGCGGCCTGCGGCTCGTCGCTCTGAAGATGCGCGAGGGCCGTTCTCTCCCAGGCCTCCTCGCCGAATGACATTCCGGCGCAAAGCGCCGCCATCAGAACAACACTGTATATCTTCATGACACGCCCCCTGTGTTCCAACTACGAAGCATACTAGTATCATACTAGGACTCACGAAGCGCGCAAGCAAAAAGTTGCATAAATGCTTAATACATAACATGTTGTGCGTCAACAAATTGCGCTTTTACTGGCGATTTGTTGCACATGGGCATCGAAATGGCCGAGACGTTTTTCGGCCTTTTTAAAGTTGTGAGCGGCGGATTCCTGAGTGGGCTGGACCGTGTTGTCCCACGGCGTGGGGAGGTTCTGCGCGGCGGATTGACTGCGGGCTGCGGGCGAACAAGAGGGGGGCGCCATTTTTTTATTGAGTATTGGTTCGCCCGAGGGTATATGCGCGACAACTCACGAGGCAGTTCAAGGTCGCGGGCTCGCCGAGTGACGGTTGAAAAAAGTGCGGCCAGGTCCGGGGAAAGATAGGATGAACATATTCGTCGGTAATCTGTCGTTTCAGGTCACGGATGCGGAGTTGCGCAAGGCGTTCGAAGGATTCGGCCAGGTGGCTTCCGCGAACGTGATCATGGACAAGTTCACGGGCAAGTCGCGGGGCTTCGGCTTCGTCGAAATGCCGAACGGGAACGAGGCCAAGGCCGCCATCGAAGGATTGAACAACAAGGACCTCAGTGGCCGCGCGATCCGGGTCAACGAAGCCCAGCCGAGGGCCGATCGCCCTCCGCGCGGCGACCGCGGCGATCGCGGGCCGCGCCGGTAACGAACTGAATCGGCCGATCACTTTCTAACGAGGCGAGGGACACGCGATCAGCGGAGTTCCACAGCAGGTTAAAAGGGAATCGACGTCCGACTTCATGCGCGAGCCATCCGCCATGGCGGGTGGCTCGCGCTTTTTCTTCCGCGC
>CAYQYB010000272.1:0-3660 GCA_964421535.1 uncultured Verrucomicrobiota bacterium | reverse complement strand
GATTGCCGGTCGGCTCGTCGGCCAGGATAAGGTCCGGATCGTTCACCAGCGCGCGGGCGATGGCCACGCGCTGCTGCTGGCCGCCGGAAAGCTCGTTCGGCTTGTGCGCCATGCGGCTCCCCATCCCGGTGTCATGGAGCAGTTTCTCCGCGCGGGCCATGTCCATCCGGCCCGCGGAGTACAGCAGCGGCATCGCGACGTTTTCGCGCGCGCTCGTGCGCGACAGCAGATGAAACTGCTGGAAGACAAAGCCGACGCTGTGGCTCCGCAGAACGGCCAGCTCATCCTCGCTCAGCCCGGACACCTCGCGGCCCATCAGCCGGTAGCTCCCGGCATCCGGCCGGTCGAGCAGTCCGACGACGTGCATCAGCGTGGACTTGCCGGAGCCGGACGGGCCCATGATCGCGACGAACTCGCCGCGCCCGATCGTCAGGGTGATCCCGTTCACGGCGGACACCGTCGTGTCGCCCATGCGGTATTCGCGGCGGATGTTGGACACCTCGATCATGGCGGCTACCGCGTCCTGCGCCTGCCGAACGGCATGAACGGATTGGTTTTCTGCTCCTCCGCGCCGGACGTCCGAAGCTTCGGAGAGAGCACCGCGTCTCCCTCCGAAACGCCGCCGGTGATCTCGAAGTTCCTGCCGTCGGTGGAGCCCACGGTGATTTCGCGGGACACCTTCATGCGCGGGTCGCGAGGGTCGGGCTGCCAGACCACCTTGCGCCCGCCTTCGTCGTGCACGGTTTCCGCGGGAAGAACCAGCACGTTCGTCGCGGTCTGCGCGATGAACGTCACGCTGGCGGTCATGCCGCTGCGCACGAAGCCGGGCATGTTCGTCGGGAGAACCTCGACCTTATAAATAGTCACGTTCTGCACCGTTTCCGCCTCGTACGATATCCGGCTGACGGCGGCATCAAACTCCTGATCCGGATACGCGTCCAACGTCACCATAACCTTTTGCCCAAGAATCACTTGTGCAAGATCCGTTTCGTCCACCTGCGCCTCGACGATCAGCACGTCGGACATCACCAGCAGGGTATCGCCGGCGGAGACTGTCTGGCCGGGCTCGACGCTGCGCGCGATGATCGTTCCGTCGAGCGGCGCGATGATCGGAGTCGCCTTGTAGATCTCCTGCCAGTGCGCGAGCGCCTCGGGGCCGCGCGCGCGCGCGGCGTCGAGCAACGCGGCGCGATCCGTCGAGCTCATCCACGCGATGGTCTGGCCCGCCTTGACCGAGTCGCCTTCCTCGATCAGGACTTCTTCCACCCGGCCGGCGATCGGCGGCTTGATCTCGAGCCGGTTCTGCGGGCGGACTTCCGCCGTCGACTCGACGGTCACTTCGATGTTTCCGCGCTCGACCTTCACGAGGCCGTACGGCTCCGCGTTCTCGTCGATCTCCTTCGCCTTCAGCTTCCAGTAGGCGCCGCCAGCGACGGCAATGATGATCAATATCCAAAGGAGTATCTTCATCTTCATGTGTACCGTCCTCTCAAAACGATCTCCGCACGCGGACACGACCGCTTGCTTATGTCCCGAAACACCGTCTCGCACCCACCCCGCCCTGCGGCCACCCCTCCGGAGGAGGGGAATCTATTCTTCTTCCCCTCCTCCGGAGGGGTGGCCGCAGGCCGGGGTGGGTTTGGCCATGTGTCATCGTGTTTCATTGCTCCGGCAACCGGCTCTTCCCCTGCACCCTTTCCCAGTTGGCCTCGGCGACGACGGCGTTACGCCTTCCCGCGAGGTCGCTTTTCTGACTGCTGATCAGGTCGTTCTCGATGCGATCCCAGTCCTCGAACGAAAGCATCCCGGCCGCGTACTGGCTGCGCCCGATTTCCGCGCGCACGTCCTCGGCCTTCAGGTACGCGGTGTTGACCTCCGACTGGTCGACCGCGTCGGCAAAATCGGTCAGCGCCTTCTGAAGATTGACCACGATATCCGCGTCGGCCGCGCGCAAATCGGCCTCCGCGCGCACGAGGTCAGCGCCCGCCCCGCGAACATTCATGACGTTCTTTCCGCCTTGGAAGAACGGAAAGTTCAGCGTCAGGCCGAGGAACCACTCGTCCTGTTCCGGCACCCAATCCTCGCCGTTGCGGCCCGCGGAAGCCCTGGCCGAAAGCTCCGGGTAATACTGGCTCCGCGCGGAGGCCAGCGCGGCGCGCGCCACGAAGAGCTGGGCCACCGCGCGCCAGTGCGCCGGCGTTTCGGCCGCGAGCGCCTCGTAATCCGCGGCCGTCGCCGGCCGGCCGGTTTCCAGCTTTCCGGCGGTCTGAATCTCATCGGCCTCGTCGCGGCCCAGCACGCGCGCGAGCTGGCGCCGGGCGACCACGAGGAACCGCTCCGCCTGCGCCACGCCGAATTCCGCGTCGCGCGACGACGCCTGCGTGAGCAGAACGGCGCCCTTGTTCTCGCGCCCGCCCTCGTAGCGGAGCTGGATCAGCTCCAGGTTCTCCTTGCGGCGCTTCGCGATCTCGCGGGCGAGCGCGACCTGCTCCTGGGCGAACAGCAGTTGGGCAAACGCGCTGCGCACGTCGTAGCTGAGCGTCGCGCGGCGGTCGGCAAGATCGGCTTCGACGGACTTGAGCCTCGCGGAGGCGCTGTCCACCGCGGCGCGGTTGCGGCCGCCCGTGAACAGGCTCTGGCTCGCGGAGATGCCGTACGACGCGCCGTCCGAGGTGTTCCCCGTGCCGTCGGCCGATTCGGAATAGTTTCTGGTGTTGTCGGCGCCCAGCGAAATCTGCGGAAGCATGTCGCCGTAGCTGGCCTTGTAGTCGTACTTCGCCTTCTGCGCGGCCGCCGCGGCGGACGCGAGGTTCGGGTTGTTTTCCGCCGCCTCGCGAAGACACTCATCGAGCGTCAGCGCGCGGACGGGCGAGGCCAGCCAGGCCAGGGCGAAAAGAATGGCACATCCTCTTTTCATCAAAACACCGATACTCAACCATGCGGCAAAGCCTGTCGAGCCGCTTTCCGAGCTCGGTAGCAGGTCTGTTCATCACCATTCGCCACGCCCTTGCGGGCGCGGCTGCGCTTCTTTCGTAGCCGCCGGCGCAAGCCGGTGGACTACGCGACGAATGGACCCACCACCTCCGGCTCCCGTGACAAAACACATGAACAGCGTGATTTACGCAAGCGGAGCCGCCGGGTATTGTGCACGCAGCCAACCAATCCCGGGGACTCTGGCCCATGAGAATAACGATCCTGCCCTGTGTTTTATTGCTGGCCGCCGCGCTGCCCGGCTGCGTGACGGAAGTCCGCGAACCCGCGCCCGAAGCACGGCCCGACCGATACACGGCGCTCATGTACGAGTTCATGAAGGGCGCGCCCCCGCCGAAGCCCGCGTTCCAGCTCGCGGACGCCGGAACGCCCGACCCGGTGGACTACTCGAAATATGGCACGTTCAAGAACCTTGGCACGGATGATTACCGCTACGAGATCACGGACGCGAAAGGACTCGGCAAGGAACTCGGCGAAGGCATCTTCCCGAACGAGGACGGCGTGCTGGACGATCCGGCCTACCTCAAACTCTCGCAGACCGGCGCTCTCGAAACACGGCACTGGGACGCGCTTCAGCTTGCCGACCCGCAGGCCGCGTTCTTCATCTGGACCCAGGCGGCGGAGGAGCCGGGGGTGAGCGCGTCGCTCGCGAGCAGGAGGCCATCGACG
>CAYQYB010000271.1:0-3666 GCA_964421535.1 uncultured Verrucomicrobiota bacterium | reverse complement strand
CTCCTGCGCGATGCGCTCCAGCCGGATCGTTCCATTCGAAATGACCGTATTCCCGCTGTAGCTCGAGGCTCCCGCCAGGCTGAGGACATTCGTTCCCACTTTGATCAGCGTCAGCTTGCCCGCGCCATCGGCCAGCTGCCCCGCGAAGAAGTTGTATCCGCCGGACGAAGTGCCGACCACCAGCGAAGCGTCGACCTGCGCCTCAACCCGCCCGACGCCATCCAGCTCTCCGACGACCACGGCGTTGGTCGCCACGGCAACGGTCGAGTCCATCATCAGCGACAGGCTGTTCTGCTGAACCGCGCCCTTCAGCGTCGTGGTTGCGCCGTTGGCGGCGTTCAGCCTTCCCGCGCCCGTCACGGCGTTGGAGAGGACCGCATCGGTCGGCTTCGTCACGTTAAAGCGGCCGCTGTTCGCGATCGCCTTCTTTCCGAGGTCGCCGCTCGCCCAATTGACGGTTCCCTGGTTCTGCAAGAGCCCCGAACCCAGCGAGGCGCCCCCCAAGGTCAAAATGCCGCCGTTGTTGACGACGCCGTTGCCCAGCGTGCCCTGGTTGCGCAGATTGACGTACCCCGTGAGGGTCGTGTCGCCCTCGTACGCGCTGGCGGCAGCCAGCGTCATGCCGTTCGTGTCCATCAGCCCCGACGCGAACTGCACGGCCCCCGTCCCGTAAATCGGCCCCAGCAGATAAGCCGCGAACGTGCTCCCGTTTTCACTCGCCACGCAGCGGATCGTGGTCGGCCCCAGCAGCTCGATCGACCCCAGTATGCGCGCGCTCGTTGAGAAGCGCAGCGACCCGGTATTGTAGGGATCGTACCCGTTTCCGCACAGATGCAGGTTGTTGGTCATGTCGCCGGTGGCGGTAATGAGCAGCTCCGAACCCACGCTCACGCGCTCGTCGCCCCACACGTAGACGTCTGAGCTCCGGCCGAAACAGGCGATGTTGTTGGCATAGACGCGCCCGCCGGCCAGATGCGTCTCTCCCGAATAATCGCCTGCCACGTCCAGGCTCAGCGGCGCGGGACCCCCGCCGTTCGACGGGCGGATACCCGCAAACACCACGCCGTTCGAGCCCTTGATCGTCGCCTTCACCTGCGTGCCGTTGCCGCCCGTCTGCGCTTCATTGGACCAGAAGATTCCCTGCGACGATCCGAAGTCGATGCTCCCGCCCGAGAGCGTCGCGCGCTTCGTGTCGCTGCTGTTCAGCACCACGCCCGCCGGATTCACGCCGTCGCCCACCCTCAAGGTCTTGCCCGCGCCGATCGTCAGCGTCGTACCGCTGTCCAGCTGCACCGCCTGCGCGGCGGCGTCTGCGGAGATCGTCGTATCGCTCGCGAGGCGGACCACCGATGTCGCACCGCCCGAAAAATCGGCGGCAAAGGCGGTGAAGGGAATCAGGCCGCTGACCGCGTCATACGCCAACAGCGTATGCGTTTTCCGGGGAGACCCGAGGGGATCGTACAGAGACAGATAGGCCGGCGCCAGGCCGTTGGTGGTCAGATCCTGCGGCAGCAACAGCTTGACCGCGCTGCCGAAGCGCGCGCGCCCGCCCGCCGTGTTGAACGCCAGAACGCCGCCCGAACGGCGCGTCACGTTCGTGCCCAGCGTGACGGCCAGAGCCGGGTTCGCGGCGTTCGTCACGATTTCCATCAGGTTGACGCCCGGCCGGATGTTGATCGACCCCTGCGAACCGCCCAGCGCCATCGCCCCGCCCGCGACGGCCAGTGTAGGCTCCAGCGAAAGCCACCCGTTGTTGAAGCTCAGCGACCCTTGCACAAAGGAGGTCGCCGCATTGGTGTGCGCGACGGTGACGCCGCCCCGCAGGCGGTAGTCCGAAAAGCCGACGAGATCCCGGTACAGGCGAGCCGTGCCGCCGCCTTTTTTCGACAGAGCCGTCTGGTCGCCCGTCACCGGCTGGGTGATGCGCAGCTCGGTGGACGGCGTTGACAGCTCCGCATGGTTGACGAGCTGAAACGGGTTGCCGTTGAAATAGACGTTCGCCGTCCCGAGATAAATTCCGCCCAAGGTCAGATTCGTGACGTCAACGGAGAGGTTGGGCCCCGCGCTTTTGAAAGAGGCCTTTCCCCCATCCGAGGGGACGATGCCGTTCAGCCAGTTGTTGGTTGCGGCCCACGAGCCGGAGCCTGCGCTCCCGGTCCACGTGCCATCGGCGGCCCGCACGTTTCCCGCCAGAAGCGCAACACATCCGACCGCTGTGAGGAGAACGACCTTCTTCATGAACACACCTCCTGTTATTTGGGCGAGTATAGCATAGGGGGATATCGGGGTCACGTCGCAGCAACGAATCATTTTACGCAAATGCCAATGGAAAAGCCCGGCAGAACATGGTTCAATGAGGCCAGTTCTTTTTAAAGAAAGCAGAGGGTGTGATGAGAAACGGACGTGTGCTTCTCGCGGCGGCGCTTGCCGCATCCTTCAACGTTGTGTCGGCCTCTCTGCCGGAGCGGACGCATCAGGGCAGACAGCAGCCTGCGCTGGAGATGCTCCGTCCCGGTGACGTGCAGCCGGCCGGCTGGCTGCGCGACTGGTGCCTGACCGCCAAGGCCGGCTACGTCTCGCGGCTCGACGAAGTCGACCCGGCCTTCCGGCGCGCGTGGAACACCGCGTTCCATCCGCGCGGGAAATACCTCGACTGGAGCGACCCGGACAAGGGCGCCTGGTGCACGGAAGGCGGCGCGTACTGGTTCGAGGGGCTCGTGCGCCTCGCCTGGGAACTCGACGATCCCGAACTGAAGGCGTACGCGAAGAAGCGCCTCGAGCCGCTCCTTGAGAAGATGAATCCGAACGCGATCGGCTTCGTCTACTGGATGGACCGCAACGATCCCGCCCAGATGGCCGAAATCGAGCGGGCAAACCACGGCTTCATCGTCGGCGCCTCGGGCCGGACGACGCGGGCGCTCCTGGCGTACTGGGAGGCGACGGGCGATGCGCGCGCGCTCCGCGCCTTGACGTGGTGCGTGAACGACAGCCGCTTCTATTTCTTCGGGAATCCGATCACCTTGCCGGCTGCGGGGTTCGACGTGTGGCGCTATTCCGGCGACCCCGCGGTCGCCGCCGCGCTCGACACGTTCTACGGGAAAAAGCCGGAACTGTCGTGGCCGGCGATGCGCTACGCGCTACCCGTGAACCCCGGCGAACTCCAGATGTCGCCGCGCCCCCATTCGCGCGAGTGGGATTGGCGGCGCCAGCACGGCGTCCTCTTCACCGAGAGCCTCTTGTCCTGGATCAAAGGCACGCTCTGGACCGGCGACCCGAAGCACCTCGCGAACGCCCTTTCCTGGCTCGACTTCCTTGACGCCCACGCGCGGCAGCCGCACGGCGTCATCGTGGCGGACGAATCGTATGGCTGGGCCGGGCCGAATCGCGGAACCGAGACGTGCACCGTCGCGGGAGACCTGCTGACGTACTCGACGCTCGTTTCCGTGATGGGCGAAGGGCGTTTCGGCGACCACGTCGAAAGGTCGTTTTTCAACGCCGGCGCGGCCTGCACCTCGCGCGACTGGATGCACCACGTCTATTTCCAGTCCCCGAACCGCGTCGGAAGCAATCTGCCGGCTTACATCACCGGCCCCGGCCCCAAAGGCGGCAATTACGAGACGAAGCACTGGCCGCTCTGCTGCACGGCGGCGCTGGCGCGCATCCTGC
>CAYQYB010000270.1:0-3687 GCA_964421535.1 uncultured Verrucomicrobiota bacterium | reverse complement strand
CCGGTTGGCGTATGCCGCCGATCTCACGATGATCCCGACCGGGATCGACTGCGAGAGAGTGAGGTTGCCCGGATGGCTGTTTCCGGCGTACTACCTGGTTCGGCAGAGCCGGATGCTCGGAAGGCTCTTCAGACGGCGAACTGATCGGCGAGGATCTTGACGATTCGCTCCGCCGCGCGGCCGTCCCACAGCGGCGGCGTCTTGCCTTGGACTCCCGGCCCTGCTGACGCGCGCCGGTACGCTTCGATGATCCGCCCGCTATCGCGTCCCACGATCTGATTCCATCCGGCTTCGACGGTGGCGGGCCGTTCCGTGTTTTCGCGCAGCGTGAGGCAAGGCACTTTCAGAATGGCTGTTTCCTCCTGGATGCCGCCGGAATCCGTGAGGACTATACGCGCCTCGCTCATCAGCTTGAGGAAGTCGAGATAACCGAGCGGCTCGATCATGCTCAGTCCCTTCATGTCCTGTGCCCGCTTGCCGCACGCCGTTCCGTTCATCTGGCTGCGCGTGCGCGGATGGATGGGAAACACGATGGGGAGATCGCGCTGTATGACTTCCAGGGCGTCGAGAATCTTCCCGAAGATGGCGGGATCGTCCACGTTCGCAGGGCGATGAAGCGTGAGGACCGCGTAACCCTTCGACTTCAACATCATGTCCTGCACGATCGTCAGTTTGTCTGCGGCGGCCTTGTGCTTCAACAGCGCATCGATCATGACGTTGCCGACGAGGAACGTCTTGCCGGCGGGGACGCCCTCATTCGCGAGGTTGTCCATGCCGCTCTTCTCGGTGCAGAAGAGGAAATCGCTGATGGAGTCGGTCAGCACGCGGTTCACTTCCTCGGGCATGGTCCGATCGAAACTCCGGAGGCCCGCCTCCACGTGGGCCAGCTTCACTCCGAGCTTCACGGCGACGAGCCCGCAGGCGATCGTGCTGTTCACATCTCCGACCACAAGGACGACGTCCGGCTTGTGCTTGAGAACGACCGGCTCGAAGGCCTTCATGATCTCGGCGGTCTGGACCGCGTGGGAAGCGCTGCCGACTCCCAGGTTGATGTCGGGCTGGGGGATGCCCAACTGGCGGAAGAACAGATCGCTCATCGTGCTGTCGTAGTGTTGCCCGGTGTGGACTAGCATAGGCTTGATGCTTGGATGAGCCTTGTACGCTTCCATCAGAGGGGCGATCTTTACGAAGTTCGGACGCGCGCCGACGATGTTGATGATCTTCATGTACGCAGGATGCTTTCGAGTAGTGTTACGTAGTTCGCGGCAAGTTCGTCGAGATTAAAGTGGGCGGCCACGTAGCCGTAGCCGGCCAGCCCGAACCGCGCGGCCAGGTTCCTGTCGGAGGCGAGCCGTTCCACGGCGGCGGCAAGCTCCTTCTCGCTTTCGGGCTCGATGCAGATGCCCGCGTTCGCGGCCTGGAGCAGGTGTGCCGCGTAACCGCGCACGCCCAGGATGATCGGTTTCGCCGTTGCAAAGGACTCGAGGAGTTTGGAGGGAAACACGGACTCGAAAAGCTCCTTCTTCGCGAGGTGAATCAGCGACGCGTCGCTGACGGATAGAAAGGCGGGGACCATGTGTTTGGGTTGAAGGCCCGCGAAGATCACGTTGTCGAGAGACTCGGAGCGAGCTTTCTTCTCCAGCGTCTCGCGCAGCGCCCCGTCGCCGACGAGCAGGAAGCGGATGTCGTGTCGGCTCCTGTCCTTGAGAATCCTGGCGGCGCGGAGAACGACATCCAGGCCGCAGGCCATGCCGATCGTGCCGATGTAGGAGCATACAAAGGAGCCCTCGAGGCCGTATTGCTTCTTCAGTTCCGCGTCGGGCTCCCGCGGCCGGAACATGTCGCGGTCCACGCCGTTGGTGATCACCGTGATCTTGTCGGCCGGGATTCCCTTGGCGGTCAGCTGGCTCTTGTAGCCGTCGCCGACGGTGATGATATGCCGCGCCGCCGCGTACATTTTCCGTTCCATCCACTCGAGAAACCGCGTGGCCAGCCCCTTTTTCATCGCGCCCACGCTCACGATCGATTCCGGCCAGATGTCGCGGATTTCCAGAACGAACGGGACACGCCGCAGCCGGCTCACGATCACGCCGGCCCAGCCGCAGAAGAACTGCGGGGATGTGGCGACGACGACATCGGGCCTGCCGCCGGACAGCCCGGCAACGCTTGCCGAGATCATGAACGAGAGGTAGTTGAGGATGCGCCGGACGGTGCCCTTGTTGGGCGCGAGGTAGGTCCACACCCGATGGACATGAATGCCGGCCATGGTCTCGTGCTGGGAAAGGCGGTTCGTGTAGCCGGTGTAGGGAACGCCGTTCGGGACGTTGGGGATGCCGGTGACGACACTGACGGCATGCCCATTCCCGGCCCACCGCCGGCACATTTCGTAGACGCGTGACGCCGGCGCGTTGCCTTCAGGAGGGAAGTAGTGGGTGAAGAATGCGATGCGCACGGCTTGTCACTTCGGTGAAGAACGGATGGTTCGCAGTTTTCTTCGGGCGAAATGAACCGCTCGCGCCCACATCCAGACGATGCGCGCCCTCAGCATTTCTGCCCATGGGACAACAAGATCCCCTTTGTCCGGGTCCCACTCCCGCAGCCGGCGCGAAGGGCGGACGTAGCTCAGGAAATCCCCGGAGTTGGTCCATGTGAACATAGTGTCGCCCATGTTGCTCCGGGCGGAACGCGTGCCGTATCGCTTGACCACCTGGGCGGGGCTGCGATAACGGTAGTGGCGGACAAACCCAAAATGGCGGCTCAGCTGAAGCCGCCGGCCTGCACCGTCGCGCCAGACGCTGAAGAGGCCGGAGTGATCCCACGTGAATCCCGGGACGACGTGCGCGAACCGATGCTCGAACCATTCCACGCGGTAGTGGCGAAGCCTCAGCTCCAGGGGAAGCGCTGCCCACGCCGCCTCGCCCCGGGCAAGCAGCTCCGCCGATTCCTCTTCCGTGGGCAGGAAATTCACCTGCCATGCGCCGACCATTCCTTTGCCTTCCTTCTCCGCGCGCAGGAGGATGGGCCGTGGGTCCCCAATGAAGAATTCATCTGGATCGAGCACATACATCCATGCGCCGGGTTCCACCCGGTCCTTGACCTCCTGAAAGAATCGGCCGCGCACGGAATTGACGAACGGTTCGAAGTTCCTGTGCTGAACGGTAACGTTCGGCAACTCCAGATTGCGGAGCCGATCCCATGTGTCGTCCTCGCTTCCGAGATCCCACGCCCAGATCTGCTCGCAGAATCGGCTGGCCCACCGGAGGCTGTCCGCGATCACGTCGGATTCGTTCTGGGCGACGCAGATCGCGTAGATTTTCGGCAAGGGCGTCATTGCTTTGTTGCGGCGCACAGGATGTTCGCTCGGAGATGCCGGAACAGCCGGGACGAGTTCACGATGCGCTCGTACGCCATCATCGGGAAGAAGAGCAGGGGAGAGCGCATGCCGTACGAGGGTTCCTTTTCGATCAGGAAGAGCTCCCTGACGCTGAATCCCGCTTCGGTCAGGACTTCCCGGCAACGCTTCTCGGAGTTGAAACGGAAGTACTTGGGATAAACCGGATGGTGATCAGGGCGGTTCCTGAGCCACGGGGAAATGGAATCGGGAAGCAGGCGGCTGAAGATGCTCACGTAATGGAATATGTTGGGTGTGCGGAAGAGAAGAACCCCTCCGGGGACGAGAACGCGACA
>CAYQYB010000269.1:0-3753 GCA_964421535.1 uncultured Verrucomicrobiota bacterium | reverse complement strand
CCGTCCAGTCCCTCTTGTGCAGCAGCGGGCTGTAGTTCGACACCGACCCTTCCGGGTCAGGAATCGCGATCCCGCTGTCGTTCACGATCAGCGCCGACCGCTTCAGGAACGGCGACATCGAGTGCACCGGGCTCGGTTCAATCCCAAGACCGGAGTACTCCATCTGGATTTCCACGTCGTCCGGAATACCGTCGTCGTCCGTATCCAGGCCACTGTCCCATCCCACGCTCGCCGTCGGCAGCGCCGCGCCCAGCGTGCCGTTCGTCGGCGGCGCGCCGTCGCTGAACCAGTAGTCGCTGGATATCGCCGGCCGCATCACGCCCGGGCCGGGGCCGGTGCTGTCCGGCCGCCAGTTGTGCCTGTTCGGGTTCGTTTCGTCGCCCGTGCCGTTCACGTAAGCGCGGTAGTTTGTCACAAAGGTGGTGCCGTCAACATAGGCAAGGAATTCAAGGCGGTTCCCATCCTGGCCAAGATATTCCTGCATGTTCTGCAGACCATCGACATCGGGGTCACCCGAGGCCCCGTTCGCGCCCGTCGCGTTTCTCGGATCGAGAGCGTATTCTGCTTCCCAACCGTCCGGCAGCAGGTCGCCATCGGTGTCCGGATTCGCGGGATCCGTCCACTCATGGGCCTTCAGAGCCGCCTGAACCCCCATGATGGTGGGCGAATTGGTGGCGCCCAGCAGGAGCGGAGGGTTGAACGCGCGGACGCCGTTGGTGTCTGCGGACGGGAATGAGTCCATGCCTCCCGACCAGACGTCATTCGTGGCCCCCTGCCTGAATTCGGCCAGCAGACACTGTTCGCGGTAGTGAGTCACGCCGTCTTCGTCGGCATCCAGACCACGCAGGGTCATCACCACGAAGTTCGTGGTCCCATCGGGGTGCAGGATCGCAACGCGTGCAAGCGGGGGCGGTATCTGCGTGCTGTTCGGATCAACACCCGCAGCCACGTTGTACCAAGCCGCCTCGAAACTGTCGACGAGACCATCGGCGTCGCTGTCGATGTCCAGAGGATTCAGGGAGTCGTTGTTGACCCGGTTGCTGGCCGCGATGGCAATGCCGGCGGCTTGCGCCGGATCCTGCAACAGGCGCGGCAAACCGTCCATGCCGTTGTACTCCTGGATGTTCATGACGCCGTCGCCGTCGAAATCGCTCATGGCGTCATTCGAGCACGGGTTCAACCCGATGCCGCGGAGGTAACGGTCATACTCCCAGCTGTCGTCCATTGCGTCTTCATCGGTGTCGAAGTCGAGGGGGTCCAGGGCGAGATTGGTGTAAACCACCGAGGACCTGTATTCTTCGAGGTTTGAAAGACCATCGTTATCCGGATCGTACCACCAGTTCTGACCGAGATTCCCGAACCACCGAACCTCCCAGACATCGCTCATGCCGTCAGAGTCATCATCGCTCCCGGAATCCATGGTATACACTCGATTGAACAGCGAGGTGGTGTTGGCAATAAGGTTGAACGTTTCATGGGAGGGCCTGTCCCAACCAGCCACGTCGCTGTATTCCACATCCACCTCTCCCGAGGGCAGCATCACGATCTGACCGCTCGTGTGCGGAGTGCCTTGCCCATCCTGGGCCCACCCGGCACCGACCAGCCCTGTCGGGGTAAACAGGATCTGGAGGTAAGCAAAGCTCTGGTAGTAGTAGCGTGTGAAGGCTTCCTGCTCCGCTTCGCCAATCGCCACGACTTCGGGAGGCGGCTCGGACCAACCATTGACCGTGATGTAGTCGAGCGAATGGCTTCCGGGCGACAGGTTGCTCACCGTCGCATCGCTGAGCCGCCACACACCGCCGTCCACGCGCCAACTCGTGGGCGTCGTCCCTATCAACGAGGGAGACAATGTCACGGTCAAAGTGCCGTTCTGCAAGTTCGTCCGGCTCAAGGTCGTCGCCACCCCGTTTGTCAGGACGATGACTTCGTTGGAGGGCACGGTCCACCCGTAGATGGCGATGTAACCGATCGTGTGCAGTCCGGGCGACAGGTTGTTCAGCGTGACTCCGCTGTCGTTTGGAGCGCCGCCGTCGAACGTCCATCGAGCGCCGTCGCTGATCGAGGCGGCGGGCAGGAGGTGGACGCGCAGGGACGGAGGCGGCACCACGCCGCCCGGCTCCACGAACCGCGCGTTGCCACGGAACAGCGCCGCGTGCTTCCATTCCTTTGTCCAATCCCGCGGATACGTGAAGTCCTGGGCCCCGTGCGGCTGATGGAACGGGCCAAACACAAGGCTGTTCGTGTTGGCCTGGCCATCGTCAAACCGGAAGTAATGAACCAAGTTCGTCAGGGACTCGGACACCGTCATGGCGGCGTTCGTCCGGATCTGCGTCACGGTCCGGGCGACGTTCCAGACGCGCACTTCGTCGATGCTGCCTTCGAAGTCCTCGCCGATCCGAACGAACGTGTCGCCGCCCTTGCCGTTGATCGGCGGAGCGCTGTACACGCCGTTGGTCGAGGCCGCGAAATACCCGTTCGTATAGAGCGTCAGGCTCGCGTAGGCGCTGTTGTAGACGGCCGCCACGTGCGTCCAGGTTCCGTTCGTCAGCTCGCCGCCGTGGATCATGTACTCGCTGCCGTCTTCCAGCACGTAGCCCGCATACGCCTGCAATGCGCCGGAAGCGTTGGTCTCCACGCCCATGACGAAGTTGATCGCGTTCGTCCCCCCACCCAGGTTCTGCACCACGCGCCGGATGATCGTGCCTTCCCCGCCCGCCAGGCTCGCCGGGTTCACCCAGGCTTCCACCGTCCAGTCCACGATCCGCTGGCGGGCAGAAATCGGCACCTCCAGGTAGTCCGTGGCTGCGCCGTCCAGTTGTATGCCTCTCGACACGGCCGGGTCGGTCGGGCTGGCCATGTCCGACCCCACACCGCGCTCTTCGTTGTCCGTCAGCGCGTCGTCGTCCGTGTTCACCATGTCCGGACGCCCGCCAAGATCCTGCTCGATCTTGTTCACGACGCCGTCGCCGTCGCGATCCTCGTTCACATCGAAAACGCCATCCTGGTCGGTGTCCCAATCCTGGGGATTCGTGTCGGCCCAGAATTCATAAATATTCACAAGGCCGTCGCCGTCCGCGTCACCCATCGCCCCGTTGACGCCGTTCGTCGCCAGCGGATTGAGATGGTTTACCATCTCCCAGTCGTCCGGCATGCCGTCGCCGTCCGTGTCATCCGCGCCGCGCGGATCGACGCCGAGCACCATCGCGTAGTCGTTCGTGACGAAGGAGAAGCGATTGGTGGGAAGCGCGTACCCGAAGTCGCCGTACGTGTAGTCCTGGGAGGCCGCGCCGAGGAGGCCGTTCTTCGCCTTGCGCGCGAAGTCTTCCGCCGTCGCGCCGCCGTCGTCGAAGCGGTAGTACGCCAGCAAGCCGGTTGAATTCTGGGGCACCAGCTTCGTCCGGTACTGCTCGATCTGGTCGCCGCTGCGGGCGACGCCCCAGATCCGGATTTCATCCATCATCAGGCTGTTCGAGAACGTCCCGTCCGCCGAAGCGCCGATGACCGGCGGCGTCACCGAGCCATACAGCCGGCCCGACAGCGCCTCCTCCACGATCCTCTGCGCCTGCACGAACACGCCGTCCACGTACAGCGCAAGGCTGTTGTCCCCGTGGTTCCACGAGCCGGCAATGTGAATCCACTGGCCGGTGGGCAGCATCGGGCCTACTACCTTATAATAGCCCCCGCCCAGCGTCTGGAATGCGATCACCGGCGTGTTGTTCGTCAGGCTCAGCCTGTAGCTGATGTCGCCCACGC
>CAYQYB010000268.1:0-3771 GCA_964421535.1 uncultured Verrucomicrobiota bacterium | reverse complement strand
CGTTCCCCACGAACCGCGTCCCGACCCTGACCCTGGCCGCCAGTTCGACCAACGCGCTCACGAACTCGCCCCTCGTCTTCACGGCAAGCGCATCCGATGCGGACGGCGACACGCTCGCCTACGAATGGGATTTCGGGCTCTCCAGGCTCCTGTTCAGCAACAGCCTTAACCGGGCGGAAGTCACCAACAGCTGGGGCACGCCGGGCGAGTACGTCGTGCGCTGCGTGGCGAGCGACATGAAGGGCGGCCGCGTCAGCACGTCCGTCGTCGTGCGCATCGGCACGGTCACCGTGTATCGCATCAGCGGCCGCGTGCTGAGCAACGGCCAACCTGTCGAGAATGCACGCGTCTACTCCGCGTACACGAACATGACCTACACGGGATCTGACGGCCGCTACCAGCTTGTGAATCTGCGGACCGGATCGTTCACGGTCGCCGCGCAGAGGAACAGCACGAACCTGACCGCCGCGTTCACGAACCCGGTCGTCCTCGCGCCGTCCGCCTCCGACAAGAACTTCGGCACGACCGGCACGCCGGCGGTGATCGCGGACGCCGTGGACGGCGGAATCTCCGTCGCGGAAGGCGGGTCCGGCGACAGCTATGTGATCCGGCTGGCCAGCCGGCCCACGAATGCTGTGACCATCACATTCACCTTCGACACCAACCAGCTCGCGCTCACACCCACGAATCTCGTCCTCGCGCCCGACGACTGGCTGACCGGGCAGACCGTTTCTGTCGGCGCAGTGGACGACAGTATGCTCGAAAGCCAGCCGCACACGAGCCTGGTCTACCACGCGGCGTCCAGCACGGACCCGGCGTACAACGGGACGCCCACAGTCACGGCCGTTGTGCTGATCGTCGAGAATGACGCGAACAATCCGCCTTCCGTGGCCATCGACAGCCCGACAAACACCGCCTCATTCATAGAGGGCACTTCCGTGTCCTACGCGGTGACCGCCAGCGACGCGGACGGGAGCGTGACGCAGGTCGTTCTGTTCACGGCGACGGGAAACATTGCCACGTGGACAAACCCACCCTATTCCGTTTCATGGACTGGATTGGCGGCCGGAGCGCATCTGCTGACCGCCGCCGCGTGGGATGACGACGGTTTGCGGGCGACTTCCGTCGCGGTCCACGTCGAGATCCTGGCCGACTTAGATCATGATGGCGATCCAGACGTCACGGATCCCGACGATGACGGCGACGGCCTGCCGGACAGCTACGAGCAGGAGCACTTCGGCAACACGACCAACGGCGTCGCATCCGACGACTCCGACGACGACGGATTCAATAACCTCAGCGAGTATATCGCCGACACCGTTCCGACGAACCGATACTCCTACTTCCACGCTCTCGCCCCGCCCGCCGGCTCGTGGGGCTCCCTCGTGGTCAACACCTCGCTCGGCCGTCTCTACACGCTGCAGGGGTGCGACGATCTGATGGCGGAAAACACGTGGAGCAACGTTGCCTCCCAGGTCGACGTGCCGGGCACCGGCTCGCAGCTGACGCTGACGGACCCGGACCCGAAGTCCAACGGCTTCTACCGCCTGCGCGTCGTCTATCCCTGATGCAACCCGCGCGCACGTCCGGCAACGGACCCATCGGTCTGATATCACCTGATTGGCCACGCCCTTGCGGGCGCGGCTACGCTTTCCGGGTAGCCGCCGGCGCAAGCCGGTGGCAATGCGCATTCAATAACCACATAATGCGGATATTCTCATGGGACACTTTCGTGCTATAGATGCCTGACCATGAGCAAGCGGATGGTTGAAATCCGGGACCTGTCGAAGATCTACCGGCAGGGGGATATCGACGTCACGGCGCTGGACAACATCACGCTGGACATCGAGGAGGGCGACTTCCTCGCCTTGATGGGTCCCAGCGGCTCCGGCAAGAGCACACTCCTGCACATCATCGCGGGCATTGACCGGCCCACCAGCGGCCGGTGCACCGTCGGGGACGTGGACGTCGCCTCGCTGAGCGAAACCGAGCTGGCCGAATGGCGGAACAGCCACGTCGGCTTCGTCTTCCAGACGTTCAACCTGATCCCGGTCCTGACCGCATTCGAGAACGTCGAGATGCCGCTTCTGCTCACCGCCCTTTCGCCATCCGAGCGGCGCGAGCACACTCAGGCGGCGCTCGAGTTGGTCGGCCTAGCCGACCGCATGCAACATCTCCCCCGCCAGCTCTCCGGCGGCCAGGAGCAGCGCGTCGCGATCGCGCGCGCCCTTGTGACCGACCCGACCCTGCTCGTCGCCGACGAGCCGACCGGCAACCTGGACGCGCGGTCGGCAAACGACGTGCTCGAACTGCTGGCCACGCTGAACCGCGACGCCGGCAAGACGATCATCATGGTCACGCACGATCCGAAGGCGGCCGCGCACGCGCGCCGCACGGTCCACCTGGAAAAAGGCGAGCTGATTTCCGCGCCATGACGATTCCCGGCTTCATCATCCGCAACGCCCTGCGCAACAAGCGACGCGTCGTCCTCACGGTGCTCAGCGTGGCGATGAGCCTCTTTCTCTACACCGTGCTCCAGACGGCCCTGCGCGAGATCACGCAGCCCGCCGTGTCGGAGGACTCCGCGCTCCGCCTGATCACGCGCCACCGCGTTTCCCTCGCCAACGTGCTGCCGGTGAAGTACCAGACGCGCATCGAGCGCATGCCCGGCGTCGAGGTGTGCTCCAAGTTCACATGGTTCGGCGGCGTCTACATCGACGAACGGAACTTCTTCCCCCAGTTCGCCTGCGAGGCGGACAAGATCGTGCCGCTCTTTTCCGAGGCGGTCTTCGACCCGAAGCAGGTCGCGGACTTCATCGCGGACAAGGCCGGCTGCATCGTCGGCATCAAGACCATGGAGCGCTTCGGCTGGAAGATCGGCGACAAGATCACGCTGAAGGGCATGGTCTGGCAATGCGACCCGGAGCTCACCATCCGCGGCGTGTACCGCGAAGGCATCGACGAGACCGACCTGTTCTTTCACCATGATTACTTCGACGAGCTCACCGGCGACCAGGGCGTCACCGGCTGTTTCTGGATGAAGGCGAAGGACGCGGAGTCCATCCCCGGGCTGATCGACAGGATCGACGCCACATTCCGGAACACCGACGCGGAAACGAAGACGGAGACGGAGCGCGCGTTCCAGCTCGGGTTCGTCTCGATGTTCGGCAACATCAGGATGCTTCTCGGCTCCATTTCGCTCGTGATCGTCTTCACGATGATCCTGGTGACCGCAAGCACGATGAGCATGGCGATCCGCGAGCGGATGCGGGAGATCGCGATCCTGAAGGCGGTCGGTTTCGACGGCTTCCAGGTCCTCGGGCTGATCGTTTCGGAGTCGTTCGGGCTGAGCATGGTCGGCGGGTTCATCGGCTGTTTCGGCGCGTGGTTTCTCTTCAGCCACATCAACGTGTACGAGCTGACCGGCGGGTTCTTCATCAAGTTCGAGGTGACGCCGCACATCCTCGCGGGCGGCATGATGATCGCCGCGCTGCTGGGGGTCGTGAGCGCCGCGTTTCCCGCGTACAACTGCATCCGCATCAGCATCGTGGGAGGGCTGAAGGAGCTGGATTAAACAGAGCTTGTCTCATGGCCATTCCCCTAAAATACAACCTCCGGAACCTGCGCGTGCGCTGGCGGCTCACGCTCGCCACGGCGCTCGGAGTCGCGCTGGTGGTCGCCGTGTTCATCATGGTCATGGCCCTCGCGCGGGGCCTGAGCGCGACGTACGTCAGCACCGGCGACGAACGGAACCTGCTGGTCCTGCGGAAG
>CAYQYB010000267.1:0-3774 GCA_964421535.1 uncultured Verrucomicrobiota bacterium | reverse complement strand
TTCGTTCGGGCGCGGCGGCGATCTGCCGCGGCCGGTGGGCGACCGACTCCGATTTCAACATCGCGGAGGCGATGCTGGGGGCTGTGGGTATCGTGGTCCGCGTGGAGGAGAAGGACATGGACGCGGTGACCGCGCTCAGCGGCAGCGGGCCCGCGTATGTGTTTCATCTCATGGAAGCGATGATCGCGGCGGCCGGCCACGCGGGGTTGGATATGGAGGTGGCCCGGACATTGGTTCACGCCACGGTCGAGGGGGCGGCGAAGCTCGCGTCGCAAACCGGCGTGGACCCGGCGGAGTTGCGTCGCCGCGTGACCTCCAAGGGTGGAACTACTGAAGCGGCGTTGCAGGTGCTTGAGGAGAGAACTGTCTACCACGCGTACCTGCAGGCCATCGCGGCGGCGCACCGGCGCGCCCGGGAATTGTCAGGCGGTTGATCATCATGGGCGGCAAGCGGAGTCAGAAACTGGAAACGGCCGCGGAGGCGCCCGCGCGCGGGCATCCGATTGCCCGCTTCGTCTTCACCGTGGCGATTCTTTCCGCTGTTTTCTACGTCGGAATCTACCTCGCCTGCGGCACCGACGGATTCCGTTCGTATGCGGAGGAGTACCTGGAGAACCGCCTGGGCATTCCGGTCCACGTCAAGAAGGCCCACGCAACGCCGATGCTGGACATCGTGCTGAGCGGCGTGATCACGGAAGGGCTGAGCAAGAAGGGCACGCCGGGGTACCGGGCGCGCGAAGCGGTTGTCCGCTGGTCTGTGCTGAACCGGATTCGCGCGCGCGGAGGCATTCTTTCGGGCCTGGAGTTGAAGGACTTTGCGGTTGTATTCGCGCCGGGCGAGTCGGGGCAGTGGGAGCCGGCTGCGTTTGAGAAACTTGGATCGTGGGTGGCCGAATGGGGGCGTTTCAATTTGGAGAAGCCGTCGGCGAGCGCGGCAGCGGGCGAGTCGAGGAAATCGGCTGACGCGGTCTTGCCGTTATCGTCCGCCGTGAAGGACGGGTTCTGGGACGGGGTCAGTCTTGCGATCGAAGGCGGGAGCATGTCGTGGTGGGATGCCGACCGGCGCGAGATGGCGGCTGCGGACGGCATTGATTTCGAAATCACGCCCATCGTCCTTCCGAACCGGCGGATGACGCATTACATTCTTACCTTGGACAATGCGAGCGTCGGCGAGAGAAGAAACGTCCGTGATTTCACTTTCGAGCTGCTCAGGATGGGGTCGAACAGCATCGTCATCACGTGCCTGGGCGACTGGAGCGGAACGAACGGGATCCTGAAGAGATCCGCGCCGGAATAGGGCCGGTTCTTGACATTGGTGCGGCGGCCAATATAGTGGCACGGATTCTGGAACGCCAACGTAGCTCAGCTGGCAGAGCAGGTCATTCGTAATGATCAGGTCGTCGGTTCGAATCCGACCGTTGGCTCCAGCCTTCGCCCGAAGCCAGCCTGCACCTGAAGTTCTGCAATTTCTTCGTGCCTTCTCTCGAATGAGCCGCTATTAGATACAGCCACGGAACGAGAGTATGCCCTATCGCGCGTTCAATCTGGAAGAAGTGGCCAACTACCTGCATCTGCCGGTGCCGGAGGTGAAGGAACTCGTCCGGACGCGCGAGATCCCCTGCGAGATGCAGGGCGACCGGCTGGTCTTCCGCAAGAAGGAAATCGACGCGTGGGCGTCGCAGAGAATCATGGGCCTCTCGAAAAAGAGCCTGACGGTTTATCATCGCAAGACATCGGCGAAGGCGCACGATCTGTCCAAGCAGCACGCGATTATTCCGGAACTGCTGAAGCCGGCGTACATCAAGCCGAAGCTGCAGTCGAAGACGAAGGCATCGATCATCCGGAGCATGGTGGATCTGGCTGAAAGCACCGGCCTGGTTTCCGATCCGAAGGACCTGCTAGCGAGTCTTGAAGAGCGCGAACGGCTGTGTTCAACGGCTTTGGCCGGAGGCATCGCGGTGCTTCATCCCACGAACCATGAGCCGTACATGTTCGACGATTCATTCATCGCTCTGGGCCGGACCGTTCAGCCGGTCCCGTTCGGTTCTCCGGACGGGGCGACGACGGACCTGTTCTTCCTCATCTGCTGCCAGGACGACCGTATTCACCTGCACACCCTGACGCGCCTGTGCATGATCTGCCATTACTCGAGCGTGCTTCTGGAACTGCGGGAAGCGAAGGACGCAGAAGAGATGCACGGGATGATCGTCCGGTCCGAGCAGGAAATCATCCAGCAGTTGTAGCCCGTGTGGCAGCGGCTCTGCGAGCCGCTGGGTCCGCTCGCAGAGCGGACGCCACACTTATATCGGCCACTTCAGATTCCAGTTCTTCACGTGGGGCAGGGCGTCGGAGTGCGTCAGGTCGAACCAGATCGGCGTCAGGGAGACGCACTGGTTGTTCAGGGCCTGAAGGTCCGTGCCGTTCATGTCGCCGAGCTGTTCGAGTTCCCCGTCCATCCAGTAGTACACGTTGCCGCGCGGGTCCGTCCGGCGGTCGAAGGTTTCCACAAATCGCGACCGGCCCATGCGCGTGACCGCGTAGCCTTTCACGTCTTTCGCGGGGAGATTCGGGACGTTCACGTTCAGCAGCGTGTTTTCCGGCAGGCCCTTCTCGTGGATCACCTGCGCGAGGTGGCGCGCGACGCGGGCGCCGGTTTCCCAGTTCGGGTCCTTGAAGGTGTTCATGGAGACCGCCATGCTCGGGATGCCGAGGATGGTGCCTTCTGTCGCGGCCGACACGGTGCCGGAGTAGATGACGCTGATGCCGGCGTTAGGGCCGAGGTTGATGCCGCTGATGACGAGATCGGGCCGCTCGTCGAGCAGGGCGCAGACGGCGAGTTTCACGCAGTCCGCGGGCGTGCCGCCCACGGCGTGTCCGAAGAACTTCCCGTCGCGGAAAATCTTCCGGGTCTTGATCGGGTCGGAGAGGGTGATGGCATGGCCGACGGCGCTCTGTTCTCCGCTCGGGGCGACCACGTGGACCTCCCCGAGGTCCTTGACGGCTTCATAGAGAGCGGCGATGCCCGGAGCGTAGATCCCGTCGTCGTTGCTGATCAGAATGCGCATGGCGTCATTCTGCATGGCGTACCGCGTGAAACAAGCATCAAAAGAAAGTCCAAAGTCTAAAGTCCAAGGTCCAAAGTGGTCTTCTTCGTCTTTAGACTTTGGACTTTGGGCTTTGGACTTGGTACTGTGTATTTGGCCGTGCTAGACGGGGAGGTAGCGGTGCCCTGTAGCCTGCAACCCGCTATAGCAGGGTTGAATTCCCGCGTGAGACGGTCGTGGAAGTCGTTTCGCGCCGGCAAGGGGCGTTGACGGCTGGAACCTATGCGACGGATACGGGCGAACCCCGTCAGGACCGGAAGGTAGCAGCGGTAAACCATGTTCATCCGGGTGCCGTAGGTATTCTGGCCCGAGTCCCGAACCGGAGTGCGAGGCCCTGAAGCGGCCGCCGATCACGGGTGCACGGCTTTATTGAAGAATGGAGTGCTGTAGTGGTGGGACAGTCGCTGCTCCAGTACTCGGGAGTTTCACCATGGCCTATGAAGTCATAGCTCGAAAATGGCGGCCTCAGAAATTTGAGGATGTCGTTGGACAGGAGCATGTTACACAAACGCTGAAGAACGCGATCAAGAGCGATCGCGTTGCTCATGCGTATCTTTTCGTGGGCCCGCGCGGCGTGGGGAAGACATCCACAGCCCGTATCTTTGCCAAGGCGCTCAACTGCGAGAAGGGGCCGACGGCCAATCCGTGCGACAAGTGCGATTCCTGCCGG
>CAYQYB010000266.1:0-3796 GCA_964421535.1 uncultured Verrucomicrobiota bacterium | reverse complement strand
CCGGCCTGTTCCGCGTTCGCGGCTTCACCCAGGACGACGCGCACATCATCTGCACGCCGGAGCAGATTGAAGATGAGATCAAGGAAGTGATGCGGTTCTCGATCCGCATGCTGCGGAGTTTCGGGCTTTCCGATCTGTGCGCCTACCTCTCGACCCGGCCCGAAAAGGCCGTCGGCGAAGAGGCTCAATGGAAGCAGGCGACCGAATCGCTGGAGGCGGCGCTCAAGGCCGAGGGCATTCCGTACGAAGTGGATCCCGGCGGCGGCGCGTTCTACGGGCCGAAGATCGACATGCGCGCGATCGACGCGATCGGCCGCGAGTGGCAGCTGAGCACGTTCCAGTTCGACTTCAACGAGCCGGAGCGCTTCGATGTGTCCTACATCGGCGCCGACGGCAAGGAGCATCGCCCCTACATGGTCCACCGGGCGCTGCTCGGCAGCATCGAGAGGTTTTTCGGGATCCTCGTGGAACATTACGCGGGGGCGTTCCCGCTGTGGCTGGCCCCGGAGCAGGTCCGGGTGATGCCGCTGACGGAGAAGCAGATCGAGCAGGCGCGCGCCGCCGCCGCCCAGCTTCGCGCGGCGGGTTGCCGCGTGACGGTGGACGAGCGCTCGGAGAAAGTCGGCGCGAAAATCCGCAACGCCCAGCTCGAGAAAATTCCGTATATGCTGATTCTCGGCCCAAAGGAAGCCGAGAGCGGCATGGTGTCCGTTCGGAGTCGCTCTGCCGGCGACCAGGGAGTGATGAGCCTCGAGGCGCTGATCGCGAAGGTGCAGGCCGAGATCGCGTCGAAGGGCATGGAGCCCGCAAAACAAGCATGAGGTCCCGGCAGGGGACCTCTCCCACACAGGAGGCAGCCCATTCAAACATTCGTTCGAGTAAATAACCGCATCCGGGTCCCGTCGATCCGGTGCGTCGGTCCCGATGGCGAGGCGCTCGGCATCATCACCACGCGCGAGGCGCTGGCGAAAGCCGAGGTGCTTGGCCTGGACCTGGTCGAGATCGCCCCCAACGCCCAGCCCCCCGTTTGCCGGATCATGGATTTCGGCAAATACAAGTACGAGCTCGAGAAGAAGGACAAGCAGGCCCGCAAGCACCAGTCGGCGACGAAGGTCAAGGAGATCCAGTTCCACCCGAACGTCGGCGACCACGACTACCAGACCAAGGTGCGCCACGCGCGCGAGTTCATCATGGAAGGGCACCGGGTCAAGGTCGGATGTTTCTTCCGGGGCCGCGAAAACGCCCACCAGGATATCGGGTTCGAGGTCATGAACCGCGTGATCCGCGACTGCCAGGACATCGCCGTTCCGGAACAGACCCCGAAGTTCCTCGGGCGCAATCTGTTCATGCTGCTGACGCCCCGACCGAGCACGAAGGCCAAGCAGCAAGCCCAGCAGGAGCAGTCAGGGAAGCCGGCGTAGGGCTGAAAAGAGGGATCCGTCATCGTAGAAGCGGCTTCCCATCGGCCTGAGCCTCAGGGCGAAGGCCAGCCGATCAACATTTCCTTCGAAAAATGCTGGACGTGGCACCCATTCTGGCGTACAAACCGCCGTTTCTTCTCTACGGAAGACGAGGTTGAATATGAAGATCAAGCACAAGACAAAGAAGGCGATTGCGAAGCGGTTTCGCCAGTCGAAGACGGGTAAGTTGAAATTCGGGAAGGCCAACCGCGGCCACCTGCTTGGCCACAAGAGCCGCAAGCGCAAGCGCCAGCTGCGCAAAGGCGGAATCGTGTCGGATGCCGACCATGACCGCATAGCGATACTGCTGAGAAAGTAACGATTTTTTCGAGGAGGATCTCACCATGCCCAGAGCAACAAATGCCCCCGCTTCAAGACAGAGAAGGAAACGCCGCCTGGCCTTGGCCAGCGGTTTCCGCGGCAACCGCAGCAAACTTTTCCGCCAGGCCACCGAGGCCGTCGATCGCGCCATGGTGCTCAGCACCAAGCACCGCCTGCTGAGAAAGCGCGAGTTCCGCGGGCTCTGGATCCAGCGGCTGTCCGCCGCCTGCGAAGCCAACGGCATGAACTACAACCGGCTGGTCGAAGGCCTGCGCAAGGCGGGCGTTGCCCTGAACCGCAAGATGCTTTCCGAAATCGCGATTCACGACCCGCAGGGGTTCGTGAAGATCGCGGAGCTCGCGAAGTCCAAGGTCGCGTAAGGTTCGTGACAGAACGATTTGGCGAAGACCCGCTCCTCGAGCGGGTCTTTCCATTTTGGGCCCCGTCGCATGAAGAAAAAACTTCTGCCGATCGCCGCCCGTTTTGCCGTTGAGGGCGAAGTCGTTGACGCCGCCCCGTACGGCACGGGTCACATCCACGACACATTCCGTGTGCGGTTCTCCCTGCCCGGATTGCAGGGTAGGGCGCGACCGCTGGGCGCGCCGAAGCTCCGGGATCGTGCGCGGCCGGCCCGGCGGTCCGGCCCTACCCAGGATGCGGGCAGTTTCATTCTCCAGCGCATCAACGCCCGCATCTTTAAGAACCCGCGGGCGGTCATGGAGAACATCGTCCGGGTCACGGAGCATCTTCGTGCGAAACTTGCGGCCGCCCCCGGTGCCGACCCGTCGCGTGAGGCGCTCCGGCTGATCCCGGCGAAGGACGGAACCCCGTGGTTCGTCGATGGCGACGGCTCGTTCTGGCGCATGTTCGCGTTCATCGGCGGCGCGGTCACGCACGAGGTTTGCGCGGCGCCCGAACACGCGTTCGAGGCCGCGCGCGTCGTCGCGCGGTTCCAGAAACTGCTTTCCGATCTGCCCGGCGGTCCGCTGAAGGAAACCATCCCGTTTTTCCATCACGCGCCGCGCCGGCTGCAGGCGCTTGAAGAGGCTGTGAAGCAGGATGCCGCGCGCCGGTGCGCCGGTGCGAAAGAGGAAATCGACTTCGCGCTGTCGCGGCGCGAGCTGGCGCATTCCGTGGTGAGATTGATCGAGGCCGGGAAGATTCCCGAACGCGTGACGCACAACGACACGAAGCTGAACAACGTGCTGTTCGACGAGGCGACCGGCCGCGGGCTGTGCCTTGTGGATCTCGACACCTGCATGCCGGGCTCCGTCCTCTACGATTTCGGCGACATGGTCCGCACGATGACGTGCCCAGTGGCGGAAGATGAAACGGATTTATCCAAGGTGCGCATGGAGTTGCGGTTTTTCGAAGCGCTGGTGCGCGGATATCTCGGCGAGGCGCGGGGCTTCCTGTGCGCGGACGAGATCGGAAACCTCGCCCTGTCGGGCCGGCTGATGACGTTCACCGTGGGCGTCCGCTTCCTGGCGGATCATCTTTCGGGCGACACGTATTTCAAGACCCACCGCCCCGGCCACAACCTCGACCGCGCCCGGAACCAGTTCGCCCTTGTGCGGAGCATGGAGGAGCAGGCGGGAGAAATGGAGGAAGCGGTTGGCGTTATGTAGACGCGGCTTTCTGCCGGTTCGTGGTGTGACAGATAGCTACAATGCACGGCAACGAGATCCTTCGCTGCGAGACATCCAGCGGTGCGTCTTTCTTTTGGCGTATGACAAAGACCTGTCAGGAAAATCCTACGACCTAGGTTTTCTGTCGGGCTTCGAGGGCGCACAGGGCTGTTTGCCTCGTCACGAAATCGATCCATAGAAGAATCCTGTTGCCTCTTACTTGTTGGTCGGCTATCTGCGGAACATCGCTTTCTGCAATACACGGACTTAAGGAGGTTCCGTGAGTATGAAGATAGCACGCACAAGTTTTGTTCTCTCTCTCTCTCTCTCTCTCTCTCTCCTGATTCCGCGATCCGCGGTTGCCGAAAATATCGTTTCCCGCCCGGT
>CAYQYB010000265.1:0-3869 GCA_964421535.1 uncultured Verrucomicrobiota bacterium | reverse complement strand
CGATGCGTTTCGCTATCCGCGAGGGCGGCCGCACGGTCGGTGCGGGGCGCGTCACGGAGATCATTCAATAAGTTAACGCGCTTTCAGGATGCCGCGGTGTGGGCAGGGGAGAGACCCGGGCGCCGCCCGCGGGTCCTGGGGTGGCGCGATGGAATAGCGAAACATGCCAAGAGAGATCATAGCCCTTGCGTGTACCGAGTGCAAACGGCGCAACTACACGACGACCAAGAACAAGCGTGTGGCGAAAGACCGTTTGGAGATGAAGAAGTACTGTCGCTTCGATCGGAAGCACACCCCTCATCGCGAAGTGAAGTAGGGGTGCCCGTTTCGGTAGGCCAGTAGCTCAATTGGCAGAGCACCGGTCTCCAAAACCGGTTGTTGGGGGTTCAAGTCCCTCCTGGCCTGCCAATTTCAGCAGGCTGAAAAAATGGAAGTTGTGTGCCGAAGATGAGCAAGGTGCAACAGGCGATATCGGGTATCAAGGTGTTCGTGGAGGACGTGCGGAACGAGCTCAAGAAGTGCTCGTGGCCCACGCGGTCGGAGCTTTTCGAGTCGACCGTGGTGGTCATCGTCTCGGTTCTGATTGTCGGCGTGTTCGTGGGCGTCAGCGATGTTGTTCTGCTGGCTCTCCTGAAACTGGTCGTTCACTAGCGCAGACGGACAGGGTGGAAGCACATGGAGAAACAGTGGTTTGTGTTACATACGCTCTCCGGACAGGAATCCAAGGTCCGCGAAAGCATTGAGCGCCGCATCAAGCAGGAGGAGATGCAGGACTACATCGACGAGGTCCTGATCCCCACGGAAAAGGTGTCGGAGGTCAAGCAGGGGAAGAAGACGACGACCACGAGGAAGTTCTATCCCGGCTATGTGCTCGTGCACATGTCTCTGTACGACGAGCAGAAGAGCCTTGTGGACAAGACGTGGTACTTCACGCAGCAGACGCCGGGGATCATCGGCTTCGTGGGCGGAGACCGCCCCGTGCCGTTGCGGCCGGCTGAAGTGGACAGCATCTTGCGGCAGATCGAGGAGAAGAAGGAAAAGGTCAAGCCGAAGGTTGTCTTCGAACCGGGCGAAACCGTGAAGATCACGGACGGTCCTTTCCTGAACTTTAACGGAGTCATTGAAGAAGTGGATCCGGATCGCGGCAAGCTGAAGGTGTCGGTTTCGATTTTCGGGCGGTCAGCTCCGGTTGAACTGGAATACTGGCAGGTAGAGCGAGCGTAACAACGGACGGTAACGAACGATGGCAAAGAAAGTCACAGGCATAATCAAGTTGCAGATTCCGGCCGGCCAGGCGAACCCGGCTCCGCCGGTGGGCCCCGCGCTCGGTCAGCAGGGCGTCAACATCATGGCGTTCTGCAAGGAGTTCAACGCGGCGACGCAGAGCCAGGCGGGACTGGTGATTCCGGTCGTGATCACGGTCTACCAGGACAAGTCTTTCACTTTCATCACCAAGAGCCCCCCGGCTTCGACCCTCCTCAAGCGAGCCGCCGGCATTGCCAAGGGTTCGGGGCAGCCGAACCGTGACAAGGTGGGCAAGGTCACGAAACAGCAGGTGGTCGAGATCGCGAAGCTCAAGGAAAAGGATCTTAACGCCAAGGAATTGGATCGCGCGGTTCGGTTGATTGAAGGAACGGCGCGCAGCATGGGAATTGAGGTGGAGTAGCCATGGCTCACGGAAAAAAATACCGCGCGGTCAAAGAGAAGGTGGATGCGGAGAAGTACTACAAGCTCGCTGACGCCATCGAGTTCTTGAAGAGCAACGTCCGGGTCAAGTTTGACGAAACGGCTGAAATCGCGTTTCGCCTGGGCGTCGATCCGACGCAGTCCGACCAGGTCGTGCGCTCGACGGTCGTGCTCCCGAACGGATCGGGCAAGAAGATCCGGGTCCTGGTGTTTGCCAAGGGGCCGTCCGCGGACGCGGCGACGGAAGCCGGCGCCGACTTCGTGGGCTACGAGGATTTGATCAGCAAGGTGCAGGGCGGATGGCTTGATTTCGATGTTGCGGTGGCCACGCCGGACGCGATGAAGGAAGTTCGCAAACTCGGTAAAGTCCTTGGCCCGCGCGGGCTCATGCCCAACCCGAAAACCGGGACGGTGACGGACGATACGGCGGTGGCCGTGAAGCAGTGCAAGGCCGGCCGCGTCGAGTTCCGCATGGACCGCAACGGAAACGTGATGGTGCCTTTCGGCAAGCTTTCGTTCAAGGCGGAGGCCTTGGTGGAGAATTGCCGCGCGGTGATCGCGGCGGTCAATGCCTCCAAGCCGCCGGCGGCGAAGGGCGTCTACATCAAGCGGTGCACGGTCAGCTCCACGATGGGTCCCGGGCTCCACGTTGATCTCGGCGAGGTGTCGGCGGCCTAGGCGGATTTGAGGAGACTTTCATGAGATCGGAAAAAACATCCATTATCGAAGAGCTGCGGAACAAGGTGAAGGATTCGTCCTTCCTGATCGTCGCCGACTACCAGGGGCTTAATGTCGGAAAGACGGAGGAGCTCAAGCGCCGGCTTCGCGGAGTGAAGGCGCAGTTCCAGGTGATCCAGAACCGCATGTTCAAGCGCGTCGCCAGCGAGCTGAATCAACCGGGCTTGGAGAAGGGCATCTTGGGCCCGTCGGCCATGGTTTACGGCAAGGGCGACGTTGTTCAGGCGGCGAAGGTCCTGAAGGATTTCATCAAGGAGAACAATTTACCGGCTATCAAGATCGGCTCGCTCCAGGGGGCCGTTTTGTCGGCGGACGACGTCCAGCAGCTGGCGAATCTGCCGAGCCGGGAAGTGCTGCTCGCAACATTGGTCGGAACGATTGCGGCGCCTCTAACGCAGCTGGTCGGCGTGTTGCAGCAGAAGGTCGCGAGCGTGGTGTACGTGCTCAAGGCAATACAGGAGAAAAAGGAAAAAGCAGCTTAATGACCCGTATGCCCGCGTGGGCTGGTGGTCGTAAGGATGTGGAGGACTAGATCATGACAGAAAATGCACAAGCAGAAGTGAAGGTTGAGGGGAAGGCGGCGGAGTTCATTGACTGGATCCAGGGGATTTCCGTTCTGGAACTCTCGAACCTGGTGAAGGCGCTCGAAGACAAGCTCGGCGTCAAGGCGGCGGCCCCGATGGCGGTGGCGGCGGCGGCCCCGGGTGCGGCGGGTGCGGCTCCGGCGGAAGCGAAGACCGAGTTCACGGTCGTACTGGCCTCGGCCGGCACGAACAAGATCGCGGTCATCAAGGAAATCCGGACGATCACCTCCCTGGGTCTCAAGGAAGCCAAGGACCTTGTCGAGTCGGCTCCGAAGCCGGTCAAGGAAGGCGCGTCCAAGGAAGAGGCGGATAAGATCAAGGCTCAGCTTGAAGCCGCGGGTGCTAAGGTCGAAGTCAAGTAACCTGGCGGTGTGTGGGGGTCCTGCGTGGAGCTTCGGCTCCGCGCAGGCTGGTTTTTCCTAAACAAGCTAAGTCTGAAGGTGCGGCATGGCTGAAAGAATACGTTTTGGCAAGCTGTCTGATGTGCTCGAGTTGCCGGATCTCATAGAGATCCAGAGCAACTCGTACCGGGATTTCCTTCAGATGCATGTGCCGCAGAGCAAGCGGCAGATGCTCGGCCTTCAGGCCGTCTTCAAGGAAGTGTTCCCGATCGAGAGCTACGACGGACAATGCGCTCTCGACTTCGTCAAGTACGAGATCGCCGAGCCCAAGATGTCGCCGATCGAGTGCTTGAAGGAAGGTCACTCGTACGCGGCGCCTTTGTACGTTACTTTCCGTCTGCGCGAGGGCAAGGAGGTCAGGGAAGAGGACGTCTACATGGGCGAAATCCCCCTGATCACCGAGCAGGGCACCTTCATCATCAACGGCGCCGAACGCGTCATTGTCAGCCAGCTGCACCGC
>CAYQYB010000264.1:0-3897 GCA_964421535.1 uncultured Verrucomicrobiota bacterium | reverse complement strand
GGGGTACTGGAGGCGTGGAGTGTTGGTGTGATGACAGGCCGGCCGGCTCACCACTCCAACACTCCAGTACTCCAATTCCGCCTTCCCTACACTTCCGGGTTTTGCCCTGTCAGCTTCTTGAAAGCTTCCAGGTACTTGTCCCGCGTCCGCGCGCTCACCTCGTCCGGCAGCGGCGGCGCCGGCGGCGTCTTGTCCCAGTCCTTCAGGGTCTCGAGGTAATCGCGCACAAACTGCTTGTCAAAAGAGGGCGGCGACTGGCCCGGCGCGTAGCTCGAAGCGGGCCAGAATCGCGAGCTGTCCGGCGTCAGCATTTCGTCCAGGATGATGAGCTTTCCGTCGCACAGGCCGAACTCGAACTTGGTGTCCGCAATGATGATGCCTTTTCCCAGCGCGTAGTCGGCGGCGAACTTGTACAAGGCGAGCGTCTTCTCCTTCAGTTGAGCGGCGAGATCGGCGCCGACCATTTGTTCGACCTGCTCAAACGAGACGTTCTCGTCGTGCCCGGTTTCCGCTTTGCGCGCCGGCGTGAAGATGGGCTCGTCGAGCTTGTCGGCCATGCGGTAGCCCTTGCGGAGCTTGATCCCGCTGACCTCGCCGTTTTGCCCGTACTCCTTCCACCCGGACCCGATCAGGTAGCCGCGGGCCACGCATTCCACCGGCAGAACCTCCGCCTTCCGGACAATCATCGACCGGCCGCGGACGATGGACTCGCAAGCCTTGAGTGAGGCGGGATACTTCCTGACGTCCGTCGTGATGACGTGGTTCGGAATGAGGTGGGCGGTCTTGGCGAACCACCAGGCCGACAGCTGGTTCAGGATGTGACCCTTCATCGGAATGCCTGTCGGCAGAATGCAGTCGAATGCGGATATGCGGTCGCTGGCGACCAGCAGCAAGGTGTCGCCAAGGTCGAAAATGTCGCGGACCTTGCCGCTCTTGAATTTCTTCACTCCGGGGAGCTCGATGCGGGTCAGTGCGTTCATGGTGATGATGAGTCTACTTGTTGATCGTTGCGTGTTCCAGGTTCCTGATCCACTCGACGAAAAGCTTCGCGCCGAACAGGGTCGCGCCGGCGGAGGAGTATGACCTTTCCTTCTCCTCGTAGGCCGTTCCCGCGATGTCCACGTGCGCCCACGGCATGTTCGCGGGCACGAATTCCTGCAGGAACATTCCGCCGATGATGGTCCCCGCGCTGCCTTCGCCCACGTTCTTCATGTCGGCGAATTGACTGCGGATATCGTCCGCAAACTCGGGCAGCAGGGGCAGGGGCCACAGCCGGTCTCCGCAGGCGTCGCCCGCTTTCTTGAGTTGGTCAACCAGCTGGTGCCGGTTGCCCATGACCGCGGAAAGGGCGTGCCCGAGGGCGACGACGCAGGCCCCGGTCAGGGTGGCGATGTCCACGATGGCTTCGGGTTTGAGGTCTGCCGCCACGGAAATGGCGTCGGCAAGGACCAGCCGTCCCTCGGCATCGGTGTTCAGGATCTCGATGGTTTTGCCGTTGCGCGCGCGGACGATGTCGCCCGGGCGGGTGGCTTTGCCGCCGGGCATATTCTCGGCGGCGGCGAGGATGCCGATCACGGGGCGGCGGAGGCGCAAGCGTGCCGCGATCAACGTCGCCGCAAGCACGGCCATGCCGCCGCACTTGTCGAACTGCATCCATTCCATGCTCTTGGCGGGCTTCAGCGAGAGGCCGCCCGTATCGAACGTGATGGTCTTTCCGACGAGCGCGAGGGGCTTCAGTCCGGGCTTCGTGCCGCGGTACTTGAGCGTAATCAGGCACGGCTCCCGGCGGCTGCCCTGGGCGACCGCGAGAATGGCGTTGCAGCGTTCGCGGCGCAAGGCGGCGGCGTTCATCACGCTGCAGCCGACGCCGTACTTCCGGGCGAGGGCGGCGGCGCGCTTCGCGATGGATTCCGGGTACGCCTCGTTCCCGGGCAGGTTCGCCAAGTCGCGGATCTCGGCGATCACTTCGCCCGTGATGCAGGCTTCGCGCGCGGCTGAACGAAGAACGGCCAGGCCTGACGGCCCATCTGTGATCGTCAAGGACCCGTCCGGCTGCTTCTTCTTCGCGGACGCGAACCGGATGAAATCGTAGCGCCCGTAATGGATCCCGCGAACCATTGCGCCGACGGCGTCCCGGGGCGACAGGCCGGCGCCTTCGAGGATCGGCGACGCCAGGCGGGACAGGTTCAGCCTCCGGGCGGTTCGCGCGGCTGCCGCTGCGGAGCGCTCGAGCCGCCCGAGGTGAAAGTCCTCCCGCTTGCCCAGCCCGGCGAGCATGACGAACTTCGCAGGGAGGGATTCCCAGGACGGGAAAACGGAAACCTCGTTCGCCTTGCCACGGAAGCCCGTATCCTTGACCCATCCCTGGATCATCTTGCCGAGGCGGCGCGAGACGGGGTCTTGGCTGGCCGGAGCGGCCGGTTTGCCCTCGAACGCGAAGAGGATCCAAGCATCCGCTTTTTGGGAAACCAGCACCGCTGACGTGATGGCGACTCTCATGATGATCAGCGGCACCCGGCGGGGAGCGCGGCCTTGGCTTCGGGTTTTCCCTTCTCGTCGTTGGCGTCAAAGCCGACGCCCGCGATCAGGAATTCCACGTTCTTGATGGACAGCTTGGTGCTGTTGTAGGTGACGGACATCGTGCGCTTCTGGAGGTCCGGTTCGGCGGAAACAATCCCTTCGATGCGGCTGAGCGCGCCCTGGATGATCTTGCTGCACTCGGCGGATTTCATCTGGGGGACGTTCACGACGAGGGTTCGCACATCCTGCCTGAAACAGCCGCAGGCGAGAACCGCCGCGGCCACCGCGCCTAAGAGGAGATAACGAGCTGATTTCATATATGCTTGTGACCCTTGACGCCATGTTGGCGTTGAGCGGGAAGTTACAGAAAAACGGGCCTTTCGTCAACGAATGTCGCCCGTCGGCGGCCCTAAAAAAGATATTGTTGAACACTTGCAAAAGAATGCTGTCGAAGTATGTTGACGATTGGAAGGGCGGATGTGCGTTTACCCATGGGGTTCCTCACCCCGACCTCCTTGGCGTGCAACGCCCTTCCAATCTCTTCTTTGTGCCGGCCGCAGGACAATCCCTTCAAGACGACCGGCCGGTGCGTTCCGCAATGAGGTCGAGCGCGAACCTCGCCCTGTTGGCAAGGATTGGATTGGCGGGGCCGAAGCGGCGAATGAGGTCTTCGTAGCAGGCGGAAGCTTCTTCCATTCGATTCTGCCTGAACAGGGTCAGGCCCAAATTGTACAAGGCGGTCGCCGACTGCGGGTTCTTCTCCAGGACGTCCCTGTAACATTTCTCGGCCGCCGGGTAGTCGCCCTTGCGGTGGTAGGCGTTTCCCATCAGGAGTTCGACCGCCGCGGATCCGCGCGTGCCCTTCCAGAGCTTCTGATAGGTCGCGATCGCTTCGTCGTAGTTCTTGTCGGCGTACTGCTGGCGCGCGAGCCCCGCGAGGGCCTCGATGGTGGGGGCGGGAAGTGTCCTGCGCGTGATCAACAGAACCGTGACGGCAACGACGGCGAACGCGATCAGGGCGATCGTTGTCCCGATCACGGCGGCGCGATGGCGGTCGAGCCATCGCAGGTTCTTCGACTTTGCGCCGGCCGTGCCGCGGTCATCGCTGGGCCTGCCTGCCATGATGACGGCCAGAGCGGAGGATACAGCGTGTTGCGGTTTTGACGCGGCGGGCCCTGCCGGAGACACCCGCAGATCCTCGGGCAGAAGATGATACTCTCCAAAGTACCGCGCGAGCCGCTGATCGATGGTTCGGGCAAGGTCGTCATGCTCGCGCGTCGCGCCGGCGCGCCGAAGCGCTTCCAGCACCAGGACCTGATGCGCGGGAGGGGCCGGCGGTGGAGATGAGCCCGTCGCAGACCACCGGAATGCCGCGGC
>CAYQYB010000263.1:0-3898 GCA_964421535.1 uncultured Verrucomicrobiota bacterium | reverse complement strand
ACCCGATCTTCTTGACCTTCTCGCGGACGATGTCGGCGTAGTTGATCACGGCGCTGGTGGTGATTTCGCCGGCGACGACGACCATGCCCGTCTTGGCCAGCGTTTCGCACGCCACGCGGCTGCGCTTATCCTGGGCCAGGCACGCGTCGAGAATGCAGTCCGAGACGCCGTCGCAGAGCTTGTCGGGATGCCCCTCGGTCACCGATTCCGACGTGAACAAGAATGAACGCTGTAATGACATGGGATGCTCCTTACTGTTTAATGACGAGCGGTCAATGTGCGGATTTCAGCTGATTAATTCAAGTATTTCCGGAGAGACTCTTTCGAGGAGCTTGCGGCACTGCTCGAGGACTTTGGGCGCGGATTCGGACACCAGCACGGATTTCGCCAGCTCCTCCGCCTCGTGAAACTTCACGCTGCGTATGGCCTCCTTGACGAGCGGCACCGCCGACGGGCTCATGCTGAACTCGTCTATGCCGAGGCCCATCAGGAGGGGGGCCATCAGGGGATTGGCCGCCATTTCGCCGCAGATCCCCACCCAGATGCCGTGCTCGTGCCCCACGTCGATCGTGCTCTTGATCAGCCGGATGATCGCCGGATGCGTGGGCTCGTACAGGTAGGCCACCCGCTCGTTGACGCGGTCCACGGCCATCGTGTACTGGACGAGGTCGTTGGTGCCGAGGCTGAAGAAATCGACGTGCGGCGCGATCAGGTTGGCGGTGATCGCCGCGGACGGGACCTCGATCATCACGCCAACTTCCAAATCCTCGTTGAAAGGCTGCTTCCGCTCGCGAAGCTCGTTCTTCGCTTCCTCGAGGAACGCGTTCGCACGCAGGACCTCGTCCACGTTGCTCACCATGGGGTACATGAGCTTGATGTTCTCGTAGGTGCTCGCGCGGAGGACGGCGCGAAGCTGGGTCTTGAAGATGTCCGGCTGGGCCAGGCAGAACCGGATCGCGCGCCACCCCATGAACGGGTTCAGTTCCGCCGGGGTCTTGAGGTGCGAAAGGAATTTGTCGCCGCCGAGATCGAGCGTGCGGATGATCGCAGGGGCGTTCCCCACCCGCCGGGCCACCTCCGAGTACGCGTTGTACTGGTCTTCCTCGCTCGGCAGCTGCTGCTTCATGGAAAGATAGAGGTACTCCGTGCGGAAGAGGCCGACGCCGACCGCGCCGTTCTGGATCACCGCGTCCACGTCGCCCGGAAGCTCGATGTTCGCCGAGAGCGTGACCTGGTAGCCGTCCTTCGTGACCGCCGACTGGTCCTTGAGCTCCTTGAGCTTGAATTCCACGCTCTGGCGGATCTCCTGGACCTTGCCGTAGTGCGCGAGACGCTCCCTCGTCGGGTGGATGATAAAAAGTCCCTTGTTGCCGTCGATCAGGACCGTGTCGCCGGTGGACACGCGCACGCTGACGTCGTGCAGGCCGACGACCGCCGGGATGGCCAGCGCTCGGGCCATGATCGCCGTATGGGACGTGGGACTGCCCAGGTCCGTGCCGAAGCCCATCACCTTGTCCTTGTTCAGCGTCGCCGTGTCGGAAGGCGCCAAGTCGTTCGAGACGACGATGTAGGGCTTGTCCAACTGCGTCAGGAACGCGGTGCTGCGCCCGGACAAATTACGGAGCACGCGCCGCGTCACGTCGCGGACGTCCGCGGCCCGCTCGCGAAGGTAGTCGTCCTCGATCGCGGCGAGCGCCTGGGCATAGCGGTCCGCCACGGAGGTCAGAACCGCCTCGACGTTCTTCCGCTGGGTGCTGAGGCCGCGGATGACCTCCTCGACAAACGACCGGTCGTCGACCACCAGCAGGTGCGCGTCGAAAATACTGGCGCTTTCCTGCCCGATCGCGCTGCTGACCTTCTGCTGGATTTCGTGGACCTGATGGCGCGTGGCGATCAGGGCTTCCTCAAAGCGGGTGATTTCGCGCGGGATGTCTTCATCGCTGATGGTGCGCTCGACGAGGCGCTCGTCCTCGGTCTTCACCAGGAGAACCGTGCCCACGGCAACGCCGGGCGACCCGGGTACGCCCTTGAGCTCGATCTCCTTCAGCCCCTCTTGTGCATGATCCGACATGAACCGCTAATCCTCGAAAAACTTCTGCTTCACCAGGTCCTCCAGCGCATCCAGGGCCGCTTCCGCGTCCGCCCCGGTCGCCGTCACCTTCAGGACCGCGCCCCGGCTCCCCTCCAGCGTCAGCAGGCCCATAATACTCTTCGCCGAGACAACCGACCCGTCTTTTTCGACAAGAATATCCGATGCGAACTTGCCGGCCGTTTTGACAAACAGCGCGGCAGGCCTTGCGTGAATACCAAATCGGTTGAGAATGGTCAAATTCCGGACATGCGATTTCGCCGCCGGGGCTTCTGCTGGGCTCTTCTTCGTCACTTTATCTTCTTCTGGGTCAGGGTCAGCACAAGTTTTTCGTCGAGCTCCTTGGCGGCGTCGTGGCCCAGCTGCTTGAGCCGTTCGTTCAGCGCGGCCACCTCGACGACGTGCGCGAGGTCGCGCCCGGCGGCCACGGGAATCGTGATCAGCGGGATGTTCACCCCCATGACGTCGCGGCTCTGGGGCGCGAGGCCGGTGCGGTCGTCCTCGATGTCGGGGTCCGGCCGGTGCAGGCGGATGATCAGGTCCAGCTTCATCTCGCTGCGGACCGACGCCACGCCGAAGAGGCTCGGGACGTGGATGATGCCGAGGCCGCGGATCTCCATATGGTAGCGGGTGATCTCGACGGCCGAGCCGATGATCATGCCGGTGCTGTCGCGGCGCAGCGCCGTGGAGTCGTCGGCGACGAGGCTGTGCCCCGCCTTGATCAGCGCGAGGGCCGTCTCGCTCTTGCCGACCCCGGGCTCGCCCTCGAGCAGAACGCCGATGCCCATGATGTCGACCATCGTGCCCTGGGCCCGCATGTGCGGGCTCATCAGGTTTTCCATGATGATCGTCGCCGCGTTGATGAAGCGGCTGGTGATCATCGGGCTCTTGAGCACCGGCACGTTGTACTCGTCCGCCATCTTCTCGACTTCGGGGAACGCGCGGCGGCTGCGCGTGACGACGACGCACGGAATCTGCTTCTCGAAGAACTGCTTCACGCGCGCGGCGCGCTCTTCGGCCGACAGGCTCTTGAGGTAGGCGTTCTCCGCGAGCCCGAGGACCTGGATGCGCTTGTGCGCGAAGTACTGGACGAACCCCGCCAGCGCCAGGCCCGGCCGGTTCAGCGCCTCCTCCTGGATCGGACGATCCAGGTGCGCGCCGCCCGCGACCACCTCGAGCGAAAGCCCCTTGCGGCCCGCCTCCAGAAACTGCCGTACTGTAATAGCCACGTTAATCCCCCCGGATGATCATCCGCGCCTCGCCGCGGCGCCTACGGCATGTTCTCGCCGGACGGTTCCACGCTGGGCTCCACATCCGCCAGCCGCTCGCGGGACTTGATGTCCTGGAGCTTTCCCCACACCTTGTGAAGCTGCTTCTCGAGCTTCTCGGTCGCGCGGTCGATGGAGACGTACATGTCGTCGGACTCCTCCTTCGCCTCGATGTGGATGTGGTGCGGGGCCTGGGCGACGAGTTCGGCGATGTGGCGGTACTTTTCGACGGTGAGAATGACGTGAACGCTCTGCACGCGGGGGAACTCCGACAGCTCCCGGGTGATCTTCTCCTCGGCGTGGTCGCGGATCGCTTCGGTGACTTCCATGTGACGGCCGGTGACCGTGATTTGCACTGTGGCCTCCTTCTTTCTCGTGTCGTGTCTGTTACATGCTGAACCGCGGCCCCAGGTAGAGCTCGCGGCTCACTTCGTCGTTGATCAGGAACGAACTCGTGCCTTCGCGCAGAACCTTGCCCTCGCAGATGAGGTACGCGCGGTCCACGACCGCCAGCGTCTCGCGCACGTTGTGGTCGGTGATC
>CAYQYB010000262.1:0-3911 GCA_964421535.1 uncultured Verrucomicrobiota bacterium | reverse complement strand
ACCGAAAGAAGCGATGAGGAGCCTAGGTGTTGCAGTTGTAAGTTGACTCTACAGGGTTGGAAAAATGGCATCAAAGTTTTCCAATCCTTGGAAACCGCGGCGTGCGACCTACTTAAATAGAGAACAGTAGAAAGAGTGCATCCTCGATTTGAAAGTAAAGCGTTTTACGTGTATATTTCTCCACAATTCCTCGAGGAGTCCGGATGGCCAAAAAAGGGTCGGCAAAATTCGTTCGCGCCACAGCGTTGTCCGCTCTCGTCCTGCTTCTGGCTCAGAACTCGACCGCCCAGTCCTCGCGCTCCGGTTGGGGCGCGACTCCGTATGCCGGCGTCGGCGGCACCGGCGTGACGTTCCGCGTCTGGGCGCCTCACGCGACGAACGTGACCGTGGCTGGCGACTTCAACGGGTGGAGCACGACATCCCGTCCGCTGTACCTGGAGAGCGCTACATCGGGCGTGTGGTCGGTGGACGTGTCGGGCGCGTCGGCGGGACAGAATTACAAGTACCTCATCAACAACCCGAGCAACTACAAGACTGACCCGCGCAGCAAGCTCATCAATACCGCCAACAACAATAACTCGGTCGTCGTCAACCCGAGCAACTTCAACTGGCAGGGCGACGCGTTCAGCATGACAAACACGCGCGACATCGTCATCTACGAGGCGCACATCGGCGCATTCACCGGCCCGTCCGGCACGTTCTCCACGTTCACCAACAAGCTCGACTACCTTCGCGACCTCGGCGTCAGCGCGATCGAGCTGATGCCGGTGAACGAGTTCCCCTCGGCCACGAGCTGGGGCTACAACCCCGGGTACCCCTTCTCCATCGAGACGACCTACGGCTCGCCCGACGCGCTCCGGCAACTCATCCTCCGCAGCCACCAGAGCGGCATCGCGATGCTGCTCGACGTGGTGCACAATCACTGGGACGGTGGCTCGTCGCTGTGGCAGTTCGACGGCTGGAGCCCGGACGGCGTGCACGGCGGCCAGTATTTCTACAACACTGAGCCGTACGCCGGCACGCCGTGGGGCCCGCGGCCGGACTACAGCACGTCGCAGGTGTGCGCGGCAATCAACGACTCGTTCCGCATGTGGCTGGACGAGTACCGGTTCGACGGTTTCCGCTGGGACGCTCCCAGCTACATCGTCTACACCACGAACGGGCTCTTCATTTCGGACGGCCTGAACATGATCAGCAACGCCCTTGCGATGATGGCCACGGAGCACCCGGGCACCCTGAACATCGCGGAGGACATCAAGGAGCTGAGTGGCTTCAACAGCTACTGGGATTTCACGTTCCTCTGGGAAATCCGCAGCGTGCTGACCCAGGGAGACGACAACAACCGCGATATGCCGACCGTCGCGCGCAATGTCGCCGGCACGATGCAGCGCATCATCTACACCGACTCGCACGATTCCGCGGGCGACCTCAACGGCGGCGCGCGCCTGCCCACCGCGATCTACGGCGCGCAGGCCGAGGGCTACTACGCCCGCAAGCGCTCGACGCTCGGCGCGGCGCTCGTCATGTCGTCGCCCGGCATGCCGATGATCCTGCAGGGCCAGGAGATGCTGGAGACGAACCAGTTCGGCGATGCGCGGCCGGTCGACTGGAACCGCACGAACACGTTCGCCGGGATCGTGCGCCTGTACCGCGAACTCATCCGCCTGCGCCGCAATCTCGACGGCGTCTCCGAGGGCCTCCTCGGCGACGGCTGCAGCACGTACCACGTGGATAACGTGAACAAGCTGATCGCCTACAGCCGCTGGAACACGGGTTCGACCGACCGCTACACGGTGGTCGTCGCCAACTTCGCGAACACAACGCGCAACAACTACACGATCAACTTCCCGGCGGCGGGCACGTGGTATGTCCACTTCAACAGCGATTCGACGAACTATGCGTCGGATTACGGCAACAACGGCAGCATCGAGGTCGCGGCCGCCGGCGCGCCGGCGTCGGGCTCGCTCAACATCGGCCCGTACAGCGTGCTCATTCTCTCGCAGGTGCCGCGCACGGGAATGCTGATCCGCGATACCGGGGCGGCCGATTCGCCAAACGGCAACAACGACGGCGTGGTCGATCCGGGCGAGACGATCCGCGAGCGCATCGTGCTCTGGAACAAGTCGCAGCTCTCCGCGACGAACGTCTCCTCCGTGCTGACGTGCGACAACGCCGGCGTGACGGTGACCCAGCCGATCTCGGTCTATCCGCCGATGGCGGCAGACGGCGCGTCCACAAACGACGTCCTTTACGAATACCGGCTTGATCCGTCGCTGGCGTGCGGGACGGCCCTGACCTTCTCGTTCGCAACGACGTTCAACGGGCAGACGCTGACCAACGTGTTCGCGCATCTCGTGGGGCAGCCGCTCTATCAGCCCGGCATCACGAACCAGTTTGACAGCACCGACACGCCGATGCGGATCATCCCCGCGGGAACGACGAACTCCCTGCTGACCGTCAACGAGGCCGGCAGCAACATCGTCAGCGACGTCAACGTGCTCGTGCGCGTCAACCACAGCTACGACCGCGGCCTGACGCTGGCCCTCCAGCACCCGGACGGCTCGGAAGTGGTCCTCGTGAACCGCCGCGGCGGCAGCGGCAAGAACTTCGGCACGGGCGCGTGCGGATCCGCCACGTACACGGTCTTCGACCAAAGCGCCGCGACGTCGATCACCGTCGGCACCGCGCCGTTCGCGGGCACGTACCGGCCCGAGGGCAACCTCGCCGCTTTCAACGGCAAGCCGCTGAACGGAACGTGGAAGCTCCGCATGACCGACCGCTACTCGTCGGACACCGGCACCAACCTGTGCTGGTCGATCCGCATCGTCTACGAGCAAAGGGACTTCAGCTGCAACTGCTTCAGCAACCGGCCGCCGGTTGCGACGTCGACACAGCTCGTCCACGTCGGCTACGCATCGACCAACATCTCGCTGGCCGGTACCGATCCGGACGGCCAGTCGCTGACGTTCCAGACCGCGTCGGCGCCGACGCACGGACTGCTGTCGGCCGTGGACACCTCGACGTGGAAGACGGTCTACACGCCCATTCACGGCTACGTCGGCACGGACACGTTCGACTTCGTCGCGTGCGACGGGCTGACTACGAGCCCAGTGGCCGCGATCCGCGTCGCCGTGCAGTCGCCGCCCGATTCCGACGGCGACGGGATGCCCGACGCGTGGGAGCAGGCTTGCTTCACGAACCAGACGACGGCGCCGCCGGATGGCGACAACGACCGCGACGGCATGCCGAACCTGGACGAATACCGCGCGAATCTGAATCCGAATGACAGTAATTCCGTGCTGAAACTGGCAGGAGTGGCGGCGGCCGCAAGCGGTTATGCCCTGCGCTGGAGTTCGGTCGGCGGGACACGCTACGGCCTGGAATTCAGTCCCGGCGCGACCGATGCATTCACGCGCATCGTCAGGCCGCTTCTTTCAGAGTTGGATACTTCACCGAAGGGCACGGTGACGAACATGACGTTCACGGACGATTTCACGCTCACGCCCGCGCCCGGAGCGAACGGCCTGCGGCTGTACCGCATCCGCGTTGTCGATCAGTGACGGTGTTTCCCGTGTCCGAAACGCCGCGTGCGGCCGGCGGGATGGCCGCCGCCGTGCGGGTGGTGAGGTTTCGCTGGGCCGTGCGCGCCCGACGGCTGATGAGCCGCGTGATGATGGTGCCCGGCGGGATGCGGCTGCGGCTTCGCCGCGTAGTCGAATCCTTCCAGCTTGCGCCTCTCGATCTTCGAGCCCAGCACGCGCTCGATTCCCCGGACCATGTCCTCGTCTTCCGAGGTCAGGAAGGTGAAGGCGTCGCCGGTCTTCGCGGCGCGGCCGGTGCGGCCGATGCGGTGCGTGTAGTCGTCCACGCAGTTCGGCATGTCGAAGTTGATCACGTGCGAGATGGTGGAG
>CAYQYB010000261.1:0-3921 GCA_964421535.1 uncultured Verrucomicrobiota bacterium | reverse complement strand
TCGGCGTGGACTGCGGAAGCGCGGACCACCCGATGAACACGATCATCCGGACCTGGCACCCCGCGCGGTTCGCCGAGGCGGAGCAGAAGCTGAAGGACACGTACGGCAAGGCATGGGACGAGATGTTCCCGCCGAAGCAGTACTACCAGGTCATGCATCTCAAGCTCTTCCCGAAGAAGCTGGTGCACGCGGAGAATCTCGGCGGCGAAATCGACAAGGTCAGCAACCAGCGCGTGTGGATCGGCTGCTACCCGATCCGCGGCATCGAGATGGAATCGGCGCAGTGCCGCATCGTCGCGGTCCTGCCGCCGAAATAGTTCAACCACGAATGGACACGAATGAACACGAAGCGGTGCGCTGAATCCTCCAAGGATTGGAAACAATTATGCGTTGTGTTCCAATCGTTGGAAGAACCGCCTTTCCCGTTTATGCCCCGTCATTCGTGTTGATTCGCGTCCATTCGTGGTTGTGAAGATCGGAGGATTCGTCATGGCCATTGCACATCATTTTGACTACGCGAAACCAGAGACCATCGCCGCGGCGGTCAAGCTACTCTCCAGGCCCGGCGCGATGGCGCTGGCCGGCGGCACGGACCTGATCAGCCTGATCTCGGAGGACATGCTGAAGCCCGCGCTGTTGGTTGACGTGAAAGGACTCGCGGGCCTCGACAGGATCGCGTTCAAAAACAACGTGCTGGCCATCGGCGCCCTCGCAACATTCAGCGACATCCGGGACTCGGAGGTGGTCTCGAAGAAGTTCCCCGTGATCCGCGAGATGACGGGCTGGGTCGCGTCCAACGGCATCCGCAACCGCGCCACGATGGTCGGGAATCTCTGCTCGGCGGTGCCGTGCTGCGACAGCGGGCCCGTGCTGCAGGTGTACGACGCATCCATCCAGGTCGCCGGCCTGAAGGGCCGGCGCTCGATCCCGCTGACCTCGTGGTTCCTCGGCCCGCGGAAGACCGCGTTGAAGAAAGGCGAGGTGGCCATCGGCCTTTCGATCCCGCTTCCGAAGAAGAAGCACGCCGCGTGCTTCGTGAAACTGCGGCGCTACAAAGGCGAGGACCTCGCGCAGGCGAGCGTGACGGTCATGGCGCTCGCCGGCAACGAGTACCGCGTTTCCTTCGGCTCCGTCGCCCCCGCACCGATCCGCGGGTTCGAGATCGAAATGCTGTTGAACGGAGCGCCTCTGACGGAAGACGGTATTCGGAACGCTGTCGCGCTTGTGCCGAAGATCATCTCGCCGATCACCGACATCCGCTCGACGAAGGAATACCGGATGCACATGGTCTGCGTGATGCTGGAGCGCGGGCTCAAGGCGGCGGCGGCGAGGCTGGCGGGAGAAGGGCCGGAGTACGGGGAGGAGTTGATATGACACTCGAAACTGGAAACTGGAAACTTGGAGACAATCCGGCGCGCCACGTTTCAAGTTTCGAGTTTCATGTTTCAGAGGAGCACATATGAGGAAGATTATCACTCTGAGACTAAACGGCGAGTCGCGTTCACTCGAAGTCGAGCCCTCCGACATCCTCCTCGAGGTCCTGCGCGACAAGCTCGGCATCAAGAGCCCGAAAATCGGATGCGAGCGCGGCGACTGCGGCGTGTGCACCGTCCTGCTCGACGGCAAGTCCGTTCGCAGCTGCCTGATCCTCGCGATCGAGGCCGATGGACACGAGATCACGACCGTCGAAGGACTTGGCAAGAACGGGCCGACGCCGCTGCAGAAATCATTCCTCAAGCACAACTCGTTCCAGTGCGGCTTCTGCGCGCCGGGCATGGTGCTCGCCGCGACCGAGCTTCTCGAGAAGAACCCGACGCCGGACGAGGACGAGATCAAGGAGGCCATCGCCGGCAACCTGTGCCGGTGCACGGGCTACGAGCCGATCGTAAAGGCGATCACAGCTGTGGCAAGGAGGCGGTCATGACGGAACTCAAATACGTCGGCCAGCCCGCCAGCCGCATCGACGGCTTGGACAAGGTCACAGGGGCCGCGCAGTACGTGGACGACTTGGACTTCGGCCCGAACCTCCTGCACGCGGAGATCGTGGAAAGCCCGTACGCGCACGCTTTGATCAAGAGCATCGACACTTCGGCGGCGGAGAAGGTCCCGGGCGTCGTGCGCGTGGTGACCGGCAAGGAGTTCCCCCACCGTTTCGGCCTGTACATGCAGGACCGGTATATTTTCCCGACCGACCGCGTGCGATTTGTCGGAGAGCAGGTCGCGGCGGTCATCGCGCGCGACGAGAAGGCGGCGAAGCGCGCGGCAAAGCTCGTGAACGTGACGTACAAGGAACTGACGCCCGTGCTCGATCTCGCCGAGGCGCTCAAGAAGGACGCCGTCCTTGTCCATCCCGACCTCGGCAACTACACGCGCTGCCCGTGGTTCTTCCCGCAGGGAGGAACCAACATCGCGCACTGGCGGAAGACGCGGAAGGGCGATGTCGAGAAGGGCTTTGCCGAAGCGGATGTGATTCTTGAGGACACGTACACGGTGCCGCGCTACGCGCACTGCGCGATCGAGACGCACTCGATCGTCGGGCTGTACGACCTGTCGGAGCGGCTGACGCTCTGGTCCGCATCGCAGTCGCCGTACACGCAGCGGCACGTGTTCGCCGGCGCGCTCGCGCCGCTCGGGCTCCAGCATAAGAACATCCGCGTCGTCACGCCGTACGTCGGCGGCGGGTTCGGCGGCAAGGCCGGCGTGTCGATGGAGATCATCGGCGCCGCACTCGCGATGATGGTCAAGGGCAGCCCGGTGAAGGTGCGCTGGTCGCGCGCGCAGGAGTTCTACAACACGTACCAGCGGCAGGGCGTCATCGCCCGGATCAAGCTGGGCGTGAAGAAAGACGGCACGATCACAGCGATCGACCACACGCTGCACTGGGACGCGGGCGGGTACGTGGAATACGGCGCGAACGTCGTGAACGCCGTCGGGCTTTCGGCGACCGGCCCCTACCGCATCCCGAACGTGAAGATCGACTCGGTGTGCGTCTACACGAACCTGCCGCCGGGCGGGCCGTACCGCGGCTTCGGCTACTCGGAGTTCATGTTCGGCCTCGAGTCGCATATGACGCGGATCGCGAAGAAGATCGGGATGGACCCCGTCGCGTTCCGCCGCAAGAACGCGATCGTCGAGGGCGACACGCTGGCGTACGGCGCGAAGATGAACCCCAGCGGACTGGTCGAAGCCATCGACCGCGTCGCGAAGGAGATCGAGTGGGGCAAGAAGGAAGCATCCAAGGACCCCGACAAGGCCATCGGCAAGGGCTTTGCGTGTTTCTGGAAGGCGCCCGCGATGCCGCCGAATGCCGCTTCAGCGGCATTCATCAAGTTCAACGAGGACGGCAGCCTCAACATCAGCGTGTCGGGAAAGGAGATCGGCCAGGGCTACTTCACGGTGATGGCACAGATCGCCGCCGAAGTTCTGACCGTCCCGCCCGAACGCATCCGCGTGGAGCCGCCGGACACCGACCGCAATGCGTACGAGTGGCAGACGGTCGGATCGCACGTGACGTGGGGCTGCGGCAACGCCGTGAAGGCCGCCGCGCTCGATGTGCGCGGGAAAATGTTCGAGACGATTCACCGCGTGCACGGCTTCCCGAAGGAATCGCTCTACCTGGAAGACCAGTGCGTGAAGTGCAAGTCGAAGCCCGGCTTCAAGATCGCGTTCAAGGACTTCGTCATCAGCGGCATCCAGACGCAGCACGGTAATTTCCTCGGCGGCCCGATCCTCGGCAGCGGCATGTTCATGCCGGAGTTCACCTCGGCGACGGGCGACCCGGAAACCAGCCAGGGCGGGCATCCGAACGTGCACTACACCGTCGGCGCGTCCGCCGTGAAACTGGAAATCGACCGCAGGACCGGCAAGATGCACGTGCTGAAGGCCGTGCTGGCGGTGGACGCCGGCAAGGCGATCAACCCC
>CAYQYB010000260.1:0-3948 GCA_964421535.1 uncultured Verrucomicrobiota bacterium | reverse complement strand
GACCGAGGGCGAACTCTTCGTCATGCCGCCGGACGTCGAACACAACTTCACCGGCATCGGCCCGGCTCTTCTGCTCGAATGTTCGTCCCCCTGCCTGCTCCGAGACAACTTCTTCAGCGACAAACGCATCGGTGAAGACGGCACGATCTGATGGTCGCGGTCCGACCACGTGCCGCAGCGATTGCCGGAGACGGCGCTTCGTTACCGGCCGAGACGCGGCAATGAGCGTCAGGCCAGCTCCTTGCGGTGAGCCCAGACCTTCTTGAAAGCCTTGACGTATTGCTCGATGACCTCAGGGACCGGCTTGGTGAAGTAGGGGAGGCCGATCGAGGTGGCGAGCACCTGCTCGGAGCCGGGCAGCTCCGGGAGTATCGGCGCGTGGTGCCACCACTGTTTCTCCTTGTACAGGGCCAGCTTGTGCTGAAGCGTGTACTTGTGCGCCTCCGCACGCACGCCCTCGGCCTTGAGCGCCTTGACGGCGGCCGCGCGGCTCATGCCGGCTTCCTTCTCATCGATGAACAGCATGTTCCACGAGTAGTACAGCCGCTTGGCTCCCGGCAGTGCCTTCTGTTCGTAGAGGCCCGGCAGATCGAGGATGCGATCGTTCAGCGAGCGCACCTGGGCGGCCCCTTCGGCGTTGCGCTGCTCGACGACCTTCATCTCCGCCCGGCACAGGACCGCGCTGACGGGATGCATGCGGAATTTCAGGCCGAGCCCTGAGCCCGCGTACTTGCGATACTCGCTGTCCTCGCCGAACGACTTGGGCACGTCGTAGTGGCCGAAGCTCGTCGCCCGCTCGTAGTGCTCGCGTGACTTGTACATGCCCATGCCGCCTTCAATGCCGGGAAGCGGCTTGGTCGTCTGGAAGCTGTAGATCGACATCTCGCCCCGGGTGCCCATGTACTTGCCGTTCAGCGACGCCATGTGTGCGTGCGCGCAATCCTCAAGCAGGATGAGGCCCTTCTCTTTGGCGAGGGCCGAAATCGCGTCCATGTCGCAGGGGTTGCCGATCCAGTGTACGGGCAGGATCGCCTTCGTGTTGGGCGTGAGACGTTTCTTCGCGTCCTCCACGTCCATGTTGAGCGTGCGCGGGTCGACGTCAACGAATACGGGTACGAGCCCGAAGAGCCGCATCGGAACGATGGTGGCGAAGAACGTGTAGCTGGGGACCATGATCTCGCTGCCCGGCGGCAGGTTCAGGGCAAAGAACATCGAACACAGCGCGCTCGTGCCGTTCATACAGCTTTTGACATAAGGCACCTTGAAGAAGGCCTTCCAGTCCTCCTCGAGAGCCGCGCACGGGCTGTAGTTTGGATTGCGCAGCAGTTCGATGACGGCCTTCTCCTCCTCCGGGCCGTAAAGGGGCCATTTGTCGGCGTCGGCATGGGGTGTAGTGACCGCTTTCTCCCCGCCCATGAGCGCAAGCTTCTCTTCCCCGGTTTCAGCGCGGGCCGCTCCGCCCAGCGAGAGTCCGGCCGCGACGGCACCCGTAGCCTTGAGGAAACTCCGTCGAGTCGTCGATTCCTGTTGCTGTTCATCGCGCATGGTATGCCTCCTGCCGGCAGAGTGGGAACCCTGGTACACGCATTACAACTGAGCCATCATCGCTAAAGGCGGGCGGGCTATCAAGGCGGCCGGCGGCCCGCGCATGGGTCTACGGGGTTTCCATTGTGACGCGTTAGCAGATGCGTAAGCGCGCAAACCCGCCGATCGTAAACCTGATACGCGACGGGAACTGATGTGCTGGTCAATGCGAAAGCGCGATTACAGGCCCATGCCTTCTTTGGTGAAGACGCTGTCGGGGAGGTTCGCATTTAACTTGACGTTCGTCAGCATGTAGCGGCCCAGGAGAACCTTCTTGGCGTCGTCCGCGTAGGCCGTGCAGAGTGTCGGAAGCAGGGTCTCTCGATCGAGATGCACTTCGAGAACGCGATCCGGCCAGATGCCGCCTTCCTTCTCGTACGGCAGGCGACGCTCGAACACGAGTGTATCGCGGTCGGCAACTTTGCCTTTGCCCGTGTACTTGAAGTTGAGGACGCCTTTCTCCTGCGACAGCTTCGTGTACTTGAGCGTGAGGGCCAGCGAGTTGCGGAGGCCAAACTGATCGAGGGTGCGCCGCGAAGACTTTTCGGCGTCGGCGCCGTGAATCGGCCGCATGACGTACGGCACGAACAACCTTGCGATGGCGCCGGGTTCGACGACCGCCATCTGCTGGCCGTCCTTGAGCCAGTGGTCGGCGACATACAGCACCCGGGCGCACTTGTCCTGGTTCTTCACCCACTCCAGCCGCACGCTGTACGGCTTTTCGCGGAACATCGCGTTCATAACCTGTTCCGCGGTCATCTCGCCGCCGACCAGTTCCTGCTTGGTGAACGTGGCCGTGTAATCGCGGACGCTGCGGTCGTAGCGGTCCAGGGCGGATTCGAGGAAAGCGATCGGGTCGCGAGTGGCCAGAGCGTCGAGTGACTCGATGATTGTTGTTGGCTGGGGGGTCGGAGATGCGAAGGCCACGCCCGGCGCCGGCCTGACCGGGGCCACGACCGCCACGCTCGGCTGCTGCGGCGAAGCGCCGACGAGGGCCCGTTGGCACTGGAATACGAGCCCTGCGAAAAGAACCAACCCCACAAGAACCCGCAAACGCTGGCCGGTGAGTTGTCTTCGGATCATAAACGAACCTGATCAGAGCCTTTCGCCGCGGAGCCCCGGAAGAATCCGTTCTCTCGGTGACGACCCACGCCGCGTTGTCTGCTGTCGATGGATTGCCCTCTAGCGGCGCCTGTGCCGCGACTTCAATCTTATCGACGCCGGGCGGCGCTCCTCTTGACGTTAAGCCGCCCTTGGTGCCCGGGTACGGGGCACGATTGCCAAACCGGTTCACCTGAAGGTGAGCGCTCGTGCTTCCACGATTCTCCGCACCAGATAAGCCGAGTATATGGGAACGCGTCAAGCGTTTCAAGTTCATGCAGTGGAAAGGTTTGGAGTATCCACCCCATAGATGTTCGCCTCTAGACGCATTCCCGCCATCTTCTACCGTTTCGCTTCACCCAGGTCGCAGCCCCGACGCGGAATTCGTGACGTCGTGAGGTCGCCAACCGAAGGTGGCACGACGATCCGTCGCGGACGGAAGACTGTCACCCGTGCTGAGGCTGGGAGGGTTCGGAGCACAGGTGGTTCGGCAAGGTCACCGTGCAGACGGTGCCCCCACCCTCGCGCGCGGTGAGCACGACCGTCCCGCTGAGCTCCCGGACGATCCCGTGGACGACGGCCAGTCCCAGGCCGGCGTGCTCGCCGCCGTTGGCAACCGTTGCTTTCGTCGTAAAGAACGGTTCGAACACCCGCGGAAGGTCCGCGGCCCCGATCCCCATGCCCGTGTCGAGCACCCGCAGGACGATCCTGCCATCCGTGCTGTGGCTGAGCTCGATCCGCAGTGTTCCGCCGCTCGGCATGGCCTCGCGCGCGTTCTCGGTCAGTCGTTCGAGGACTGTGGTGATGCGGGTGACCGGAACGGCCGCCGAAACCGGCTGAATGTCCGTCTCGATCCGAATGTTGCCGGCCGCGAGACCGCCTTCAATGCTCCGTACGAACTGCTCGACGACCTGGGTGACTTGGCCGGTTGGGCCCTGGCTGTGATCGCCTTCGGCGAAGGCCAGAAGGCATTTCGTCAACTGGTTGGCGCGGCCCAGTGCGGACGACGTCGCCTTCAGCACGCGGCGCAAGGCCATGATGTCGTTGCTGCCCTGCACGAAATCGATCGACGTGATGATGCCGCCGATGACATTGTTGAAATGGTGTGCTACTTCCCCGGCCATCGCGCCGAGGGCCGACATCTTGCTGACGCCGGACCGGATGAGAATCCGGTACATGGTCACCATCAGCAACAGTCCCAATCCGGCGTGGCTGGGAATGAACAATACCAAAAACTGGCTGATATAAAAACCGAAGACTAAC
>CAYQYB010000259.1:0-3967 GCA_964421535.1 uncultured Verrucomicrobiota bacterium | reverse complement strand
CAAGGGTTGCTCGGCCGGCTGCGTGGGCATCAAGGCGGCTGCTGCCGGTTCCGGTGCTCCATACGCATTTCTTGCATACTTCCAGGGAGCATTGTTCTTTGGTGCGGGTATCCTGGGATACCTATGGTCAGGTGGCGGCGGCGTTGTGCGGGGGTGCTCCATTTGCCTGTTGCTGATGCTGTCGGGACTCGCGGCAAGCCAGAGCCTGACCGGCACGTACTTGTATCCGTACGGATCATTAGCCCCCTTGACGAAGGCTACCGTCCGAAGCCAGGTTGTGCCCGGGCTCTATCTGGATGAAGGAGCGGAGCGGTATTTGTTGGAATCGAAGCGAATGCTGGAAGACGGCGGCTGGACAGTTGGTGATCCGCTCATCATCGTTGGCGATCAACCCGCCATTCCGTTCATGATGAATGCGTATGTTCCGGGAGACTACAATTGCTTCCGCATACCCAGGCGGCTGGAACTTGCCTTGAGGCAGGCAAGCAAGAAGAACTTGCTTCCGCAAAGTCACGTCTTGTTCTACGAAAAAGAGGGGCTTTCTGGTCTGAGCGAATTCACTCCTGCCCTGTTGAAGGCCGGGATTGATCTCCAAGGCCGCTATGTCGAATATGGAAAAATCGAGGAGCCCTATCATCACGGCACATTTGTTTACTATCGCCCAAAAGACAGCGAGAAGACAGGTTCCGGCACGTGCCGCTAGAACTGTCCTGTTCGAGTGAAGCTGTAGCGTGAGGTCGTTGAATGAGCGGATGCACAAGATGGAGTATTCGTCCTGGTCGGCTCGCACTGCTGCTTTGGCTTGGCTATGCGGCATTCGTGCTGCTGCGGCTCGCGGCGCATGGCTGGGATCCGTCGGTGTTCGTCTGCGCGGGCGCGCCGGGCTGCAATCCCGCCGAGACTCCCGGGGCCCTGCACGTGCGCACGGATGGCGCGAGCTACGACGGGCAGTATTACTATCGCATTGCCCTGGCGCCCGCCGATCTCCGGCAGACGGCCCACGGCATCACGCTGGATCTTCCGGCTTATCGCCTCAAGCGGATCGGCTATCCGATCGTCTGCTGGCTGTTCAGCTTCGGTCACGCCGGCTGGCTGTCGGTTGTCATGATCGGCGTGAACCTTGTCTGGCTGGCTGTCCTGATGGCGGTGGGCATGCGGTGGTGTCGGGACCTTGGTGTTTCGGACGGTTGGGGGCTGTTGCCGCTGCTGTGGCCCGGCCTGCTGATGTCGCTGGGGCGGGACCTGACGGAAATCCAGGCCGCGACTCTGCTCGCGGCCGGCGCCTGGCTGTCGTGGAAGGAGAAACCCGGCTGGGCGGCGCTCGCCTTCAGCGGGGCGGTGCTGACGCGCGAAACAGCGATTCTGCCTCTCGCCGGCTTCGGCTTGTACTGGCTAGCTCGGGGAGTTCGCTGGAAATCGCGGACTTCATGGCTGCAGGCTGCCTGGTTGCTCGTGCCCGCCGCCGTGATGCTGGCGTGGCACGGCTATCTTCGTTGGCGCTTCGGCGTCTGGCCCATGCTGGCGCTCCCGGACACGGCCAACCCTCTCTCGTTTCCGCCGTTCAGCGGAATCCTGCGTTTCATCGTGAATGGAATGCCGTTCAACCCGTTGAATGCGACTACGGCGGCCGCGTCGCTTTCTCCAGATTGGGTGGAACCTCTCTACTGGTTGTACAGCGTGCTTCTGTTCGGCTTGAGTCTTGCGCTGATTCTTCTGCCCGGCCTGGCGTTGCGCAGGTCATCTGCTCCGATGCCGGTTTTGATCGGATGGGGCGTGCTGATGCTGCTGTTCGCCTCGCAGCGTGCGGCGAACTGGGCCTGCGGCCCGAGCGCCTTCCTTCGCGTGGGCAACGATGTCGCGGCTCTGGGTCTGCTGATCGTGGCGTGGAACGGGCCCGCCGTGAAACGCGTCACGGCGTGGCTCATGGCGTGCGGCTGGCTGGCGGCCTGGCCCTATCTGGTCGGCATGCCGTGACGCAGAAAAGGCGTGCGATGGCGCCCTTTTTCCCTTAGTTTCGCGGCATGGTTGATCTGCCGCCCAAAACCATCTTCCTGATTCCGGTCTATAATGAGGAAGCGAACATCGCGCCTCTCCTCGCCGAACTGCGCTCCCTGTTTCCCTCCGCGCCGGTGTGTTTCATCAACGACTGCTCTTCGGACGGGACGGCGTCGGTCCTGCGCGACAGCGGATGCCGCTACCTCAATCTTCCCTGCAACCTCGGCGTCGGCGGCGGCATGCAGGCCGGGTTCCGGTATGCGTTTGACCAGGGATATGATTTCGCGATCCGCATCGACGGCGACGGCCAGCATCCGCCGGCCGAATGCCGGAAGCTGATCGAGCGCATGGCGGCCGGCGACGTGGACATGGTCGTGGGCTCGCGGTTCCTCGGCGAGCGCGCCTACACGAGCACGCTGTTCCGACAAGCCGGCATCCGCGGTTTGGCCGCGATGCTGAGCGCCGCCTGCCGCCAGCGGATCACCGATCCGACGTCCGGGTTCCAGATGGTGAACCGCGCGGTCATGTACTACTTCGCGCACCAGTACCCGGTGGACTATCCCGAGCCCGAGTCGCTGGCCCTGCTGAGCCGCCAAGGCTATCGCTATTGCGAGGCCGCGGTGCAGTTCCGCGCCCGCGAACGGGGGACCTCTTCGATCCGGAAGTGGAACACGTTGTACTACATGTTCAAGGTGAGCGTGGCCCTGTTCGTGGACCGTTGCCGCGCGGTGGATCCAAGGTTCGACCGGCAGAACATCAAGGTGGCGTCATGACGGTTCCCCAGATCTTTTCAGCGATCGTCGGAGCGATCCTCTGCGCCGGCAGCATGTATGTCTTCGTTCTGCAGAAGACGCGCCGGTTCAAGGCGCTGTTCTGGCTGGCGGTGGGCCTGACGATGTTCTACGCGGCCTTTCGCCCCCAGGTCATCGAGCTGTTGGGGAAGGACACCGCGGAACTGCGCCTTCGGCTGGTGGTGGCCCTGCTCAGCTTCATCGTGCTGACGATCACGCTGGAGGCGATCCGCGTCGCGCGCATGCAGGAGCGGTACGCGTTTCTGTGGCTGGTAACGGGCGTCGTTCTCCTGGTCGGGGCCATTTTCGGGGATATCGAAGTGTGGGTCGCGCGCGTGACCGGCATGAGCTACGGCGCGTCGGTGATGGTCATTCTCTTCAGCTTCGTGATGCTCATGCTGTTCCATTTTTCCGTGGCGCTCAGCAAGCTGCAGAACAAGCTGTCGCAGGTGGCCCGCGACGCGGCGCTCGCGGAAGAACGATTACGACAGGTTGAGAAGCAGGCGGCCGTCAGCCCGCGGCCCGGCGCAAAGCCGCCAGGGTGAGTTCGGCCGTTTTCGCCCACGTGAAGGTCATCGCCCGCGCCCGAGCGCGGGCGGTTTTGTTTACGGCGCCGGTCAACAGCGAGCGCATCCGGTCGGCCAGGTCGCCGGGCTTGCCGGGGTCGAAGTAGTCGACCGTGTCGCCGCCCACTTCCGGTATGGACCCGCAGCGCGTCGTGAGAACCGGCGCGCCGGCCATCATCGCCTCGAGCACCGGCAGGCCGAAGCCTTCGTAGAACGACGGGAAAACGAAAAGCGCGGCGTGCTGGTACAGCGCGATCAGGCGCTCCCGCGAGAGGATCTCGATCCGGTGCAGCCGTGTTGGATCCGCGATCTTGCCGATCGCCGCTGTTGTCAGGTGTTCGCCGAGCCGCGGCTTCCCGACCAGCACGAGGTGATGGGGGATGTCTTTCTGCGCCGCCGCGTAGGCTTCGACAAGCGCGTGCACGTTCTTGTGAGGATATGTGTTGGCCACGCAGAGCACATAAGGTCGCGGAACGCCTGCTTCGGCAGCCGGCCGTTCCCGGCTGAACTCCTCGCTCGCGGCCAGCGGGGTGACGCTGATCCGGTCGGCGGAAATCCCGGTGTGCCGTGTCACTTCCGCCTTCGAGAACTCGGAAATGGCGATGACGCGTCGGG
>CAYQYB010000258.1:1525-3982 GCA_964421535.1 uncultured Verrucomicrobiota bacterium | reverse complement strand
CCCAGCTCTTCGCGCGTCTCGTTTCTCAGCCGCTTGAGCTGGCCGGCAAGCGCGATCTTCTTGAGATTGCCCATGCGGTCGACGAGCAGGACGCCGTGCAGGTGGTCCATCTCGTGCTGTACGACCCGCGCGACGAAATGCTTCAGGTGCAGCTTCTGCGGCTTGCCGTCCAGATCCATGAACTCGAGCTTGATCTCCACCGGGCGCCGGACCGGCGCGTAAATTCCGGGAAAACTCAGGCAGCCTTCATCCCGTACTTCTGTTTCCTTGGACGATTCGGCGATTTCCGGATTGATCAGGACGAGCGGCATTTTCACGTCGGGGTTGAACCGGACGCCCTTTTCGTCGGCGTCGTACTCGGCGGGCACCTCGATCACGCAGACCGCGACCGTCTCGCCCACCTGCTGGGCGGCAAGCCCGACGCCGCCGTTGTCGCCGCGCATGGTCTCGATCATGTTCCTGGCCAGAGCGCGGATTCTCTCGGTGACTTCCTCGACGGGCTCCGCCTTCTCGCGCAGCACCGGGTCGCCGTATTTTCGAATCTCGAGTTTCATAAAGCCTGTGTGTTTACCATATCCTGATTTTGAGGCAAATCAATCTGTTGGCCCCCTGCCACGAGGGGCTTGCCGTTTCGGGACCCTTCCCCTAAAGTACCGGGGCATGAACGGTGTGCTGGTCGTTATCCCAACCTACAACGAGAAGGAAAACGTCCGCGACATTTCGCAGGCCGTTCTCGCGGCCCTGCCGGAAGCGCACCTCCTGATCGTGGACGACAATTCGCCCGACGGCACCGGCCGGATCGCCGACGAACTCGGGGCGAAAGACCCGCGCATCCACTGCCTTCACCGGGAAGGCAAGCAGGGCCTCGGCCGCGCGTACATCGCCGGGTTCAAGTGGGCGCTGGAGCGGGGCTATGAGTTCATCTTCGAGATGGATGCCGATTTCTCCCACAACCCGAACGATCTTCCTCGCATCCTCGACGCGGCGCAAAACGCCGACCTTGCCCTCGGCTCGCGGTACGTCGGGGGCATCCGCATCATCAACTGGCCCCTCAGCCGGCTGATTTTGAGCAAGGGCGCGGCGGTCTATGTCCATATCATCACCGGGATGCCGTTCTCGGACCCGACCGGCGGGTTCAAGTGCTTTCGCCGGTCGGTGCTGGAGACCATCGACCTGGACCGGATCAGGTCCAACGGCTACTCGTTCCAGATCGAGATGACCAACGATGCGTGGCGGCGCGGCTTCCGGGTCGTCGAAGTGCCGATCACGTTCGAAGAGCGCCGCTCGGGCCATTCGAAGATGAGCTCCTCGATCGTGCGCGAGGCGCTGTGGATGGTCTGGAAGCTGCTTTTCCGCAACAGGCTGAAACGGTCAGGCCCCACGGCCTGCCACCCGAAGAGTGTAACGGCGACAGAGAACAAGTGATGAGCAAGCCCTGGCTGGCGAGCGTAATCCAGGCGATGCGTCCAAAGCAGTGGACGAAGAACGTCGTCGTCCTCGCCGCGTTCGTTTTCGCCCTCGGCGACCGCCACCAGAACGTCAGCCTCGCCGACTTCTGGATCGCGCTGGAAGCGGCGATTCTCTTCTGCGCCGTGTCGAGCGGCATCTACCTGATCAACGACATCCGCGATGTCCGTCTGGACCGCGCGCACCCCATGAAGAAACTGCGTCCGATTGCCGCCGGGGAGATATCCACCGGCGCGGCAATCGGCGTCTCCGCGATCCTGCTCGCGGGCGGGCTCGGCGGAGCGGCGATGCTCTCCGCCCGCCTGTTCGAGGTGGTCGCCGGATACGTCGTTCTGCAATTCGTCTACACGTTCGCGCTGAAGCAGGTTGCCCTGGTGGACCTGTTCGTGATTGCGTGCGGGTTCGTGCTGAGGGCGCTCGCCGGCGCGGTCGCGCTCAACGTCCAGATTTCGCCGTGGCTTCTCCTCTGCGCCCTGCTCCTGGCGCTGTTCCTGGCGCTGTGCAAGCGGCGGCACGAGCGCGTCGTGCTCAACGACGCGGGCGGCGAGACGCGGCAGAACCTCACGCACTACAACGAGCACCTGCTGGACCAGCTGATCGCGGTGGTCAGCGCGGCGACGCTGGTCGTCTACGCGCTGTACACGCTCTGGCCGGACACGGTCACCAAGTTCGGCACGGCCAAGCTCGGGCTGACCATCCCCTTCGTGATCTTCGGCCTCTTCCGCTACCTCGACCTGGTGTACCGGCACGAAAAAGGCGGCCAGCCGGAGGTGATCCTTCTCACGGACAAGCCTCTGCTGGCGGACCTGGCGCTCTACGGGCTGACCGTGGCGGCGGTTCTGCTGCTGCGGTAGGGCGAAGCCTCCCGTCTGAGCCGTAACGTTCGTCCCGCGGCTCGGCGGGGACGCCTCGCCCTACCATGCGGACATCCCACGGGTAGGGCGAAGCCTCCCGTCTGAGCCGTAACGTTCGTCCCGCGGCTCGGCGGGG
>CAYQYB010000258.1:0-1425 GCA_964421535.1 uncultured Verrucomicrobiota bacterium | reverse complement strand
TAACGTTCGTCCCGCGGCTCGGCGGGGACGCCTCGCCCTACCATGCGGACATCCCCCGGGTAGGGCGAAGCCTCCCGGCTGAGCCGCGCATTCGTCCCGCGTGTTTTTGAACGCCGGCATCGGCTTTCCTGTCCTACTTCATCAATGCTTGCTCTCGGGCCGCAAAAAACATACCTTCTGGGCTTTCACAAACTGGGGACAAAGACCTTTGGTGTGACCTATGGCAGATAAACAAAGTCCGATCAAAACCGTGCCTTCGCAGCCCGTTCAGCAGTCTTCCGAAGAGAAAATGGCGTTCTTCGACCACCAGAGCGGCGCCTTTTTCCGGAAGCTCGACTGGGGGGCGTTCTGGACCACGTTCCTGATCACGTTGGGAGTGTACTGCTACACGCTCGCGCCCACTGTCACCCTTGAAGACAGCGGCGAGCTTGCGGTAGGTTCCGATTACCTCGGGGTGCCCCACCCGCCCGGCTACCCGAGCTGGACGCTGATCACCTGGTTCTTCCAGTGGATCTTCGGCTGGGTCCGCTATTACGGGAGCCCGAATCCGGCTTGGGGAGTTGGATTGGCCTCGGCGGTCTTCGGGGCGCTTGCGTGCGGCATTCTCGCTCTGCTGGTCAGCCGCTCGGGCACGGATATGCTCCGCAGCCTGAAGAAGACCACGGATGTCATCGGGTTTTCGACGGAAAGCCTGCTCTGCTGGGTCGGCGGCGTGTCGGGCGGCCTTCTTTTGGCGTTCAGCCCGGTGCTCTGGTCGCAGTCGGTCATCGTGGAAGTGTACGCGCTCAACGCGTTCTTTCAGATGCTGCTCCTGCTGCTGACGTATATGTGGATGTGCCGGCCCAAGGACGACAAGATCCTCTACGTCACCGCCTTCCTGTTCGGCTTCGGAATCACCAACCACCAGACGCTTCTGTTCGTCGGCCCCGCCCTCGTCGCGGCGCTCTGGTTCCGCGACCGCGCGCTGTTCCGCGACTGCATGGCCGCCCTCTTCATCTGCGTCTCCGCGTACCTCTTCTGGAGCGCGAGCAACATGACCGGCAACCTGCCGCCGGAGGCGCTGAAGTCCAAGAACCTGACCACGACGATGGCGCTCGTGTTTCTTCTCGCGCCCGTCGGCCTGTTCCTGATCGAACGCAAGCTGATGACCGAGTGGAAGCGCGTCCTGCTCATCGGCGGGCTCTGCATCCTCGGCCTCGGGTTCAACGCGTTCATGCCGATTTCGTCCGACCAGAATCCCCCGATCAACTGGGGCTATCCCCGCACGCCGGAAGGCTTCAAGCACGCCCTCACCCGCGGCCAGTACGAGAAGATCACGGCGTCGGACATCTTCTCCGCGAAGTTCCTCGCCCAGCTCGGCGCGTACTTCGGCGACTTGAAACAGCAGTTCACATTGCCCATCGCCATCCTGGGCCTCGCGCCGTT
>CAYQYB010000257.1:0-3990 GCA_964421535.1 uncultured Verrucomicrobiota bacterium | reverse complement strand
CGTACTCGACGAGCGACGTCCCGCCGCCGTCGGTGACGCGCAGGAGCCGGTTCTCGTTCCCGTACTGGTAGAGGCGGATGTCGGCGACCGCGTTGTTGATCCGCGTGGTCATCGCCAGGCGGTTGCCGTTCCCGTCGTACGAGTAGGTCACGGTCTTGTCGTTGACGTCCACGACGCCGTCCGCGGAGGAGATCGCCTGGCTCAGCCGGTCGAACCGGTCGTAGGCGTACTGCTCCACCCGCTGGACGCCGCCCGTTTCCGTCGTGCGGAACTCCGTGGCGCGGCCGGCCGCGTCGAGCGTGTACGCGTAGTTCGCCACGAGCTCGCCGCCGGACCGCTGGTGCAGGATGTTTGTGATCCGGCCCATCGCGTCGTAGCTGTACAGCGTGTCGATCCCGTTCGGCCGCGACAGCTTCGTGAGCAGGCCGCTGTTCGTGCCGTACTGGTAGTTGAACGAGAGGCCGCGCGTGACGTTGCTCGCGCTCAGCATGCGCCCGGCGTTGTCGTAGGTGTACTGCGTGCGCTCGCCGCCGGGGTACACGATCGCCGTCTTGCGCCCGGCGAGGTCATACTCGTACCGAAGCGGCAGGTCGTCGCCGTCGCCCTTGAGCCCGTTCTTCGACGTGATCGCGGCGGTCATGCGGTCCAAGTCGTCCCACTCGTAGAACGTCGTGCCGGCCGCGTCCGTCATGTTCGTCCTGCGGCCGAGGACGTCGTACCCGAACTCGACGACGGCGCCGTTGTCGGCCTCGCGCCGGACCAGCCGGTTCAGCGGGTCGTAGATCAGCCGCGTGACAATCCCGGTCCCGTTCTTGACCTCTTCGACGCGGTTCAGCTCGTCGTGCGCCACGCTCTCCGTGTGGATCAGCGACGGCACGAGGCGGACCGTGAACTGGAAGGTGGCGGTCCCGCCGCCCTGCATCGGGTTGGACACCGTGACCGTGTTGTCCCCCATGTTGAGGTGCGTCACGCCCTGGAAAATCTGCCCTTCGTACTCGTATTCGTACGCGTAGTCCGCGCTGGTGACCTCCACGGGCGAACGCAGCTTGAACGCGCCGAGGGCGTCCACCTTCAGCCGGCCCGCCGAGTAGCTCCGGTTCGTCACCGTGCCGTCGGCGATCTTCGCGCACACGTAGTACTGCCCGCCCGTCAGCGATTCGCCCGCGCGCCACGCGAAGGCGTTCTCCGCGTCGTCCTCCGCGATGTTCGTGGCGATGGCGATCAGGCCGGAAGCCGGGTTTGTGTCGGTGTCGACGAAGAGCGAGATCGCGGCGTTGCCTGCGGCGTACGCATCCGTCCAGCGGATGTCGAACACCGAGCCGGCGCACACGTTGAGGTTCGTCGCAGGCGCGGTCAGGGTGATCACCGGGACCGCGCCGGTGCCGGCGAGGCTGACCGCGACCGTCGCGTTCGACGGATCGTTGGAAAGAACCTGAAGGGTCGCGGACAGCGCGCCGTTGGTGGGGGGATCGAACAGCACGCCCACCGCCCACGTCTCGGCCTGGGTCGGCGCGAGGGTGCGCATCGCGGTGCTCGTGCTCGACATCGTCACCGCGCCCCGCGTCGAGGAAATGACCCCCGTCACCGTGAACGCCGAGCTGCCGCTCATGACCAGGCCGTTCTGGGAAACGACCAGCGGCTGGGTCCCGACGTTTTTCAGCGTGACGGTTTGGGCGGCCGTGCGCTTGCCGGCCGCGTCGTTGAGGACGGCGCCGAAGGCCATGGCGAGATCGTTCGAGGGCGCGACCGAGTCGGATACGTTGATCGCGGCACGGTTCGCCCCCGATCCCGACAGCGCCACCTGCACGGTCGGTGAGGAAAGGTTGTCGCTCTGGATGGTCAGCGTGTCGCTCAACGCGCCCGCCGCGCCGGGGTCGAAGAGGACCGTCGCCGTCCACGTCTCGGACGTCGAGCCCGCGATCTGCGCCGGGCCCGCGGACAGGTTGATCGTTCCCTGCGCGTCGCTCGTGACGCCCTGCAGGCGGAAATGCGCGCCGGTTGCGAGCGTCAGCCCGTTGCTGGCCACCGTCAGCGGAGCCTCGCCCGTGTTCTGCAGGGTGACGGTTGCGGCCGACGACTCCTTGTTGGTCCCGTCCGCGTGGGTGCTCGGGAACGCGATGGAGCGGTCGCTTGGCGATCCCTGCGAGTCCGTCACCGCCAGCTGCATCGGCGCCGCGCCGCGGCCGCGCAGCGAGGCGACGAACTCGGGCTCGTCGGGATCGTCGGAAAGGACACGCAGGCCGTCGTTCAGCTGGCCGCTGGCGATCGGATCGAAGCGAACGCGAACGTCCCACGTTTCGGCGCTTGCGCCCGCGATGGTGTTGGACGCGGCGGCGAGCGATATCGCGCCGCGCGTGCTGCTCGTGATGGAGAGCATGCTGTAGTTCGTGCCGGTCAGCAGGGAGATGCCGTTCTGGCGGACGGTCAACGGCCCCGTGCCGAGGTTCTTGATCGTCAGGGTCCGCGCGGAGCTGTAGCCGCCCGCCCCGTCCTGCACGACGGAGCCGAAGTCTGTTTCGATCGCCTCCGGCGTCGTCAGCGCGATGTCGGGCACGGGCTGGCCGACGCCCGTGAGCGATACCGCGAGGTTCGGCGTATCGGGATCGTCGCTCTTCACGGTGAGAGTGCCCGTTTGGGCGTTGGTGGACGTCGGGTCGAACTCCAGCGTCAGCACCCAGCTCTCCGCGCCGCGGCTGGCGATCACGCGCGGAAGCGTGCCGGGCTGGATGAAGTCCTGGACGCTGCTTGCGATCTGCGTCAGGGCGAAGTTGGTGCTGCCCGAGAGGACAAGGTTCGAGACCGTCAGCGAAGCCTTGCCCTTGTTGAGGAGCGTGACCGTCTGGACGCCCTTCGCGTTCCCGACGCCGTCGTGCGCCACGTTGGAGAACGCCACGACGTAGTCGTTGTTCGGCAGCACGGAATCCGTCGCGAAGATATCCGGGGTTGGCGGCGTGATGGTCACGGGCGTGTCGTCGCGGTCGATGCCGTTGCCGAGGTTCCTGTTGTTTGTCTCGTCGGACTCTGCGACCTGGTTGGTGTAGTCCACGAACATCCCGAAGTAGATCGACGTCGGCTGTCCGCTCAGCGGATTGACGCCGGGCAGTGTGATCGTTCCGCTGCGCGCGCTGTAGGAGGACGCCGCGAGGCCCGTGTACGAAACGGTGCCGATCAGGTAGTCGGCCGCGTCGCCGATCGTGGTGTCCGCGGAAATGTAGAGCCCCACGACAAACGGCCCGGACACGTTGGCGCCGTAGTTGGCCACGTTGAACTGGATCGGGACCGCGTCGCCCCAGTTCGCCGCGTTGGTCCCGAGGTCGAACGGATATGCGCTCCCGTATCCGCGGAGGTCCACGGCGGCGGAGGCGGTCAGCGCCGGAAGCGACAGGAGAGCGGACAGCACGAGGAGGCGGCGGACGGACGAGGAGGCGGGCGTGTGGGTTCTTTTCATGGAGTGCCGCTCCCTGACGGCGTTTCGCTGGCGTGGTGGTGCTGCAATTCGTCGGAAGGGATCACGCCTTCGTGAACTTCCAAAGGCGGTTCGCAAATGGTGACTTCCGGCTGGCCCCCCTCCCGGGTCAACTCCCTCTCCACCGCCCGGCCGTCCCGGATCGTGATCTTTGCCTGCCACGCGGAGCCGCTGCCCCCTCCGGCGAGAAGAAGAAATCGGTCGCCCGCGAAGTCGGCGACCTGCACGCCGTCCGGAAGGTTGAGATCGGAAAGATCGGCAAGCAGCTGCTGCGGGATGCGGATTTCTTTTCCGTCAACGGTGAGGGTCACGTCCACGTGTTTGCCGGAGGCGTCCACGCGAACCGGGCAGGGCTGGCCGTCCGACAACCGGCGCTCGATGATCAACGTCTTCGCGGGAATAGAATCGGACTGCGGGTTATGAACCTCAGAGAAGCATAATCCGGATAGCAGGAACAACGAGACAACGACACAACGGAAACGCATCCTCACCCCGGCGTGTTTGCATAACTAGGCGTATACTAG
>CAYQYB010000256.1:0-4006 GCA_964421535.1 uncultured Verrucomicrobiota bacterium | reverse complement strand
AGGAAAAACCGACGCGTGTACAGTTTTGTTCACCCATCATTCTTCCAAGTCGTGACCATTTGCGAAGCACGTCCAGAGGATCGGACAGCGCACATCGGCGCACCGGAAGCGCACAGTGTCTCTGCTGCGAAAAAGTAATCAACAACCCGCATGGGTTATCAACAGACTTATCAACAGTCACCTGTGGAGATGTGTGCGGACGTTGGTATCCGGAACATACTTTCGTATTGCATAGCTCAAGCGTTTCTGTTTTCCTATGTACAAATTTGTACGGGCAGAATTGAGCGAAAGGTTCTTTCTACGCACAGATTTGTACGTTCTTCACCAGTTAGCGGGCTGAGTTGTTAACAGGCACTTATCAACAAGGGGAAGAAGAGAGCCAGGCACGATCAAAAGCTGAAAGCGTGATGTGAAGCGGAGCACATCTCGTCCAAGAGAATGGCAAGGATTGCCAGACAACATAGGGTCGTTGTAACGGGACTTGGCGTGCTCGCGCCTAACGGCATCGGGCTCGACGCTTTTTGGCAATCTCTTCTGAAGTGCAAGAGCGGCATCGGCCTCATCACCCTCTTCGATTCCACCGACTTTCCCGTTCGCATTGCCGGCGAAGTAAAGGATTTCGACATCCGCAAGTTCATCAGCGGACAGGTGAAAGCCAACCGCCTCGGTCGCCATACCCAGCTTGCGCTCGCCGCCACTCACTTCGCCATCAGGCATGCCCGGCTGGAGCGCGCCGTCCTCGAAGCGTGCGAGCCGGTGCCCGTGATCATCGGCGTCAGCACGAGCGCGATCGAGGTCATCGAGCGCGGCAAGGAAACGATGACTTCGCACGGCCCGTCGCGGGTCAGCCCCTACATCGTCAGCGCCTGCCAGCCGCACGCGATCGCCAGCGCGATTTCCGAGAGCCTCGGCATCAGCACGAGGGCAACGACCGTTTCCACCGCGTGCCCGGCGGGGCTGGACGCCATCTCCATCGCCGTGGAGAGCATACGCCACGGCCGCGCCGAGATCGCGATCACGGGCGGCGCGGACGCGCCGATCAATCCCCTGACCGTCGCCTGCTTCGGCGCCACCGGCCTTGTCCCGAAGGACAGCAGCGACCCCGAGAAACTGAGCCGGCCGTTCGACCGCGACCGGCAGGGCGGCATCCTCGCGGAAGGCGCCGGAATCCTGATCCTCGAGAATCTCGAACACGCCCTGGCCCGCGGCGCGACGCCGCTGGCCGAGATTTCGGGCTACGGCACCAGCGTGGACGCGGCCGGCAGCCCGCCCGCGTCCGGGCTGGCCGACTCCATGTCCATGGCGCTCGCCAATGCCGGATGCCGCGCCGAGACCATCGACTACATCTGCGCACACGGCCCGAGCGATCCCGTCCTGGACAAGGTGGAGACGTCCTGCATCAAGAAGACTTTCCGCGAGCACGCGTACAAGATTCCGATCAGTTCAATCAAAGGCGTGACCGGCAATCCGCTGGCGGCCGCCGGCCCGCTCGAGCTGGCCACCTGCGCCATGGCGATCCAGCAGTCGGTCGTGCCGCCCACGGCGAACCACGAACATCCGGGCGACGAATGCGATCTCGACTATGTCCCCCTGAAACCGAGAAAAATGAACATCAACAAGGCGCTGATCAACATCCACGGCCTCGGCAACGGCAACAGCACGATGATCATCAGCAAGGTGGCCTGACATGATCCTGTTCCAGATATCCATTTTCGTGGCTCTGATCGGCGACATCATCCTCGGCCTGCTGGTCTTCGGAACCAACACCCGCCGCGCGTCCAACCGCGGCTTCCTGATCCTGTCCGCCATCCTCGCGGTCTGGCTCACGTGCCTCGGCTTCGGGTCCATGTCCGACAACACCGGGAACGCGGAGATGTGGATCCGGCTTTCCTCCGTGACCGCCGCGCTGATCCTCACGGGATTCAACATCCTGCGCTGGTCGATCATCCGCCAGAAAGCCACATGGGAGGAGATCTTCAGGGGCTCGCGCAACTGGTTCCTGGTGTACCTGCCGCTCGCCGCGATGTGCCTGACGCCGTTCTTCCTCAAGCACGCGGTGATCCCCGGCCCCGACTCGGTTCCGAAGCCCATCTACGGGCCCGGCTTCCTGTTCTACAGCGGCTATTTCGTGGTCTCCAGCGTCATCCTTGTCACCGCGTTCCTCCGCCACCTGAAGATGGCGGGCGGCGTCCAGCGCATCGAACTGCAGTTCGTGCTCCTCGGCTGCGCCGCCAGCCTCGCCGTCGGCATCACGTTCCTCGTCATGCCGCTGGTGACCGATAACGCGAACATGCTCCAGTTCCTGCCGCTCTCCGTCACCGTGCTCGACGGCATCATGGCCTACGGCATCGCGACCCGGCGCATCCTGGAGGTGCCGGATGTCCTGCGCCGCATCGCGGCCTACGCGCTCCTCACGGCGTACCTGCTGGTCCTGTACGCGGGCGTGCTCTACGCCGCGGCGCTTCTGCTCCGCGGCGCTCCGTCGTCGCTCCAGCCCGTGGCGCACCTGCTCGCCGCGCTCGTCGTGGCCTTCTCGCTGGCGCCCGCGCACGGCCACCTCCAGCGCTTCGCCAACCGGCTGTTCATCAACGTCCAGCCGCTCGACGTCGGCAGCACGATGCAGAACGCGAACCGCATCCTCCACTCGATCAGCACGCTGGACGAACTGCTGAAGCGGTTCGCGGAGAGCATCGCCGAGGCGGTCGGGACGGACCGGGTGACGATCCTGCTCTCGGAACGGAACGCCTTCGTCCAGCACTACCCCTCGGCCTTCGACTCGAAGCCGGTGAACCTTTCCGCCGACGACCCGCTCATCACCACGCTCGAGAAGCACCGCGAGCCGCTGGGCGCGGAAAACATCCAGCGCCTGCACTTCTCCTCCACGCTGAAGGACGCCGGCCGCCGCCTCGCCGAACTGCAGTCGGCGATCGCCGTCGGCATCTACTCCAAGGCCCGCGTCGAGGGCGTCATGCTCCTCGGGCCCCGCCTCTCCGGCCGCATCTACGGCGCGACCGAGCAGGACACGCTCCAGATCCTCTGCAACCAGCTCGCCGTCGCGCTCGAGAACGCGCGGCTGTACACGCAGGTGCAGGACGGCAAGATCTACAACGACATCCTGCTCGACAACCTCGTCAGCGGGGTCATCGCGGCGAACGCGGAAGGCGTCATCAGCGTCTTCAACCGCGAGGCCCAGCGCATCGCGCGGCTCTCCGTCGCGGACGTGCTGAACCAGCCGATCAACGTCCTGCCCGCCCCCCTCGCCCGCGCCTTCGAGCTCACGTTCGAGCGCGAGTTCGGCCTGCGCGACCAGGAAATGACGATCTACCACGGGCCCGGCGACGAAACGCCGGTGCGGCTCGGCAGCTCGATCTTCCGCGGCCACGCGGGCAAGGTCATCGGCGCCCTGCTCGTGTTCAACGACCTGACGACGCTCAAGAAGCTCGAACTGCAGGTCCGTCGCACGGACCGCCTCGCCAGCCTCGGAACGCTCGCCGCCGGCATGGCGCACGAGATCAAGAATCCCCTCGTGACGATCAAGACGTTCACCCAGCTTCTGCCCGAGCGCTACGAGGACGCCGACTTCCGCGACACGTTCTCCTCCCTGATCGGCCAGGAGGTGAAACGGATCGATTCGATCGTCAACCAGCTCCTGCGATTCTCGCGGCCGGCGAAGCCGAACCTCGCGCCGACCCATCTCCACGAGGTCCTCGAGAACTCGCTCAACCTCGTGTTCGAGCAGGCGCGCCAGAAGGGCATCACGCTCGTCCGGTCGTTCTCGGCGTCGCAGGACCTCGTCCACGCCGACGCCGACCAGCTCAACCAGGCGTTCATCAACTTCTTCCTCAACGCCATCGAGTCCATGGGCGGCGGCGGGCACCTCTCGGTCTCCACCGAGATCATGAGAACGGATTACTTCTCGCCAAACCTCTGGCGCGAACGCAGCGCCGAGGGCCGGGTCCGCGTGAGCATCCGGGACACCGGCGAGGGCATCCAGCCCGAGCACGTC
>CAYQYB010000255.1:0-4114 GCA_964421535.1 uncultured Verrucomicrobiota bacterium | reverse complement strand
GGGTTCGGCCCCGGCCGCTACAGCTTCAACGTCAAGGGCGGCCGGTGCGAGCGGTGCAAGGGCGACGGCATGCTGCAGATTGAAATGCACTTCCTGCCCGACGTGTACGTGACGTGCGAGCAGTGCCGCGGCCAGCGGTACAACCGCGAGACGCTGGAGGTCCGCTACGGCGGAAAGAACATCGCCGAGGTGCTGAGCATGACGATCGACGAGGCCCTCGAGTACTTCCACGCGCATCCCGGCATCGCGCGCAAGCTGAAGACCCTGTCCGAGGTCGGCCTCGGCTACCTCCAGCTCGGCCAGCCCGCGACGACGCTCTCCGGCGGCGAGGCCCAGCGCGTGAAGCTGTCCGCCGAACTCGCGAAGAAGGACACGGGGCGGACGCTGTACCTGCTGGACGAGCCGACGACCGGCCTGCACTTCGCGGACGTCCACCGGCTGCTGCAGGTGCTGGAGCGCCTGCGCGACGCGGGCAACACGCTGGTGGTCATCGAGCACAATCTCGACGTGATCAAAACGGCGGATTACGTGATTGATTTGGGGCCGGAGGGTGGTGATTCTGGGGGGACGGTTGTCGTCGCCGGAACCCCGGAAAAGGTCGTCGCGTGCGACGCATCCCACACGGGGCATTACCTGGCGGAGGTTTTGAGAAAGGACACATGAGTCGGCTGGCCTTCATAGCGATCTTCCTGTCGGCCGCTGTTTTCTGCGCGCCGGCGCGCGCGGCAAGCCGCGAGCGCGAGGCGCAGGAACGGGCGGCCCTCCTGACCGCCGGCAAGGCGGCGCTGGAGGACGGCCTCTACGACATCGCCGGCAGGAACTTCGACCGGTATGTCCGGAAGGCCTCCACGGACGAGGAGCGCGCGGAAGGGGTCCTGCTGCAGGCGCGCGTCCGTGTCGGCGAAGGGAAGTTCGGCGAGGCCGTGAAGCTGCTGAACCGGCGCGCCGATTGGGCCGCGGGTACTCCGAGCGAGCCGGGCTTCGCGTACTGGAAAGCGCGCGCCCTCTGCGAGCAGGGCGCGTACGCCGATGCCCTGGCCCTCCTGGACGACCTGGATCGGCGGTTCCCGGACAGCGACTATTTGAAAGGCGCGTTGCGGCTGAGGGCGAAGTGCCACCTGCACCTGAAGAACTACGATCTTGCGCTGGATGAGTTCCGGAGTTTCCAGAAAAGCCACCCGGATTCGCCCGAGGCGCCCGACAACCTTCTCGATTGGGGCGCGACGCTGATCGAATTGGGCGCGCGCGGGGATGCCGCCGCCACCTTGGAGAAGCTGGCCGCCGACTACCCGGCGAGTGACGCGGCGGCGCAGGGCGCCCTGTGGCTCGGGGATTTGTACGTCGGCCGGGGAGACTGGGGCAAGGCCCTGGACGTCCTCGGCTCCCTCGCGGCGCGGGAAGATGCGCGTGCGGACCGGCGCGCCACGGCCTGGTTTTCGCTGGCTCGGATTCACGAGGCCCAGACGAATGTCGCCGCCGCCGTCGATGCGCTGGAGCGCGGCACGAGGATCGCGCCGGACCCGGCGGTGAAGGTGCAGGGGGATGCCTACCGGGCGAAGCTCCTGATCCGGTCGGGCAAGGTGGACGAGGGCGTCGCCCTGTTCCGCCAGGCGGTCCGTGCCATGCCCTCGGAGCCGCTCTCGGCGGGCGCGCAGCTCGACCTGGCGCAGGTCCTGCTGGACCAGAAGCTCTACGAGAGGAGCGCGACAGAATTCCAGAACTACCTGGAGGCGTTCTCGGACAAGCAGGGCCAGCCGCGCGCCCTGATGGGCAGGGGGTGGAGCCTGTGGGGCATGAAGCGCTACGCCGAGTCCGCCGCCGCATTCGAAAAGGCGTACAACCGGAGCACCAATACCGACGAAAAGGCGCAAGCCCTGTTGAAGGCGGGCGATGCGACCTTCGCGAACCGGCAGTTCAAGCTCGCGAAAGAGCGCTACGAGAGAGTCATCGCCGAGTTTCCGTCGAGCGCGCTGGTTCCGCAGGCCCGGCTCCAGCTGGCCGAGTGCTTCGCCCAGCTGAACGAACCGGAGAAGGCGGAAGAGAAGCTGAAGGCCATGGTCGATGCAGGGGAAAAGAGCCCGCTGGCCGACGCGGCGTTCATGCGGATCGCCCAGCTGAAGGAGCAGCAGGGGCGGTGGGAGCTCGCGATGGCGACGTACGACCGGATCATCTCCTCGTTCTCCAACCAGGCGGTATGCGCACAGGCCCTGCAGGCGCGGGGGCTGATCCGGTACCGACTCGGCATGTTCAAGGAAGCGCTCGAGGATTTCGAGCGCGTGACGCGCGAGTACCCGCAGGGCGACCTCACCGGGCAGGCGCTCTACATGCGCGGCTGGTGCCTGTACCTCGCGGGCCGCGACGCCGAGGCCCTTGCGCTGTGCAACGAGTTCATCGCGAAGTATCCGGATTCGGCGTGGGCGCCCGACGTGATCTTCTGGCTCGGCGAGTACCACTTCAACCACGGCAACTACGCGGAGGCCGAGCGGCAGTTCGCCGTCCTCGCCGAACGGTATCCGGAGGCCCCGCTTGCGGATGACGCCCTGTTCTGGGCCGGCCGGGCGGCGGCGGAGAAGAAGGACTACCTCAACGCCGTGGACCACTTCAACGAATTGGCGAAGAGGTATCCCGCGAGCCCGAAGCTGGCGGAAACGCGGTTCGCGCAGGGTGACGTGCTGAGCGAACTCGGACAGTTTGCCGGCGCCATCCTGCACTTCGAGGAGATCATCAAGAAGTACCCCAACAGCTACCTCGTGGATCTTGCGTGGGGTCGGAAAGGCGACTGCCAGTTCACGCTGGGCAAGGACGAGCCCGCGCGGTACCAGGAGGCGATTGCGTCCTACCAGGCGGTCCTGGCCAGCCCGCGCGCGTCCAAGGATCTCAAGTGGCAGGCCGAGTACAAGATCGGGCGCTGCAAGGAGAAGATGGGCCAGCCTGCCGAGGCGCTGGAGGACTACGTCAACGTGGTCTACGGCTACCTGGACGACGCGAAAGGCGGAAGTCCGGGCAGCCCGCTGTGGTTCACGCGCGCCGCGTTCAGCGCCGCCGCGATCAAGGAGGCGGAGGAGAAGTGGCGCGAGGCGGTCAACCTCTACAGCCGCGTGATCGAGGCGAAGGTTCCCGCGTCGGCCGAGGCGGAACAGCGGGCCGGGAAGATTCGGACGGAGCACTGGGAACTGTTCCAATAAAGGACGTTTGACTGGAGGTGTGGACATGATTCAGCTGATTCAAAAAGGCGGGCCGGTGATGTGGCTGATCCTCGCGGTCGGCATCGTCGCGGCCGTGCTGTTCCTCAAAAAACTTTTCGATCTGCACCGCGCGCAGATCAAGTGGGTCGATTTCCTGAAGGGCATCTACAACATCCTCGGCCGGCGCAACGTCGTGGAGGCGGTCAGCATCTGCGAGGAGACGCCCGGGCCCGTGGCCAGCATCGTGCGCGCTGCCGTCCTGCACCATGATGAGGACAGCGAGAGCATCCAGCGCGCGATCGAGGAGGCCGGCCTCGCGGAGATCCCGCGGCTCGAGCGCACCCTGACCATGCTGGCCACGCTCGCGCAGATCACTCCCATGATGGGCCTGCTGGGAACGGTGCTCGGCATGATGCAGGTGCTCCTGATGGTCCAGGAGAAGTCCCCGCTCGTTCACTCCGGCGACCTGATGGGCGGCCTCTGGCAGGCCCTGATCACGACCGCGGCCAGCCTTGCCGTCGCGATCCCGATCTACGCGGGGTACAACCTGCTCGTCGGGCGCGTGGAGTCGATCGTGCTCGATATGGAGCGCGCTTCCGTGGACATCCTCGCGTTCCTGACCGGGCGCGGACAGCAGAAGGGGAAACCGGGCCCATGACGCAGAGCGACAAGACCATCACCGAGCGGATCAGCTACCTCCGGCGCAGGTACCGCCCGCACGCGCGCCTGTTCAAGGGGCCGATCGACGTTGTGCCGCTGGTCAACGTGGTCCTGCTCTTCATGCTGTTCTTCATCCTGCAGTCGCCTTTCGTCATGCAGCCGGGCATCACGGTCAACCTTCCCACCGCCTCCTTCGCCTCCGGCGTGCCGTATGGGGCCATGGTGGTCATGATCTCCCAGGAAGGGATGCTTTTCTTCAACGACGAGCG
>CAYQYB010000254.1:0-4139 GCA_964421535.1 uncultured Verrucomicrobiota bacterium | reverse complement strand
GGCGCAGACACCGGCTCTCACGAACACGCAGGTGAGGATTCCCATGTCCTGGCTTATGAAGGCAAAGGGCTACGAGAAAGCCCTGGAACTTCAGCAGGCAACAGGCGCGGACATCTTCGTGGTCTTCACCCGGGATGTACCGGCCAGCGAAAAGGGCCTCTGCGAGTGGTTTGAAACCAAGGGCCTTAACGCATCCAAGGTCCGCGACTACCTGAAGGACTACATCAGGGTCACCGTACCCCTGCCCTCGAATCCCGACTGCCAGAAGATGGCCGAAGACTTCGAGGTCCGGAAATGTCCGGCGGTATTCATCGTCCAACCCAACGGCAAGAAATATTTCTGTAAGGTGTTTGAGTATCCCGAGGGCCGCCCGAAACTCTTCCCGCCCGAGACGCTCGTGGAGCTCTTCAGGGCCCGAAGCAGCGAGCGATACCAAGCCGTTGACGAATCGAAGTAGACTAAAACAAACGCCCGCACACTTGCGTGTGCGGGCGTTCAGATTTCACAAACCGTGCAACAGCAACTTACTTCTTGGCCTTAGCCTCTTTGGCGGCGGACTCCTTCTTGGCGGGAGCCTTCTTCTCCTTTTTCGCCTCGGGTTCCTTCGCTTCGGCGCCAGCCTGAGCCTTGTCCTTTGCCGGTGTCTTTTTCTTCTTCGGTGGCTGCGGAATGTAATTCACCCACTCGAGGATCGACATTTCCGAACTGTCGCTCGCGCGCCGACCGAGCTTGATGATGCGGGTGTAGCCGCCGGCCCGATCCTTGAACGACGGGGCCACCGTCTCGAACAGGACCTTGACCTGATCCGCATTCCGCAGGATGGAGATGGCCCGGCGGCGGGCATCCAGCGTCCCGCGCTTGCCCAGCGTGACCATCTTCTCAGCAAGGCTCCGGGCCGCCTTGGCTTTCTGCACCGTGGTCTGGATGCGCTTGGCGGCAATCAGACTGCACACCAGGTTGGAGAGCAAGGCGTCGCGATGCTCTGAAGTTCTGCCCAATTTGATCGTTTTCTTGCGATGTCGCATGGTTAAACCCCGATTGAACAGCCGGGCTGTTACTTGGCTTCCGTGTTCTTCTGCTTGAGCATCTCGGTATCGAAGGTCATTCCCAGCGTCAGGCCGAGCTCAGACAGCTTCTGCTTGATCTCGTTGAGCGACTTCTTCCCGAAGTTGCGGTACTTGAGCATTTCCGACTCGGTCTTCTGCGCGAGTTCGCCGACGGTCGTGATGTTCGCGTTGTTCAGGCAGTTGGCGGCGCGCACGCTGAGTTCGATCTCGTTCACGCTGATCGAGAGCTTCTTCCGCAGTTCTTCGCGCTCCGGATCGATCTGCTTCTCGCTTTCCTCAAACTCGACCAGGTCCTTGTCATAGCTGACAAACACGTCCAGATGGTGCCTCAGAATCGCGGCGGACAGCGTGAGGGCCTCATCCGGAGAAATGCGTCCATCGGTCCAAATCTCGAGAACGAGTTTGTCGTAGTCGGTACGACGGCCGACGCGGGTGTTCTCCACCGCATACTTGACGCGGCGGACCGGAGAGAACAGAGAATCAATCGGAATCAACCCGATGATCTGCTCTTCCTTCTTGTTCCAGTCGGCGGGGCAGTAACCGCGGCCCACCTTGATCTCCAATTCCGCCTCGAACTTCCCGTCCTTGTCCAACGTCGCAATGTGGTGATCGGGATTCAGGACCTCGATGGAGCCATCGGTCTGGATGTTGCCCGCCGTGACTTCGCCGGGACCCTTGACGCTGATCTTCAGCTTGCGGGGTTCGCGGGTATACATCTTCAGAAGAACGCCTTTGAAGTTGAGGACGATGTCGGTGACATCCTCCACAACGCCCGGCAGATTGCAGAACTCGTGCAGCGCTCCCTCAATCTTGATCGAGGCGATCGCCGCCCCCTCGAGCGAGGAAAGAAGAACCCGGCGCAACGAGTTGCCAATCGTCCGGCCATAGCCGGCCTCGAAGGGTTCTGCGATGTACTTTGCGTAGGTCTCAGTCGCCTCGGCCTCGTCCTTGACGATTTGCCGCGGCATTTCGAAACGGCCCAATCGGATCGGCATATCTACTCCTCCCAGAGCCGGGAGTTAACCGGCTCATATGGTGTATCTGTTCTTGTCTCTACTTCGAGTACAACTCAACGATGAGATGCTCTCGAACCACGGGCGCGATTTCCTCACGCGTCGGCACATGAAGGACCTCGCCCCGAAACTGCTGTTTATCCAGGGACAGCCAGGCAGCCCGGCCGCGACTTTCCGCCGCGTCCATCCACTTGGCCGCATACTCGCGCCCCTGCTTGCGATCGCGGACCTGGACCACGTCGCCCGCCTTGAGGATCATCGAGGGAATCGTCGCCTTGCGGCTGTTCACCGCGAGGTGGCCGTGCAGAACGATCTGCCTTGCCGCGCGGCGCGACGGCGCAAAACCCAAACGGTACGCGACATTGTCCAGGCGGAGCTCAAGCGCCTGCAGAAGTTTCTCGCCGGTGATGCCGCGAGACTTCAACGCGCGCTCGAAGAAAAGACGGAACTGCCCTTCTTGCATTCCGTACGTCCGGCGCAACTTCTGCTTCTCGCGAAGCTGCATTCCGTAATCGGACGTCTTGCTGCGACGCTGACCGTGCATACCGGGAGCCGAGCGGCCTGTTTCGATCGGGCACTTGGCCATGTAACAACGGTCGCCCTTGAGAAAGAGTTTCATCCCCTCGCGGCGACACAACCTGCAGGCTGGACCAGTGTATCTACCCATAAATGCTCCTCGCTTTACACTCTGCGCCGTTTCGGCGGACGACACCCATTGTGCGGCATGGGCGTCACATCTTTAATCAACGTAATGTTCAAACCGGCGGCCTGGATGGCGCGAATGGCGGACTCACGTCCCGCGCCGGGCCCCTGGACCAGGATTTCCACTTCATGCATGCCGTGCCCTACCGCCTGGCGGGCAGCTTCCTGCGCCACCATGGTGGCTGCATAGGCCGTGCTCCTGCGGGATCCCTTGAAGCCGCAGCGGCCCGCGGAACTCCAGGAAACAACGGCTCCCTTGACGTCCGTAATCGTCACGGTCGTGTTGTTGAACGAGGCGCGGATATGAACCACGCCGACCGGGACGTTCTTCACGCCCTTCGCCTTCACACGCTTGACGGGTTTGCCGGCTTCAGCTCCCGCTTCGGGGGCGGTACCCGGTGCCGCAGCGGCCGCTGGCTGTTCGGCCGCCGGCTGCTGGGCTTGTGGTTTCTGCTCTTCTTTTTTCTCTTTTTCTTCTGCCATTCTACACCTTGGTAAACGGGGTTATTCCGCGCTGTCCGTCTTGGCCGCCGACCGGTTCTCCTTGCCCCTCACCGCGCCGACCGTCTTGCGGGGACCTTTCCGCGTCCGCGCGTTGGTGCTGGTACGCTGGCCGCGCACCGGCAGGCCCTTGCGGTGACGAACGCCACGATAACAACCGATGCTGATCAGGCGGCGGATGTTCGCGGAAACTTCGCGCCGCAGATCGCCTTCGATAATGTAGTTTGCCTGAAGAAGATTCGACAGCGAGGTCACTTCTTCGTCGGTCAGTTCGTCCGCCTTCTTCATGGGATTGATGTGAGCCTGCTCAACCAACTGGCGCGCGCGGGCCGGGCCGATCCCATGAATATAGCGCAGCGAAAACTCCACTCGTTTCTTTCCAGGAATATCTACTCCAAGCACTCTGGGCATATCCGTCTCCTCCTAGCCCTGACGCTGCTTATGGCGGGGGTTAGTGCAGATTACTCGAACCACTCGTTTACGGCGCACAACCTTGCACCGCTCACAAATCCGTTTCACTGAACTTCTGACTTTCATTGCTGCCTCGATTCTCTGTTTAAATTGATCCGGCCGCGCGACATATCGTACGGCGACATCTCCACGGCCACCACATCGCCAAGGCCAAGAGCGGACACCTTCTCCTTGTCCGGCCCCACCGCAAACGCCACAATCCGATGGCCATTCGCCAATTCGGCGCGAAAGGCGGAGTTTCCTATCACAGCCACCACCCTTGCGTCCAGCCGAATTATTTCATTTTCACGCATGTCAGGACCTCGGCCGGCCCCTCCTCCAACACCGCGACCGAGTGCTCGAAATGCACGGATGGCAGGCGATCCCGGGTCAACACCGTCCACCC
>CAYQYB010000253.1:0-4152 GCA_964421535.1 uncultured Verrucomicrobiota bacterium | reverse complement strand
GTTGAACGATCTGAGCGCGCAGGCGATGATGCCGTATTCGAACGGGATGTCGTCTCCGCTCGTGACCTCGTGCCGGGCATTGTGCTGTTTCTTGGCCCGATCGAGCCCCCGGCAGACCGCCTTCACAACCTGGCTGATGGTGAAATCCTTCCGGCAGTGCAACTGGGGCGCGAACCGCACTTCAATGTAGCGAACGCCTTCCTCGATGTTGTCCTCGGCCAGTTCACAAGCGGCGCGCTCCAGGTTCTCCGGCGTCTGCAGGACCGAGCAGGTGTAGATGAAGCCCTTCAGGTAATCGGGGAGATCTTTGTAAGCGGCCTTGAAAACGAGCTCCTTGAGCCCGGCGACTTCGTTGGACGGAAGCTTCAGCCCCGATGCTTTCGCGAGCTCAATAAGAGTCGGAATTCTCAGGGAGCCGTCGAGGTGTACGTGCAGGTCCGTCTTGGGGATTTGCCGGATGAACTCCGGGGTGATTTTCGCGTTCACATTTGCCTCCGTTGTCCGATCCCGGTCGCCGGTTCGATCCGGGCAACTTCCTTTCCCGTAATAGTACGTCAGTTCAGGCCGGCTCGCAATACCCCGATAGTCCGATTGGGCAATTCGCGATGGCGGGCTGCGGAATCATGTTGTAGAATCCGCGGCCATGCTGGTGGTTCGCACAGAGAATCTCGATCCGTGGCGCAATCTGGCCCTGGAGGAGCTGTGTCTCGATCGCGTGGGGCAGGGCGGACGGATTCTCTTCCTCTGGCAGAGCGCCGACACGGTGGTGATCGGCAAGAACCAGAATCCGTGGCTGGAGTGCTCGTTGATCGCCATGGAAAAAGGAGGCGCGAAGCTGGCGCGGCGCCTCTCCGGCGGCGGGGCGGTTTTCCACGACGCGGGCAATCTGAATTACGCCTTTCTCATGCCGCGGCGCGAGTACAAGGACCGCACGATCTTCAACATCGTCATCAAGGCGCTCAAGCGCTTCGGCGTGCAGGCCGGCCTGATGGGCAAGAGCAGCCTCGCGGTCAACGGCCGGAAGATCTCGGGCAACGCCTTCTGCTATCGCCGCGAGAATGTCCTGCACCACGGCACGCTTCTTCTTTCGACCGACCTGGAGAAGATGGGCCGCTACCTGGCGTCAACTCATCGGCAGATTCGCTCGCGGGCTATTAGCTCCAACCCTGCCCCCGTGGCGAATCTCCAGGAAATGGCGAGTGCGATCACGGTCCCTCAGATGGCTGTTGTGCTTGCCGAAACGGCCGCCGCCGAATGGGGCCAGCAGATCATGTGGGGCGGAGAGGAGATGTTCGACCCGAAGGTTCTCGAGCCGGTGCAGAAGAAGTACGCCTCGTGGGAGTGGCTGTTTGGCATGACGCCGCAGTTCGAGGTCGAGATGAAATGGCGGTTCAACTGGGGCGAGGCGCGGGTCGGACTGCTGGTCGAGAAAGCCGTGATCCGAAAGTCGGAAGTCGATCTGCAGGGCGACTACCAGAGAATCGCGCCGGTGCTCGGCCAGGTCCTGGCCGGCACTCGCTTTGCGGAGGAGGACATCGTGAAATGCCTCCGGAAGCACGCCCCTGCGTTCAAGAAGAACGACGCCGTGGAGTTCGCGCGGTGGCTGGTCGGGTCGTGAGCAACGCCGGCTACTTCTCGCGCCGCCGGTACACGTGCGTGCAGTGGCCGTAATAAGCCTCTGCGGACTCCATCACCGTCTCGGACAGCGTGGGGTGGGGGTGTATCGTCAGCGCCAGGTCTTTCGCCGTGGAGCCCATCTCGATCGCCAGCGCGCACTCCGCAATCAGTTCGCCGGCGCCGGGACCGCAAATGCCCACGCCCAGGATGCGTTCCGTCGCGGGATCAACGACCAGTTTCGTGACTCCGTCCGTCCGGTTGAGCGTTGTGCAGCGTCCGGATGCCGCCCACGGGAACCGTGACGTTTTGAACGGAATCTTTTCGCGCTCGGCTTGTGATTCGGTCAGGCCGCACCAGGCGATTTCCGGATCGGTGAAGACCACGCCCGGTATAGCGCGCGGTTCGAACACGGACTTCTTCCCCAGGATGGCTTCCACCGCGACGCGCCCCTCGTGCGTCGCCTTGTGGGCAAGCATGGGTTCCCCGGCGACGTCGCCGATCGCGAAGATCGACGGCTCGGCCGTGCGGCGCTGGCCGTCCACCTTGATGAAGCCTTTCGCATCGACCTGGACCTTGGTCTTGTCGAGCCCCAGGTCGGCCGAGTTCGGCTTGCGGCCGACAGAGACCAGAACGCGATCGAACGACTGCTCGACCTGTTTCGCGTCGGGCCCTTCCAGCTTCACGCGGACGCCGTTTCCGTCGTCCTTGATCTCGACGACCTTCGTGCTGAGCATGATGGAGGCGAACAGCTTCTCGAGCCGCTTGGCCAAGGGGGCGACGAGGTCGCGGTCCGCGCCCGGGAGAAGGCCCGGCAGCATTTCGACAACGCTCACCTTGGTTCCAAGCGTCGCGTAGGCGTAACCCAGTTCGAGGCCGATATAGCCGCCGCCGATGACCAGGAGGCTCCCCGGGATCGTCTCGAGGCTGAGTGCGCCCGTCGAATCCCAGATGCGGGGCGAATTCGGCAGTCCGGGGATCGTCGCGGGGCGGGACCCGGACGCGAGAATGGCGTGCTGAAAAGCGACGCGTTCTTCGGCTCCATCCGGCTTTGCGACAAGCAGGGTGTGGGCGTCGATGAATTTCGCGCGGCCCCGGATGTAGTTGATCTTGCGCTGCGTGCTGAGCTGTCCGAGCCCGTCCGTCAGCTTCTTGACCACGCGCTCCTTCCACTCGCGCATTTTCCCGATGTCCACGGCGGGGTCCGCGAATGTAACGCCTATTTTCGAGGCCTCGCGCGCCTCGGTCACGATCTTTGCGATGTGGAGAATCGATTTGGACGGGATGCAGCCACGGTACAGGCAGACGCCTCCGGGATTGGCCTCCTGGTCAATGAGCGTGACATCCATGCCCGAGTCGGCCGCGTAGAATGCGGCGGGGTAGCCGCCGGGACCCGCACCAATTACCACGAGTTGTTTTGTGCTCATCGTTCAGCCTTCCAGTGGAATCATCAGCGGCTCCTCGATGGCTTCCACGATCCAGCGCAGGAACCGCGCGCCGTCCGCGCCATCGATCAGCCGGTGATCGTAGGAGAGGGAGAGCGGAAGCATCAGCCGCGGCTGGCAGCATCCGTCCTTGCCCTGGAACGTCGGCTCCAGCCGGGCACGTCCCACGCCGAGGATCGCCACTTCCGGGAAGTTGACGATCGGGGTGAAATGCGTGCCGCCGATTCCGCCGAGGTTTGTAATCGTGAAGGATCCGCCCTGAAGATCGTCCAGCGCGATCTTGCCGGATCTCGCCTTGTCCGCCAGCTGCGTCATCTCCGCCGCGATCTGCACGATGTTTTTCCTGTCGACATCGCGAATGACGGGAACAAGAAGCCCTCGCTCGGTGTCAACGGCGATGCCGATGTTGAAGTACTTCTTCAGTACGACCTCGCCCTTCGCCATGTCGATGCTGGCGTTAAACTTCGGGAAGACCTTCAGGGCCGCCGCCGCGATCTTGACGAGAATTGCCGTCACGGTCAGCTTGCCGCCGGCCTTCTCGGCTTTGGCCGCGAGCTTCTTGCGCCGCTCCTCGAGGTCGGTGATGTTGGCCCAGTCGAACTGCGTGACATGCGGGATGGTCGTCCATGCCAGCGCCATGTGCTCGGCCGTCTTTCTCCTCACGTTGCTCATGGGCTCGCGCGAGACGGAGCCCCATTTCGCGAAATCGGGGAGTTCGACCGCCGGGACGGATCCTGCCGCGGCGGGCCTGGAAGTCAGAATCTGCTTCGCGTACTTCTTCACGTCGTCGATGGAAATTCGCCCGCCGGCCTCGGAGCCGGGCACCAAGGCGATATCCACGCCGATCTCGCGTGCGAACTGCCGCACGGACGGCGCGGCGGCGACGGGAGCGCTGGAGGATCGTGGCTGTTCTGCGGGCTCCGCGGGTGCAACGGACCCACCCCGGCTTTCAGCCACCCCTCCCGACGAGGGGGCCGGAGCTGACTTCTCCTTTTTCGGAGGGGCTTGAGGGGCGGGTTCTGAAATGGATTCGCCCTCCAGCGTCAGAATCACTTGGCCGACAGATGCTTTGTCGCCCGCCTTGACGTGGACC
>CAYQYB010000252.1:0-4162 GCA_964421535.1 uncultured Verrucomicrobiota bacterium | reverse complement strand
GCCTGCTCGACCGCGGCGTGCGCCAGTTCAAGTTCATGGACCGGACGTTCAACGCGAACATCGATCATGCCGTCCGGGTGATGGAGTTCTTCCTGTCGCGGGCGCGCCCGGGCCTTCGCCTGCATTTCGAAATGATGCCGGACCGGTTCCCGGAGCGGCTGCGCTCCATCATCGCGCGCTTCCCGGCGAGCGCGCTGCATTTCGAAATCGGCGTCCAGACGTACAACGAGGAGGTCGCGCGGCGGATCACGCGTCACCAGAACATGGAACTCATCGACGGCAACCTGCGCTTCCTGAGGAACGACACGGGCGCGCTGATCCACGCGGACCTGATCGCCGGCCTGCCGGGCGAATCGCTCGAGAGCTTCGCGGCCGGCTTCGACCGGCTGGCGGCGCTTCGGCCGCACGAGCTCCAGTTCGGGATCCTGAAACGCCTCCGCGGCGCGCCCATCGACCGGCACGATGCGGAATGGGAAATGGTCTACAGCCCCGACCCGCCCTACGAGATCATACGGAACAAGCAGATCGACAAGCCGCAGATGGACCGGCTCAAGCGGTTTGCGAAGTACTGGGAGCTGATCGCCAACCGCGGCAACTTCGAGGAAACGCTGCCGTTGATCGTTGGAGATTCGCCGTTCGAGCGGTTCATGAAGCTGAGCGACTGGCTGCACGGCAAGGCCGGCCGCGATTTTGGAATCCCGCTGCGGGAGCTCGCGGGGCTCGTGTTCCGCTATCTGACCGAGGAGTTGAGGCAGAACGCCAACGAGGTCGCAGCCATTCTTCAGCGCGACTACCAGCGGACGGCGAAGAGGGAAACGCCGGATTTCAAGAGTCCAAAGTCCAAGGTCTAAAGTCCAAAGTCACTTTGGACATTGGAGTTTCGACTTTAGACTTAAATCATCCCCTGCCGCTTCTTGATCGCGCGCTCGTAGACTTCGACGTATTTCCGCGCGGAATCCTCCCACGAGAACTCCTGCGACATCGCCGATTCGCGGAGCTTCGCGATGTGGTGCGGCCGGTCGAACCACGTCGACACCGCCCAGCCGATCGTGTCGTACAGCGCCTGGCCGGTCGGCGCGAGAAACTTGAACCCCGTGCCCTCGCCCGTCGACTGGTTGTAGTTCTGGACCGAGTCGTCCAGGCCGCCCGTCGCGCGGACGATCGGGAGCGTCCCGTATTTCATCGAGTACATCTGGTTCAGTCCGCACGGCTCGTAGAGCGACGGCATCAGGAAGAAGTCGCTTCCCGCTTCGACGACGTGGCTCAGCTCCGGCGAGAACCCGATGTAGGAGCCGACGCGGCCGGGGTACGTGGCCGTCAGCCAGTGGAAGAAATTCTCAGTCGAGGAATCGCCCGTGCCAAGCACGGCGACCTGCATGACCATCGTGTTCAGCGCCCGCGGCAGGGCTTCCTTGATCAGGTTGAAGCCCTTCTGCTCCGCGAAGCGCGACACGATCCCGAACACGGGCCAGTCCTCGCGCTGCTGAAGCCCGAACCGCTTCTGCAGGTCCGCCTTGCACGCCGCCTTGCCGCGCACGTCCCGCGCCGAGTACTTGTGGGCGATCATCCGGTCCGTCTCCGGATTCCAGTGCTCGTAGTCGCAGCCGTTCAGGATGCCGACGAGGTCCGCCTTGCGGTTGTTCAGGTACGGCGCCATCCCCTGCCCGCCCAGCGGCTCCAGGATCTCCTTCGCGTACGTCGGGGACACCGCGGTGATCGCGTCGGTGAACCAGAGGCCCGCCTTCAGCAGGTTGATCTTGCCGTAGTCCTCGAAAATATCCGGCGCGTAGTACTCCCATCCGATGCCGATGTAGGGAAACGCGCTGATGTGGTACTTGCCCTGGTAGCCGACGTTGTGGATCGTCAGCACGCTCGCGGTGTTCGACAGCGGCGAAAGAATGCGATCCCACGTTTTCAGGAACACGGGAACCAGCGACGTCATCCAGTCGTGCGCGTGCATGACGTCGGGGGTGAAGTCCTCGTCCTTGCAGATCTGGAGGGCAGCCTTGGACAGGAGCGCGTAACGGAATGCGTTGTCGTCGTACTCGCCCCACGGCTCGTCGTAGATGCCGGGGCGGCCGAAGTAACGCTGGCAATCCACGAACCAGACCGGGACCTGCTTGTCGAGCAGCGCCTCGAATACGCCGACCCACTGCTCCTCGCGCCCGCCCATGTGGACGCATGCGGACTTCACGAACTTGATTCCGTATTTCTCGCGGTTGATGGAGGCGTAAAGCGGCATGACGATCCTCGCGTCGTGCCCCAGCTTGCGCAGCGCCTTCGGGAGGGCCGCAACGACGTCGCCCAGCCCGCCGACCTTGGCGTAGGGCGCGCACTCGGACGCGACGAACAGGACCTTGAGACCGCCGGGGGCGGCGGGCGCCGGTGACGGATGCTGTTTATCCTTCTTCATGGCTGTTCCGGATTTGCGCATAAAGGACTCCTTGCCTCAAATGGACACACAGATAACCGGGGGCTGGCTTTCTGTCTATTTCCTGCCCACCGGCACAATGCAGAGCGGCTCCTCGCCCGCCGGCAGGCCGAGAATCTTCTTCACTTCCAGATCCGTAAATGCCGCGACATCCACGGCGCCCAATCCCATCGCCACGGCTTCCAGCGCGATGTTCTGCGCCGCGTGCCCAACCTCCATGTGAATGTACCGGCTCCCGCGCTCCCCGTAGCGGGACGCCGTCCGCTCGTAGACGGCGGCGATCGCGATCAGCGCGGGCGCGGAGGTCATCCAGGTCTGGCCGAGGCAGGCAGCCGCGAGCTCCGATCGCCGGTCGCCCTCGGCTTTCAGGGTGAGCGAGTGCTTCTGGGGATTATACTTGTAAAGCCCGGGGGCCAGGCCGTCCACCTTGCCCGCGACCACGTAAACCTCCAGCGGATAGAGAGCTCCGGCCGACGGCGCCGTCCGGAATCCGCCCAGGCTCGTGACGCCCTGCGCGGACCAGAGAAGCTGCGCCACCTGCGCCAGGGAAAGAGGCGCGTCGCGGTATTCGCGCACCGAGCGCCGCTCCTGCATGGCCTTGTTCAGATCGTATTTCGCTTCGTAGTTTGGAGCCGGAAGACTGATCATCGTACTCACCCCGTCCTTGTTCGGTTCCTCGCCCGGATAGCCGGCCATGACCCACAACATGACCAGCCCGGCAGACACAACCATTCGGGAAAAACCTCTCACACCCACCCTCCGCAACGCGACGGATATTAGGAAGAATGAACCCGACATGCCAGAGCGTTTTGCGCGCGCCTTGCGTATCTGTCTGTTGCTCAAGGCGATGGAGCCCGGTTTTCGCTTGTGTCGCCCATGCGCGTGCCCTAGTATTTCCAGCAACTCGAGGCTCCATAAGATCAAGCCCAAGTCCTTTGTCTCGGACGTATTTCGTTGATTTGCAAAGAGTTGTGTGTTTCGCGCAGTACAGCGAATCATGAGAGTGCTGATTATAGGCTCCGGAAACGCCGGCCAGACCCTGGCGCAGAAGCTGTGTTCCGAGCATCATGATGTGATCATCGTGGACAAGCGGGCGGAAGCGCTCGCGCAGATCCAGTCGCAGTTCGACGTCCTGACGATCGAGGGCGAAGGGTCCAGCCCGCGCGTGCTGGAGGAAGCGGGCATCGCGAAAACCGACATGGTCGTCGCGGTGACCGACCGCGACGAGGTCAACATCCTGGCGTGCGTCCTCGCCCATTCCGTCGGCGTCCCGCACAAGGTCGCGCGGGTCTCCAACATGGACTACATCCACCCGCCCGAGCGGTTCAAGCTTCAGAGCATGGGCATCGACATGATCGTGAGCCAGAAGGAAGAGTGCGCCCACGAATTGTTCAACATTCTCCGGATGCCCGGCACGCTCGAAGCCGTCGACCTGCTGGAGAACCGGGTCATGGCCTCGGGCCTCCGCGTACACATGGACAGCCCGCTGCTCCGGGCGCCGCTCAAGAACTTCCCCAAGCCGGAACTGCTCCAATCCATCCGCTTCATCGCGCTGGTTCGCGGGACGGAAGTCATCGTGCCGCGCGGCGACACCCAGTTCCTGATCGGCGACGATGTGTACTTCGTCGGCGAGCCCGTTCACGTGAACGCGTTCCTTGAGTGGGCCTGGCCGGAGCACTCCAGCTTCAAGAAGGTCCTGATCGCCGGCGGCGGCGATCTCGGCCTGCACCT
>CAYQYB010000251.1:3610-4165 GCA_964421535.1 uncultured Verrucomicrobiota bacterium | reverse complement strand
ACTGACCAACCGGCACATCGAGGGCGTTCAGTTCTTCGCGCCGGCCGTCGATCGGGACATGCGGACGAACGGAATCATCGAGCTGCTGAAGACGGGCGCTGTTGGGAACTTCAGGTTCTTCATCGGCGGAGCCGATCGCGCGATGAAGCTTGCACGCTGGTCGAAGATCCTCGGGTACCTCTACAACGTCGGCTTCGGAGATCTGGGCGGCGTGCCGGCCGCCAACCTCCGCTACATGCTTCTCGGAGTCAGCGCGAGCGTCATCGACGAACCCACCTTCGATCACAGCACCTGGTTTGAGAAGGCCAAGTTCGACACCACGATGAGGAGGATCATCGCGTCATGATTCCCCACACGGAAACCATCGGGCTGATCAACTTCCAGATCGGATTGTTGACCATGAACCTCGAGCGAGATCCTCAGCTCTACACCGAAGAGCAGAGGGCAGCGCTCCGGACAAGGATCGACGAGCTTCAGAAGACGAAACTGCGGCTCGTCATGGACCAGCAGGCGCACGCCGCCGGGGTTTGAAGCCAAATCGGCCTCCAGCGCCTG
>CAYQYB010000251.1:0-3600 GCA_964421535.1 uncultured Verrucomicrobiota bacterium | reverse complement strand
CGCCGGCAAGGGGGGGCCGTGAAAAGGCGGAATTCAATTTCCCGGCCCCTAATCGCCCGAATTCCGCGTTGTGGGGGTGCTGGATACGCGCAGGGGGGCGTCAGGCCGTTTGCACAGAGGTTCCGTTCGTTTGCACAGCCTTCAGACCTTGGAGGGAGAGCGATATGAGCGACGAGAGAGAACTGGTCGTTTTGAACATCGAAATGCGCTCCGACGAGGCCGGATGGTGGCATCTGGTCCCGAAAGGGCGCTTTGTTGGGTCGACGCTGACCGGCAGGCGCGTCGAACAGGTCATCGACGACAAGGCCATCAGCGATCTCGTCGCCAACTTCACCCCCAAGGTGCTCGTCGATTTCGAGCATCGATCGCACGCGAAGGAAGGCGACACGACCGCCGCGGCGTGGATCACACAGGTCGAGGCCCGCGCGGACGGGTTGTGGGGAATCCCGGAACTTTCGGACATGGGTCGACTCGCTGTCGAGAACAAGCGGTATCGATTCATCAGTCCCGTCCTGGATCTCGACAAGATCGACGAGAAGAGCGGGCGGGCAAAGACACTGATCGACGCCGGTTTGACGAACAAGGCGAATATGCGCAAGGCGCTCACGCCGCTGTTCAACAAGGAAGATTCTTCCGGCACGCCGCCGGAAGGCGAGGAAGCCAAGGCCGAAGAGGCCAGAAGGAGAATGATGCAGAACATCGCGAAAGCCCTCGGCCTGCCCGAAACGGCGGACGAGGCCGCTTGCCTGGCGGCGATTGACGCGCTGAAAGGCAAAGCGACGAGCGGCGAAGCGGCCATGAACCGCGTCACCGAGTTCGAGACGCGCGAGCTCAACGCCAAAGTCGAGAAGGCGCTGACCGATCACGCGAAGAAGATCACCGCCGCGAACAAGGTCGCCATCGAGGCGCAGCTGCGGAAGGACTTCGACGGGACGATGATCGTCCTGAACGCCATGCCGGAGCCGAAGGCGGAGACCAGAGTTCTGAACCGTGAAGACGGGAAGACACCGGAAGACGCCGACGCGATCGCGATGAACAAGGAACGCGACGAGTACGTCGAGAAGGTCCGCGTCGAGAATCGTCTGCAGACGAAGGCGGAAGCCTGGACGATCGCCTCGCAGCAGAAGCCCGAGTTGTTTGTGACGAAGTAGGAACCAAGGCCGACGATCGGCCGGAAAGAGAGAGGAAGGAAAGTATGGGAGCTTATAACAAGCAGTTTGTTTGCGATTCCTCGTCCCTGGCGGACAAGGAAGGCTACGGCGTGAAGTGCGCTAGCGGCCTCCTGGCGCTCAGCGGCGCGTCCACGCGCTGCATCGGCGTTGTTCGTATCGGCCGCGCGGCCGGTGAACTCGTCGACGTGGCGATGCCCGGCGAGATCGCCCCGGTCAAGCTGGCGGGGACCGTCTACGCTGGTGACACCCTGGCCGTTGATTCCAACTCGACGTTTGCGGCGTCCACTCCGACGGACGGCGATATCGTCGCCGCGATCGCGCTGGAGGACGGCGTGAGTGGAGATCTCATCGACGCCCTGATCGTGGTGGCCCATCGCCACGAGGCAGGCTGAGCCATCTGAAACAGTGTTGAAACAATAACCGAAAGGACAAATCAACATGGCAACGAATCCGACCGGGGCCGCTGTGAATGCCGGCCTCACTCAGTATGCGTTCGGTATTTTCCAGGACTTCGCTTCGATCCTGGCCGACGCGGACTTCCTCGCACCTCGCGTCATCACTGGCGCCGGCGTCGGGCAGTTCTCAAAGTTCGACTCGAAGCAGGCGTTCCTGGTGTACGATGCCAACCGCGCGATCGGCGGGGCGCGTCAGCGCATCAAGTTTGCGGGCGATGTCGGCACCTTCGATTGCAAAGCGAAGGCGCTCGAAATCGGCATCGACGACCAGGAGCGCACACGCGCTGGAGACAATCAGTCGCTGCTGGAGCAGGCGAAAATACGGACCCTTTTGTCCGATTTCGCAACATCCCGATTCAGCCGGGTCTACAACAAGGCGATCACGAGCGGGAACTTCACCGCAGCCTCGGCCGACAATGCCGGCAAATGGTCGAACGCGAATATCGATCCAATCGCGGACATCGATGCCGCGATCGCTCAGATCTACGCGGCGACCGGCGTGGTGCCGAACAGGCTGAGCCTGGATTTCGGATCATGGCTGAAGTTGAAGAACCATCCGAAGGTTCTTGCCAGGATCTCCGGTGTCACAGCGGCTGGGGTCACGCTGGCCCAGTTGAGCGCGATGCTGTCCGTCCCTCTGGAATGCCGGCTTGCGCTCGGCGCGGTTGGCACGACAGGCTTCGGCTCGTCCACGACGACCAAGCAAGCGATTCAGAACGCCGTCTGCCTGGTGTTCTTCGCCCAGTCTGCGGCGACACAGTACGACCCGAGCGCCGTGAAGACCTTCACGCCGACGGCCCAGTCGTTCCAGGCTGTACGCCAATACCGCGACGACACCTGCGCGTCGGACATGTACTACATCGACGTCGAGGAAGACATCGAGAGCGTCAGCGCGGCGCTGATCGTGAAGATCTCCGTGACCTGAGCACGATAAGTAATCGCTAAGACGACTACGGTGCAGCATCCGGGGTCGATGTGAAAACAACACTGAAAGGATGAACATGAAGAGAGAGTTGAGGATGGTGATCGCGCTGCTGATCCTCGTCGGGATCATAGCCTTTGCGAGCCAGGCGCCCGCTGGGAGTGTCGCCGATCGCGCGACGTTCGCCGGGCCGACGAACAAGATCGGTTACTGGACCAACAGCTATCAGGTCTCCGGCATCGAGCTGAAGCGGTTGTCGGTCATGGAATCGACGTTTCTGACGAACTCTGTGACCTTCTCCAGGATCACGGCCGACGGGCTGTATACTCAGACCATCGGTGTCGTTGGAACGACGATTGCGTCGGCGACAAACAAGTACGGCCAGGGCTCGGCGATCGTCACCAACTGGTACCTCCAGTACGGCGACATCGTTCGGGCGACCGGCTCGGACGGGGGTGTCGCGATCAGCAACACGTTCACTGGAATGCTCGAATTCGAGGTCCAACAGCACTGACGGACTTCCAAGGGTTGGAAGCGCTGGAGCCGCGTCTTCCAACCCTTGGACGGAGCGAACATGGCCTGGATCGCGATAACTGAAAGCTACGTGCAGGGACGGCTGTCCGGACCGGAGCTGACGGCCGTGAAGACCGCCGCGCTCGCGCAGGGACAGTCCAACCCGGTGACGGACGCGATCGTCCGCGTCGTGGACGAGATGCGCGGCTACATCGCGGCCGGCGGCGTGACGCTCGGCGCCGGCAACACGATCCCGGAGAAGCTCCTGGACGCGGCGCTGGCGATGATCCGCTACCGGATATGCACGCGCATCCCGGCGGCGGGCCTGCTGACGGAAGCCAGGAAGAATGAGTACGACGGCGCGCTGCGGCTCCTGGAGCGCGTTGCGGACGGCAAGTTTCTTGTGGAGGAACCGACGACGGCCGACACGGAGTCCAGCGGATCTCCGTCGCCGCAGGTCGAGGACAGGACTTTGACGATGGATCGGAGCAGCCAGGACGGAATCTGAGGAGACACCCATGATCGAGAAGCAGAAGCT
>CAYQYB010000250.1:0-4180 GCA_964421535.1 uncultured Verrucomicrobiota bacterium | reverse complement strand
GGATGCGGCCCGACCTCGTCCGTATCCTTGAGGCTTGCGCCGCAATGCATTACGAGTTGGACGGGATCGACGCCGTGACGTTTGTTCCGCTTTACCCCGCGCGGCACCGCCAGCGCGGCTACAACCAGTCGGAAGTGCTCGCGAGCCTGCTGGCCAAGGCGATCCGCAAGCCGCTGCTGAGATATTGCCTCGCGCGCATAAAGCCAACCGAGACTCAAACGCATTTGACAGCGCGGGAGCGTGCCACTAACGTAAGGGGCGCTTTCAAAACCAGGTGGCCGAACCGGCTGAAAGGCCGGCGCATTCTTCTCGTGGATGACGTGATGACAACCGGCGCCACCGTCAACGAGTGTTCGCGCGTGCTGAAGGCGGGTGGGGCCGCGCGAGTGATGGTTGTGACCGTTGCCCGCGGTTGACGAGCGGACTTGCACAAAAAACTAAAGGGAACCCGCGATATGCAGTTGTTCCGCAAGAAGAATTACTCGACGGTGAAGGTCCGCAAGAAGGATATCCCCAACGGGCTGTGGACGAAGTGCCCGTCCTGCACCGAGATCGTTTTCAAGCAGGAGTTGGACGCCGGCAGCAACGTCTGCCCGAAGTGCAGCTACCATTTCCCCCTGGGCCGCAAGGAGCGCCTGGCCCTGTTGATCGAGGAAGGCTCCTTCCAGGAGTGGGATGCCGATCTCTACAGCGTGGACACACTCGGCTTCACCGGCACGGCCTCCTACGTTTCAAAGCTCAAGGAGAACGTCGAGAAGACCGGCGCGAACGACGCGATCGTGTGCGGCAAGGCCCTGATGGGCAAGTGCCCCGTGGCGATCGGCGTCATGGATTTCTCGTTCCTCGGCGCGAGCATGGGGTCCGTGGTGGGCGAGAAGGTCACCCGCCTGCTGGAGCACGCCACCGAGCAGAAACTGCCGGCGATCGTCGTCTGCGCATCCGGCGGCGCCCGGATGTACGAGGGCATGCTCAGCCTTATGCAAATGGCCAAGACCAGCGCCGCGGCCGCGCGCCACGGGCAGGCCGGTCTCCCGTACATCACCGTGCTGACGCATCCGACGACCGCGGGCGTGATGGCCAGCTTCGCGACCCTGGGCGATGTCATCGTCGCCGAGCCCGGCGCCTTGATCGGCTTTGCCGGCCCGCGCGTCATCAAGGAAACCACCCAGCAGGATCTGCCCGAAGGCTTCCAGCGGTCGGAGTTCCTCCTGAAGCACGGGTTGCTGGACATCGTCGTCCATCGCAAGGATCTCAAGCAGACGCTGGTCCAGCTCCTGAACTACATGATGCCGGCGGAGACGACCAGCGGTCAGATGTCAGGTGTCAGAAGCCAGTAAGATCGGCTCCGTCGCTTTGGACCTTGGACTTTGGACTCGCATTGTGGAACCTGGAACTCATTTCTCGCTTCCCGCCGCGCTCGAACGCCTCTATTCCCGCTCCGCGCACAACATCAAGCTGGGGCTTGAACTCGAGACCGAGCTCCTGGAGCGGATGGGCCGTCCGCACCTGAGGATGCCTCACATCCACGTCGCGGGGACGAACGGCAAGGGATCCGTCTGCGCCATGATCGCGTCGGTCCTGCGGGCCGCGGGCTACGGGACCGGCCTCTACACCTCGCCGCACCTGATCCGCTTCAACGAGCGCATCCGCGTGGATGGGGAGTCCATTTCGGACGAGGAGCTTGCCGCGCTCTACCTTGAAGTCGAGCGGATCGAGAAAGGGCTTCCCCGCCCGCCGACCTTCTTCGAGTTCACGACCGCGCTGGCGTTCGAGCATTTCAAGCGGAAGAAAGTGGATATCTCCGTTCTGGAAACCGGCCTCGGCGGCCGGCTCGATGCCACGAACGTGGTCGCGCCGCTCGTTTCGGTCATCACGCGGATTGATATCGAGCACACGCGGTATCTCGGGAAAACGATCGAGGAAATCGCGGCAGAGAAAGCCGGGATCATCAAGCCGGGCCATGCGGTGATCTGCGGTGCGATGCCGGATGCGGCGCGCGCCGTGATCCGCCGGATCGCGGACGAGCGTGGCGCCCCCCTGATTCTCGTGGAGGATGCCGTGTCCATCCGGCGCACGGGCCAGAGCCTCGGCGGGCAGAAGATCAGGATCGACACATCGTCCGCCGGCTATGGGGCGGTCCTTCTCCCTCTGATCGGGCAGTACCAGATCGAGAACGTTGCGCTCGCGGTTGCCGCGCTCGAATACCTGAACGATTCCTCGCCGTTCGTGATCGACAAGGCCGCGATGAAGAAAGGGCTTGAGGCCGTGCGCTGGCCGGGCCGCTGCCAGGTTCTCTCCGAGGATCCGCTGGTGGTCCTCGATGTTGCGCACAATCCGAATGGGGCAGGGGCTCTTGCAGCCAGCCTCAAGGAGATCGCGAAGGGGAAGGACATCGGGCTCGTGGTCGGGCTTCTGTCCGACAAGGATTGTCACGGCGTGATGAAGGCGTTTTCCCCGCTCGTGAAGAAATGCTGGGCGGTCCACATCGAGAACGAGCGGGGGATGCCGCTCGCCGACCTTCTCGCCTGCATCCGCGCCGCCGGCATCGCCGTGGAGGGTCGGCCTCTCGGGGAGGCTCTTTCAGAGGCAAAGGCGTGGGCGAAAGCAGGCAACCACGCTGTTTGCGTCGCGGGATCGCTGTACCTCGCAGGGGATGTGTTGAGGGCTGAGGGGATCGAGGTTTGAAGTTCCATGTTTGAGGCGCCCCGACTTGGAACCTGGAACTTGAAACTCGGAACTACTCAGTCATGATCCGGATATCCGGCGCCGACGTGTTGTGCTTTGAGGGCACCCCGCGGTAGAAGAGGAACTCTTTCCCTACCGCGTTTGTGAAAGTCATGATGTCGATCTCATGCTTCGCTCCTGCCGGTCCCGTCCACCGCACGTTCTGGACGTCCGATCTTTCGGGCTCCACGTACATGCTGCGGAACGTGGCGAACGGGCGCTTGTCGGTGGCGTAGCCCGCGACCACTCTGACGCGCGCGGTCCGCCGGTTGATCTGGCTGAGATCGAGCGACGCCTGCCCGCCGTCCTTGAACACCACGATCAGGCGTTTGATCAACGAAACGTACCGGACATACGTCACGTCGGCGAACGGCTTATCCGCGATCGCCGCCGGCCCGATGATCACCGAACTGCCGAAGCAAACGTTCTGCTTGCCGATCGGCGGCTGCGGGCTGAGGCGCATGCTGCCGTCGGAGTAGAAAATCAGGACCTGCGGCCAACTCTCCTTTTCCTCCGACCGGCGGTAGATGCGCAGGTAATGAACATTGCTCGCTTCCTGGCCCTTGTCGACCGAGGCGCCCATGCCTTTCGGCCGCCACCAGTTGGGCTCCGTCACGGCTTCGATCACGGTTTCGCCGTCGTCGTACAGCTTCGTTACCTGCGCGGCGTTGGGGTTGTCGGGCGGCAGGGCGGGGCAGTCCGTCGGGTCGCGCTCGCAGTTGTCCTCGGCGAACGCGTACAGCGGATGGGTGGCCTCGACGACGAAAGAAGTGACCGAGCCGGAGAGCGGGATGTTGACGTTCGATTCCTCGGAGCAGCGGGTGACGGTCGACCTGTTCTCCGCGCGAATCAGGCCGGCCTGCGGCGGGCCGGCGAGTGCAAGCGATCCCAACATCGCCGCCATAACAAACACCAATTTCCCTCGCATGGAATCCTCCCCTGGAAAGCCGCGCCGAATATCCGCCCGGCATTCCGAGAAGTCAAAACCGTATTTGAGGTTTGGATTACGATTACGATTACGATTACGATGGAACCATGAGCAAGGAAATCGAGATTCTCGCGCGTGGGGTCCTGGTGCGGGGTGGGCATATCCTGCTGTGTCATAATCGGAAGAAGAACAACTACTTCCTCCCCGGCGGCCACATCGAGTTCGGCGAGAGCGCGCGGGGCGCGCTGCGGCGCGAGATCCGTGAGGAGACCGGCCTGAAGAACTCGGTCGGGCGTTTTCTCGGCGCGTCGGAGCACACCTTCAAGTACAAGGGCAAACGCGTCTGCGAAATCAACATCGTGTTCGAGTTCGCGATTCGCGGCGCCCGGGCGTCGCGGCCCGTTCCGTCCGCCGAGAGAAACCTCGAGTTCGTCTGGTTCCCGCTCCGGAAGCTTCCGCGCAGCCGCATCGAACCTCATACCATGATCAAGGATCTGCCGGCGTGGCGGAGAAACGCGCGGGCGTCCC
>CAYQYB010000249.1:0-4193 GCA_964421535.1 uncultured Verrucomicrobiota bacterium | reverse complement strand
GGGGTACCAGAAGATCGTGGAGGCGGTGCAAGCTGCGGCCCAGAAGTGGCAGAAGTGACAATCTGCCGAATTGTAGGGCGGGAAGCCCGCAGCGGGTTTCCCGCCGTGACGAGAAGCACGGCGCGAAACCTTCGAGGACTCAGGCTTCGCGCCCTACAACGGTGGTGTAACTGGATGATTGGCTATGAGATTTCTTGAGGACATAGACTGCGCCTTCCCGAAGAATCTTCAGGAAGCGCTGAAGCTGATGGCGGAGGAGAAAAGCCGCGGCCGGCCGGTCGCGGGCGGAACCGATTTGATGGTTCAGTGGTCGTCGGGCGTGCTGCAGATGCCGGAGCGCGCGATCGATCTGTCCGGGCTGCCGGAGCTGAAGGGCATCACCGAAACCGCGGAGGCGGTGGTGATCGGCGCGGCGGCGACGCACGCGGAGATCCGGCGGTCGCCGATGGTGAAGACACATCTGCCCTCGCTTGCTCAGGCGGCGGCGACGATCGGCGGCGCGCAGATCCAGGCGCGCGGCACGATTGCCGGCAGCGTGGCCAACGCGAGCCCGGCCGGCGATCTCGGCCCGAGCCTGCTGATCACCAACGGCCGCGCGGTTGTGGCGTCGAAATCGGGCGAGCGGGAAATTGAACTGACAAAGTTCTTCCTCGGCTACCGCAAGATCGACCTGAAGCCCGAAGAGCTGATTGTGCGTTTCATCCTGCCGAAAATTCACGCGGGTTGCCGCGAGTCGTTCCGGAAGCTCGGGCCGCGCGCCGCGCAGGCAATCTCGAAAGTCATGGGCAGCTACCGCGGTTCCGCGAAGGGCAAAGAGGTTAAGTATTTCGCGGTGGCACTCGGCAGCGTCGCGCCGATCCCAATCCGCCTGCCGGAGTTCGAGCAATGGATCGTCGGCAAGGAAATCGGCAAGAAGGTCCTCGACGAGGCCGAACAGCGCGCATCCGCGATGCTGAAGCCGATCGACGATATCCGCTCCACCGCCGAATACCGGCAATGGGTCTCCGGCAAGATTGTGCGCGGTTTCCTGGAGGAATTGGTCGGGTAGGGCGAGGCGTCCCTGCCGAGCCGGTAGAATCAACAGCCCGGCTCACCGAGGACGGTTCGCCCCACCCATTTCTTCCACTCCTCCGGCGTGTTGATGTTGTTCAGGATCGCCGCATCATCCACCGGAAGCTGAACCGCCTTCTCCTTGAGAATCTCATCGAGCCGCGTGTCGGTTGGCTTCGCGCGAATCCACTCGTCGGCAAGCGATTTCGATATCCACGCGATCTTTCCCGGCTGGCCTTTGAACGTCGGGCGGACGGCGGACGGCTTCTTCTGTCCCGCGAACTCGCGCGTTGCTTCAAGAGTTTTCAGCGACACGCCGACCGTGTCGACCGGCAGGATGAAACAGCCATCAAACGCGTGAAGCGTGCGGAGGCCGGCCTGCACGGATGTGAATCGGCCTTTCTCCCAATCCGCGTTGCGGATGGTTTTGCAGTTTGGAATCTGCTTCGAGATGGTTTCGAAGTCGCTTCCGAGCACGACGAGAACTTCGTCGCAGCCCGCGCGGCGCAGGAGGTCTGCCTGGTATTGGGCGAGGGGAATGCCCCCCGGGGTCTGAAGCAGGGCCTTGGGCCGGCCCATCCGCGTGGAGGCGCCTGCCGCAAGCACAAGTCCGGCGTGTTTCATCCGGGCCTCCCTCTACGCTCTTTCCGCCTTCGGATCGCGCCCCAGCAAGTCGCGGACCGCCGCGCGCGGGTCCTTGCCCTTGTGGACAACGGCGTAAACTTCTTCCGTGATCGGGACTTCAACGCCATGCTTCCGGGCGAGCGCGCGGGCGGAAGCGCACGTCCATACGCCTTCGGCAACCTGCTCCATGGTCTTGAGGATCTGCTCGATGCTCTCGCCGCGCCCCAGCCGCTCGCCGACGGCATGATTGCGGCTGAGCCGGCTGGTGCACGTCACGACGAGATCGCCCATTCCGCTGAGCCCCGCGAACGTCGCGGGGTGCGCGCCGAGCGCGCAGCCGAGACGCGAGATCTCCGCGAGCCCGCGCGTGACGAGCGCCGCCTTCGTGTTGTCGCCGAAGCTGATGCCGTCGCAAACCCCGGCCGCAATCGCGATGACGTTCTTCAGCGCGCCGCCGATCTCCGCGCCGACAACGTCGTCGGACGTGTAGACGCGAAACGAGTTGTTCATGAACAGGGATTGGAGTTCCCTGCCGGTTTCATGGTTCGCGCACGCGAGGGTCACCGCGGTGGGTATTCCCCGGGCCACCTCGGCGGCGAGGCTCGGGCCGGAAAGAGCGGCGACAGGCCTCTTCAGGAACTCCTCCGCCACCTCCGTCATCCGATGCCCGGTCTTCTCGTCCAGGCCCTTGGTCACGCTGAGGACCGCGGCGGAGGCCGGGATCAGTCCGGCAAAGGATTCGAGGACGGGCCTGAAGAAGCGCGAGGGCATCGCGAGGACCACGACATCCGCGCCCGCGACAGCCTCTGCCTTGTCGGCCGTCCACAGGATATCCGGCGGGAGCTTGATGCCGGGCAGGAACTTCTCGTTCTTGTGGCGATGCCGGATTTCCGCAATGTAGTCCTCGAAAGGGCCCCACACGCACACCGCGTGCGCGTTGCTGTGCAGGACGATCGCAAGCGCGGTTCCCCAGCCGCCGTCTCCGATGATCGAAATCCGCTTCGCAGTTCCAAGTTCCATGGTTCAAGTTTCAAGTGTCGAGTTTCCAGTTTCGGTCTTCTTCCTGAAACTGAATCTGTGTTCCGTCCCATCGATCAGCCTTTGAATATTCGACTTGTGCCGCCAGACGGCGATCGCTCCGAGGATCGTCAGCACAACGGGGAGAAGGAGGCCTTTGGCTGAGTAGAGGGACCAGGAGACGACGGGCACGACGATGGCTGCGCCGATGGATGCCACGGAAACGAACCGGCTGGTGACGAATAGGACGATCCAGCTGGCGAGGCCGATTCCAACGGCGGCCGGCGCGATGCCCAGCAGCACTCCGGCGCTCGTTGAGATGCCCTTGCCGCCCTTGAACTTCAGGTACACCGGCCAGTTATGCCCGGCGATCGCCGCGACGCCGCAAAGGATTCCGATTTCCGAACCTTGGCAGGTTCCGGTCAGGCATTTTCCAAGGATTGGAAAAAAGTACGCCGGCACGAAGCCCTTCAGGGCGTCGCCGATGAACGTGAGGATGCCCAGCGGCTTGCTGACGGAGCGAAACACGTTCGTCGCGCCGATGTTGCCGCTGCCGACGGTGCGGATGTCGATGCCTTTCAGCCGGCAGAGAAGCAGGCCGATGGGGATCGCTCCGAGGAGGTAGGCTGCCACGATGAGACAGAAACTGAGTACGTGATTCATATTTCTTTCAACGCAGAGGCGCAAAGGGAGACGGAAAACTATGCTATGACCTTGTAGTGAAAGGTAGGGCGAGGCGTCCCGCCGAGCCGCGGCTCAGCCGGAGGCTTCGCCCTACCTCTGATTCCCCTTCGCGAACTTTGCGCCTTAGCGTTGAGAAACTCATTTGGTTTCCTACCGTCCGCCTTCCTGCTCGACCCATCGCACCGCTTCTCGGAAGACCTGCGCGGCGTCCTCGCAGCGCAGCTTCCGCTTGATGTGAGCCCGGTGCACTTCGACAGTCCGGTCGCTGAGCCCGAGCTTGTCCGCGATCTTGCGCGTGGACAGGCCCTGGCCGATTCCCTGGAAGACCTCCATTTCGCGCTCGGTCAGCGCCTCGATGCCGAACTCGGGCGATTCCTCTTTCTCGCCCTTGATGAAATGCTTCAGCATGCGCGTCGCCGTTTCGCCGCTTACGAAAATCTCGCCGCGCAGGACCGTCCTCAAGGCGTCCACGATCACCTCGTCCGCCTTTTCCTTCATGACGTAGCCCTGCGCGCCGGCGCGGAGGGCCTTCTCGGCGTAGACGGCTTCATCGTGCATGGACAGCACGAGATATTTCACGGCCGGGTATTTCTCGCGCGCGTCGCGGATGAGGTCGAGCCCGCTCTTGTCCTTGAGCGTGATGTCCACGATCGCGACGTCGGGCGCCTGCTTCGCCAGAGCCGCAAAAGCCTCGTCGTAACTCGCCGCTTCGCCGACGATGCTGAACCCCTTCTCGCGATCGAGGAGGCTGGCAAGCCCGTGACGGACGACGGAATGGTCGTCCACGATCAGGATGGTGTGGTCGGATTCTTTGGGTC
>CAYQYB010000248.1:0-4213 GCA_964421535.1 uncultured Verrucomicrobiota bacterium | reverse complement strand
CGTCTGATCGAGCTGAACTTCCGTGGCCAGCAGGTCGTTGTCCGTGATCATTCCCGCCTCGAACTGGTTTCGCATGTCGACGGCGTGCGCCTCGGTGCGGTCGACCGCGGCCTGGAGCGCCTGCACGACGTAATGGGCTTTCGACCAGTCCCAGTATGTGGTCAGGGCCTGGAGGACCGTGTCCGATTTCGTCGCGCTCAGGCTCTGCTCGGCGGCGGACTTCTTGAAGAGGGCTCCGCGTTTCTGGTTGCTGATGCGGCCGCCGGTGTAGAGGGGCTGCGTGATGCCTATCGATGCCGCGTAGCGGTTCTCGACGGCCGGGATGACCATTTCCGGCGAGAGGGACGCATCCTCGAGCCCCTGGTACGCCGCCGCCTGCGCCCTGGCGTCGAGCGTCGGGTAGGCCTGTGCCTTGGCCTGCCGGTGCCTGGCGTCGTAGACCTTCACGTCCTGCGCGGAAACCTGAAGGGAGTAATTGTGCTCCAGCGTTTCGGAGACGATCTGGTCGGGGTGGATGACGGGCGGTTTTTCCGCGCGCGCAGGCGAGATCGCAACTGCCGCTGCTAACAGCACGATCAGAAACTTGAAACTTGGAACTTGGAACTTGGAACTCTGTTTCATGCTCCACCTCCTGACGATGTTCGGGTACCGAGCAAGGCCACAAAGACGTCTTCGAGGGATGGCGGGATCTGAGACATCGACACGGGCCCGAGGTTCTGCTGGTCCAGCCAGGCCGCCGACGCTTTCGCTTCGGCATCGCCGCGCGGCGTCCACAGGTTCAGCCGGTCGCCGTACAGCACGAGGCCGGCGGCCGGCCACTTCCGCTTGAGAGCCCTGTATGCGGCGCCCGGGTCGGGGCATTCGATTTTGAAGACCTTCCCCGGCAGGGTCGCTTTGACTTCGTCGGGGGTGCCGATCTGGATGAGCCGGCCCTTGTTCATCAGGCCGATTCGGTGGCAGCGGTCGGCTTCATCGAGATACGGCGTGGTCATAAGGATCGTGACGCCCTGCTCGAGGATGCCGCTCAGGATATTCCAGAACTCGCCCCGGGAGAGGGGATCGACCCCGGTTGACGGCTCGTCGAGGAAGATGATGTCGGGCGTGTGGATGAGCGTGCAGGCCAGCGCGAGCTTCTTCTTCATTCCCCCGGAGAGGGCTCCGGCGAGCCGTTTCCGGAACGGCGCGAGCCGCGTGAAGTCGAGGAGTTCGTCGCGCCGCTTCTGGAACCCGCGAACGCCGTGGATCGCGGCGAAAAACTGGATATTCTCGTCGACCGTCAGGTCGCCGTACAACGTGAACGCCTGGGACAGGTAGCCGATGCGCGACTTGATCTGCTCCGATTCGGTCGCCAGATCGAACCCGAGCACGCGCCCTTCTCCGGCGGTCGGCTGGAGGATTCCGCAGAGAAGGCGGATCGACGTGCTCTTGCCCGCGCTGTCGGGGCCGACCAGTCCGAACATTTCGCCCCGGACGACTTTCAGGTCGAGCCCGTCCACGGCGGTGACCGGCCCGAAGGCGCGGGTCAGTCCGCTGGTTGAAATGGCCGGCTGGGCATCGGCAATCATTCGATCTCCAGGTAGCCGTCGGCCGGCATGCCGGGTTTGAATATCCCGTCCGGGTTCGGCAGCGTGATTTTGACGCGGTAGACCAGCTTGGCGCGTTCGTCCGGCGTCTGGACATTCTTGGGTGTGAACTCCGCCTCGGGAGAAACGAAAGTCACCTTGCCGTCGTAGAGCGTGTCATCGCCGTCCAGTTTCACGCGGCCGATCTGCCCCAGCTTGATCCTGCCGAGCCGGTCCTCGGGAAGGTAGACCGACAGCCAGACCTCATCGAGGCGGGAGATCGTGACGAGAGGCGTGCCCGGCCCGACGTATTCGCCTTCCTCGCGGCTGCGGGTCGTGACCACGCCGTCCATGGGCGCGCCGACCGTGCAGTCGTTCAAGGCCTTTTCGGCCAGCCCGAAGCGCGCCTTGGCCAGGTCGAAGGCCGCCTGCGCATCATCCATCTGCTTCTGGGTGGCGGTCTTCTTCAGGTACACCTGCTCGATGCGCTTGAGGTCCGTTTCGGCCGCCTGGAGGACGGCCTTCGCTTCGTCCCTCTTGAGCTCGTAGTTACGCGGGTCCAGCTGCGCGACCAGCGATCCCTTCTTGATGGTGTCGCCTTCCTGGGGAGGCAGTTGCAGGATGATTCCCGCGACTTCAGGGGCGACCTGGACCTGCGTGCATTCGATGGTGCCGGACCCGTCCGGCTTGTCCCCGGACAGTCCGCATGCCGACAGAAGGCCCATGATGGCGACGGCGGCAACAAGTGTTCTCATGATTCGCTGCTCCTTCATTTTGTTTTCTGGGTCAGACCCTGCGCGAGGATTTCCACGATCTGCTTTTTGCGATCGGCCGGGGTGAACGGGGGGAGGGGAGTTGCCTGGAGACGGATTTCGAGCGGCAGATCGCGGGCGAGCATGTTGAACAGGCACATGCCCATGACGCTCCACCACGCATGAACCGGATGCATCCGGCGCAGCTCTCCCTTGTCCATGCCTTCGAGGAGGACTTCCAGCGGGATGAGCACTTTTCCCTGCACGAACGTGTTGAGTGCCTCGGCGAAGAGCTTCGGGTGCAGCGTCAGGGTGAGCGCCATCAGCCGCATGCGGTCGGGATGGTCCGTGTAGTAATCGAACACCGCGTCGACGAGGTAGGTCAGTCGGGCCCGCGCGCCGTCGAACTTCACCCTCTTCGCCGCAAGACGTTCGAGGAACTCGCGCAGGATCATACGGATGGACTCCGTGAACAGCCCGTGCTTGTTTTCGTAGTAATAGTAGAGGAGGGCGCTGTTGACCTTCGCGGCGCGGCCCAGGGCGCGGATTGTGGCGCCCTTGTATCCCTTTTCGCCGAACACCCGGACCGCGGCGTTGAGGATGCTGGCCCTCTGCTCCGACTCGAATCGCGCCTTCTTCTGCCTCATGCCCGCCTCACGGAAGAGATCCCGGCCGTTTTTCCGCAAAGTGCGCCTTTGCCATAATCGCATGATTTAATCACATGATTAAGATACGTGACCCTGTTTCGGCTGTCAAGGCCGGCTGGTTGCGGGTGCAATCCCAGCATCTTGGCGTGCATTTGTCGAAGCCTGCGATGCCGCGCGAAGCCTGCGATGCGCGCGAAACCTGTGAGGTTGGGCGAGCCCTGTTGAGCCTTGAGGGAGTTGGCGGACATGCTCACGATGACGGCAACAAGTCGTGCTGTCTGCCGGCGAAGATTGGAAAGGGGGCGCGGATTCTACTTGGACGGATCGCGCTGTGAGTCCGGCTTGTCCGCCTTCTTCACGGCGAAGTAGCCGGCGGCCAGCGCGAAAATCGTCGCGGCCAGCCCGATCAGGGAAAGGCCGGACACCTCGTGCAGGTCGAGAATGATCACCTTCCGCGCGATGGCGATCATGGCGACCATGAAGACGACTTCGACATGGATCTGGCTGCTGCTGAGGTAGGTCTTTACCGACTGCAGAAGCTCGATCCCGATGAGGACCATCAGGAAGAACCCGAACAGCTCGAACAGCTCCCTGATATCGAGGACAAAGAAAGGAGGGGAGGCGATCTGGTCGACCATGATCCATCCGAGCTCGATGGTCGACAGCAACACGGCGACGATCATCATGACGATCAGGGCTGTGATAATGAACCGCTCGCAGGCTTCGATGAGTTTGAGCATGTTTGACTCCAATCAGGACGACATCAGTGTTTTCGCCTGGTCCGCGTCTTCGGCCGCGGTCGCGGAATCCGCGAGGACCGTTACGCTGCCCCCGTTGATCTCGAGCACACCCTCGCCAGTGACAAAGTACAGCTCGCGGCCGCCCTCCGCCGCGCGCAGAATGCCGCGCTTGAGCGCCGTGATCGTCGGCGCATGGTTTGCCAGCACGCCGAACCGGCCCTTGAGACCCGGCGCCTCCAGTGACTCGACTTCGCCGCGAAACGCCTGTCCAAGCGGCGTATAGATGGCCATGTTGAACGTTGCCATGCTACTCGCTCTTCAGCTTGTTCGCCTTCTCGATCACGTCCTCGATGTCCCCGACCATGTAGAACGCCTGCTCGGGGATGTCGTCGTGCTTGCCCTCACATATTTCCTTGAACCCGCGAACCGTGTCCTCGAGCTTGACGTACTTGCCGGCCTTGCCGGTAAACGTCTCGGCCACGTGGAACGGCTGGGACAGGAAGCGCTGGATC
>CAYQYB010000247.1:0-4214 GCA_964421535.1 uncultured Verrucomicrobiota bacterium | reverse complement strand
CGAGGCCATGACGGCGGCCGTGCAGCGGCGCGATGCACTCGTCGTACTGCCGACGGGCGGCGGGAAATCGCTCTGTTACCAGGCCCCCGCCCTGCTCTCGGAGGACCTGACCGTCGTTGTTTCGCCGCTCATCGCTCTCATGAAGGACCAGGTGGACCGGTTGCTGTCGCGCGGCGTGCAGGCCGCGTTTCTGAACAGCAGCCTGGACGCGGACGATCGGCGCCGCGTCACCAGCGGCCTGGCCCGCAAGCAGTACCGGCTTCTCTTCGTCGCGCCCGAGCGATTCACGGAGAGTTTCTATCAGCAACTCGATCGCGGCGGCGCGGCGACCTTCGCGATCGACGAGGCTCACTGCATCAGCCACTGGGGCCACGATTTTCGGGCCGACTACCGCAAGCTCGGCGAGCTCAAGAAGCGGTTTCCGACAGCGTGCGTTCATGCGTTCACGGCCACCGCCACGCCGAGAGTCCGCGAGGATATCGTCGCACAGCTCGGGCTCCGCGACCCCCTGGTTCTCGTCGGGGATTTCTTCCGGCCCAACCTGACGTACCGGGCCGTGAAACGGCGTCATGCGGAGACGGATGTCATCGATGCCGTATGCGAGCGGCGCGGGCAGCCGGGCATCGTGTACTGCATACGGCGCCGGGATGTGGACTCGGCGGCGGCGGAGCTCAAGGCCCAGGGCATCCAGGCGGCCGGCTATCACGCGGGGATGGACGACGACGCTCGTACGCGCGCACAGGACCGGTTCGCCTCGGGCAAGACCGATGTCGTGGTCGCGACGGTGGCCTTCGGGATGGGAATTGACCGCGCCGACATCCGGTACGTCATTCACGCGGCCATGCCCAAGTCGATCGAGCACTACCAGCAGGAATCGGGCCGGGCCGGACGCGACGGGAAACCCGCAGAGTGCATCTTGTTCTACTCCGGCAGCGATTACCAGGTATGGAAGACCATCATCGAGGACAGTGAGCAGTCGGACCAGGAAAACAAGCTGCGTATGCTGTCGGAGATGTACAACTTCTGCTCCGCGGCCACCTGCCGGCACCGGCGTCTGGTCGGGTACTTCGGCCAGGGCTGGGAACGCGGCTCGTGCGGAGCGTGCGACGTGTGCAACGGCGCGTTCCAGGCCGTCGCGGACTCGACCGTGGCGGCCCAGAAGATCATGTCGTGCGTGGCGCGGACCGGCCAGCGGTTCGGGGCGGCGCATGTCGCGGACGTGCTGATGGGCAGCGCGACGGACCGGGTAATGGAGCGCCGGCACAACGAGTTGAGCACGTTCAGGCTGATGCCCGACCACTCGAAGACGGTGCTGATGGCGTGGATGGATCAGCTCGTCGAACAGGGGCTGATGGCGCGTGACGGCGAGTACCGCGTCCTGAAGATCACCGCGCGAGGCTGGGAGGTGCTGCGATCGAAGGCGGAGGCGACGCTGTTTGACGTGAGCGACAAAGGAGCCCCGAAGCGCCGGCGGCGCAAGACCGCACCGGTTCGGCTCGCCGCCGATGCGCCGGCCGTAAAGGACGTTCTCGATGCGGAAGCCCGCGCTCTCTACGAGAAACTGCGAGTCCTGCGGCGACAGATCGCGGGAGAGAACAATGTTCCCGGCTTCATGGTCCTCGGCGACAAAACTCTTCGCGAGCTGGCTCGCGCACGTCCGACCACCGAGGATGCGATGCTCGACATCCGCGGCATCGGCCCGGGCAAGTACGAAGCCTACGGGCGGCAGTTCATTGAGGCCATCAGGCAGCACGGCTCAGCGAGTGAGGCATAGGACACCACTGGCACGTGGAGCTTGCGTCCTCAGCGGGGCCGCTCCCTGACGGTCGCGGTACTGGAAGAAGACACTCACTACACGCCGCTAAAGGCGCTGAAGCCGCCGTCCACGGGAACGGTGATGCCGGTGATGAACTGCGAGGCGGGGCTCAGCAGCCAGACCACGGTGCCGTAGAGGTCTTCGTCGCTGCCGAAGCGGTTCATCGGCGTGTGGGCGATGATGGACTTGCCGCGGGCGGTGAGCTCACCGGTATCCTTGTCGGTGAGCAGGAAGCGGTTCTGCTCGGTCAGCATGAAGCCGGGCGCGATGGCGTTCACGCGGATCTTCGGCGAGTACTCCTGGGCCATGTGGACGGCGAGCCACTCCGTGAAGTTCTTGACGGCCGCCTTGGCCGCCGAGTAGGCCGCGATGCGGGTCAGGGGGCGGAACGCGTTCATGCTGGCGATGTTGAGTATGATGCCCTCGCCGCGCTGGGCCATCGGCCTGCCGAACACCTGCGACGGGAGCACCGTACCGATGATGTTGAGGTTCATGACCTTCTCGAAGGCGTCCTGCGGAAGGTCGAAAAACTTCTTATCCGGCCCGGTGGTGGCCATGGGATGATTGCCGCCGGCGCCGTTGACGAGGACGTCGATCCGGCCGAAGGCCTGCTCGCACTGCCTCAGGGCGGCCTCGACGCTCTCCCGCTGAAGCACGTTACAGGCCACTGCGACGGCCTTGCCGCCGACGGAGACGATCTGTTTGGCGACGGCCTCGGCGGCCTCCACCTTCAGATCGAGCACGGCCACCTGGGCACCGAGTTCGGCCAGGCATTTGGCGAGTCCGCCGCAAAGAACACCGCCGCCACCGGTAATCGCAACCGTCCTGCCGCTCAGATCGAAAAGGTTCTTCATTGTTCGCTTCCGGAAAACAGGGACCTGAAAATCACGCAACAATACGAAAGCCACTCTGAATCCGCGCGTCGACTGCATGTGCCACGGGCAGGGAACAGAACACCAGTCCGTGCCACCCAGCCACTCCCTTCCGGTCGCGGTTCTGACAACGACCCTCGCTTGCGCTTCGGGCTCCGAAACGCCCGGCTTCAGGGGCCGCCCATGTTACCCCAAACACATCGGCGACGCCTGCCTCAAACAGAACGCCCGGCCGGAGCACCGGTCGGGCGTTCGTGGATGTCTGTCCGAGAGAAACCGCGTTATTCGGCGGCCTTTTCCTTGTCGCCGCCGCGCTTGCGGATCGCCTTGGCGGCCGCGGCGTAGCGCTTCTCGGTCCGACGCTTGCGGGCCGATTTCTCCGGGCGGGTCACGGTGCCCGGCGACTCCTCTTCGCCAACGAGCTGCAGCACGGCCATCTCCGAGCTGTCGTTCTTCTGGGCGGCGCCCAGCCGGATCACGCGGGTATAGCCGCCCGGACGATTCTCGTACTTGCCGGCCACGGTGTTGACCAGATGGTTCACGATCGAAACGGCCGTGAACTTCTGTCCGCCCTTGGCCGCACCGAGGCGATGGCGTCGCCCGCTGCGCGCCCGGAGCACCTTGGCCCGGGCAGCATTGGACATGTTCTCATATTCCTCGAAGTTGTCGGCCGGGATCACCGCCCTGTCACCCATCAGCGACACGAGCCGCTGCCGGGCGGCGAGGCTTCCCGCGCGGGCCTTGCGGGCCAGCGTGATGAGCCGCTCGGCAAAAGGACGCAGATCCTTCGCCTTGACCAGAGTGGTGCGGATCTGGCCGTGCTCGAACAGGCTCTGGGCCATATTCCGGCGGAGCGCCTCGCGGTGCTCTTTGGTCCGATTCAGTTTTCGTAACGCTACTTGATGCCTCATTGCACGGCCTCATGCTCAGCTAAGACTGCCAGATGCTCCCGTCCCCGCGACGGAGCCTGTGCATCAACCGATGCTCACGCCCGCCGGAACGCTATCGTCTCCCTTCGGCGGATTAGGGCTATCGCCCTGTTCGCCTCCCGAAACCGCCGCGGAGTCACCGGCGGGAGCGGAACCAGGCAGAGCCATTCCGAGGCTCAAGCCGAGGTCCGCCAGTTTGCGTTTCACTTCGCGCAGCGACGTCCGCCCGAAGCTCCGCACCTTGAGGAGGTCCGCCTCACTCATGCGGGCCAGTTCGCCCACGGTGGTGACCTTCGCCGATTCGAGGCAGTTGCTGGCTCGAACCGAGAGGTCAAGCTGCGAGATCGGCAGGCTGAGCCGCTCTTGCAGTTCCTTGTCCATCAGCCCTTCGCTCACCGGCGCGCTCGGCGCCTCGGCAGTCACGGTTTCCTCGCCGAGGTCCCGGTACTGTATGAACGGGTTCAGGTGCTTGCGCAGGATCTTCGCGGCTTCGACCAAGGCGTCTTCCGGGCGGACCGTGCCTTTGGTCCAGATCTCCAGAATGAGCCGGTCGTAGTTGGTCTTCTGCCCGACGCGGGTCTCTTCGGTCTTGTAACG
>CAYQYB010000246.1:0-4300 GCA_964421535.1 uncultured Verrucomicrobiota bacterium | reverse complement strand
CGCTCTGTCGGCGCCGCTTTTCGAAGGTTGCGACGGAGCGAAACCCTCCGGGGTTTGTGCCGAAATGATTGATTTTCATACTATGCGGTGTTAGGGAGAACACATGTTTAAGAGAATTTCTTTCCTTATATTAATGACTGCATTCGCGGCCGCGACGATCACCGGGTGTTCCCCGGGCGCGGCGAGCCAGGACAGCCGGGACGAGCGCGATCCGTACCTGAAGCGCGCGCTGGTACGGAAGAACATGGACGATATTGACGGCGCGATCGACCTGCTCAACAAGGCGCTGGACCGCAAGCCGGACCTGGCGAGGGCGCACCTGGAGCTCGGGCTGCTGTACGACACCCACAAGCAGGACTACATTCGCGCGATCTACCACTACCAGCGCTACCTCGAGCTTCGGCCGACGGCGGAGAAGAGGAAGCTGATCGAGGACCTGATCCGCCAGGCCCGGCTTTCGTTCGCGGCGTCCCTGCCGAACCAGCCGCCCGGCGCGATCGAGCAGATCGCGATGCTGAAGCGGGAAATCGCGGCGCTGAAAGGGCAGCTCGCGTCCCAGCCCGCAGCCACCGCGCAGCCGGCCGCCGCGAAGCCCGCCGCGTCAGCCGCAACGAACGCAGCGGTGCTTGTGCCGCCCAGGCCCGCGCCGGCCCAGGCCGCGGTCCAGACGTACGTCGTCCAGTCAAGAGACACCTTGTCGAGCATTGCCGCGAAGATGTATAACGAGCCCGGCAAGTGGAAGACGATTTACGACGCGAACCGCAACACGCTGTCGAGTCCGCAGAGCGTTCGCCCGGGGCAGACCCTGATCATCCCCCGGTGACGCGGAAGCCGCGGCCGGAATACGACCGAAAATGAGAAGAGGCATCACACCGGAAGGAACGCAGCCATGTCCAACACCGATTTCTTCGACGATGATCTGGTCAAGCAGCGCGACGCGGCGAAGCGCATCAAGCTCGGTCCCGGCGACGAGCCCCTGGGCACGGTGGGCGACATGTCTTCGTCCGACGAGGTGCCGGTGCGGCCGGTCTCGGACTTCAACCTGACCCGCATGGCGAAGCACAAGCAGGACGTGGACGAGCAGGTGGTCACCGCGATGCAGGAGCTTGAGCGCCTGCGGGCCCGGCAGGAGAATCTGGAGAAGGAGAAGCGCGAGCTCGAGGAGGTCCGGCGGAAGCAGGAGGAGTACGAGCGCGGCAAACGGGAGATGATCGAGCGGCTGAACCAGAGCCTTCTGACGCTGGAGAAGGACGAGCTCCAGGCGTCGCGTCTGGCCGAACTCCTGGGGGCGACGCGCAACCGTTTCAAGACCCTGCTGGCGGACGTCCAGGGCCTGAGCGACGAAACGTGGCCCGAGGAGCAGTTCCGCGACGAGCTGAACAAGGCCCTCACCGTGGTCGAAGATGCGCGCATGGAATACAACAAGTCCATGGCCCGCATCGACACCCTCGGCGGCGCCTCCAAGCCGGGCGCGGCCCCGCATCAGCCTGTCATTTTCGAGGAAAGCCGGTTCGGCGGCGAGGCGGAGAAGTCGTTCGGCCACTGGCTGAAGGTCGGTTTCGCGGTCAGCCTGCCGCTGATCGTCGTGATCATCGTCGTCACCACGCTGATCCTCGTTCTGCGTTCCAGCGGTTTGATGTAACGTTCTCAGGCGGTTGAATATGGGATCCCTGACCGGAAAGAAATCGACGCTGGAACGCCGCCTCAAGGAGCTGAAGAAGGAGTCGGAGCTTGTTCGCGACGACATCAAGGCTCTTTCGAAGGCCGTCAAAAATCCCGAGGACGTCAGCCTCCCGCGCCTGAAGTCCCTGAAGTACGAGGACCGGCGCGTGCCGCCGCCGACGCGCAAGGATCCCGTGCTGTCCTCCCGGGAGCAGGCCGTGCCCGAGCCGAAACCCGAGCCGAAGCCGGAACCCAGGCCCGCCGGGATCAAGGGGGAGTTGTTCGAGTGGGCGCCGCGCGCGGAGCAGATGGAGCGCGAGGCCGCCGGCTCCCCGCCGAAGGTGTTCGGCCAGGCCTTGCCGGATTCGTCCGCTGTTCCCAGGAACAAGGCGGTGATGAAGGATCAGCGGTTCGCGAATTATTTCTCGAGCGGCAACTTCCTCGGCGGGCAGCGGCCGATGAAGCAGGAGAAAAGCGTTCAGCGCAACAAGGCCGTGTTCATGCTCGTCGTCGTGATCATCGTGGCATTCAGCGTCTTCCGCCTGATCTTCAAATGAGTAATCCGCATTCCGCCGAGAGGAAGACCTCTCAGCTCGACATGGAGAGTACGTGGGGCACGCTTCGCGTGATCGCGAAGGACGGGAAGGTCCAGTCGTGCAGGCTTCCTTCGCTGTCCGCGGAACCGCGCAAGCCGTTCAAGTGGATCCGGTCGAGGGCCGGCGCGGCGAACGCGGCCGACGGCCGGGTGCTGAAGAAAGCGGAGCGGTTTGTGCGCGATGTCTTCGACGGGAAGAGATGCGAGGCGCCCCCGTTCGCGTGGCCGGCGGCGACTCCGTTCACGTTGCGCGTGTGGCGGGCGCTGGAGTCGATCCCGCGGGGCGTGACGATGGAGTACGGCGCGGTTGCGAAGAAGATCGGGCGGGCCGGAGGCTCGCGCGCGGTGGGGCGTGCATGCGGGGCCAATCCGCTGCCGCTGTTCATCCCGTGCCACCGGGTGTTGCCCAAGGACGGGACGCTGGGCGGGTTCACCGGCGGGCTTCCGTGGAAGAGGCTTTTGCTCGAGCGGGAAGGGGCTTGGTAGGGCACTGTGAGCATCGCGAAGACGGTGACCACGGAAGAAGAGAGAAACAGAAGATAACGAAGGAAGCGAAGCGAGGGAAACGGAAAGAGTCTGACCGCGGATTACGCCGATTGGCGCGGATGAAAACATCCGTCACGTCAGTGTCCATCCGTGATCTTCTTTGTCGTTCCCATCCGCGTCATCCGCGCTATCCGCGGTTAAGAATTTTCTTTTGAACGAGAGGCTGTACTTTGAAAATTGCAGTGGCATGTGGCGGAACCGGGGGCCACATCTTCCCCGGATTGGCGACCGCGGACGTCCTGAGACAGCGTGGCCATGAAGTTAAACTGTGGCTGGCAGGCAAGGACGTTGAGACCCCGGCGTTGAAAGACTGGCCCGGCCCTGTCGTTACGGTGCCGGCCGAGGGCCTGCCTTCCGGTTTTTCCATGCGCGCGATCCGCGCGGCGTGGAAACTTCTCCGTGCCGCGTGGGCCTGCCGGAAAATCATGCGCCAGGACCCGCCGGATGTTCTGCTCGCCATGGGCAGCTACGCATCAGCTGGTCCCGTCTCCGCGGCGCTTTCTCTGAAGGTCCCCGTCGTGCTTCACGAGGCGAATGTCCTGCCGGGGCGGGCGATCGCGCTGTTCTCCCGCTGGGCGACCGCCGTGGCCGGCAGTTTCGAGGAAACGCGCTTCTACCTGCGCCGCAAGGATCTCGTCGTGACCGGCATGCCGATCCGGAAGGAGCTCGAGGAGGCCGCCAAAACGGCCGCGCCGCACGAGCCCGGCCGCGACCTCTTCACCCTGCTTGTGATGGGCGGGAGCCGCGGGGCCCACAAGCTGAACGATGTGGCGTCCGCGGCAGTCATCCAGATCCACAAGGCGGGGCATCGGATCCGTGTGATCCATCTGACCGGGACCGTTGACGAAGCCGCGATCCGCAAGAGCTACCAGGATGCCGGCGTCAACGCGGAGGTCTCCGCGTTCGAGCAGGACATGGCGCCCATCTACACCAGGACGGACCTGGCGATCTGCCGCTCCGGCGCGTCCACGTGCGCCGAACTGTCCGACTTCGCCGTGCCGGCCCTGCAGATTCCGTACCCCGACGCGACGCACGACCACCAGATGGTCAACGCTCGCGCGATGGAAAAATCCGGCGCGGTCGATGTCGTGCCGGAACGCGACCTGAGTCTTTCGTGGCTGGTCGACTACATCATCGGTTGCATGCAGACGCCGGGCCGCCTGGCGCGGATGAGCGCGGCCACGCGATCGCGTGCGATGCAGAGCGCGGCCGAATCGGTGGCCTCGCTGGTCGTCAAGGTGGGAAGCGGAGAGTATGGCCGTTTTGTGTGATCTCGAAACCGGACGCAGACAGGTCGCCGAAATCCGGCGGCGGCTGGCCGGTTCGCCGGGCGGCGTCCACCTCGTGGGCGTCGCCGGCATCGGCATGGCCGGCGTGGCGGTCCATCTCGCCGCGCGCGGCTTCCGCGTGAGCGGGTGTGACCTCTCTTTCAACCGGGTCAGCGAAGACCTTAAGGCGCGCGGCGTTCACGTTCTTTCGGGACACACCCCCTCGCAC
>CAYQYB010000245.1:0-4330 GCA_964421535.1 uncultured Verrucomicrobiota bacterium | reverse complement strand
GGGGATTTCCCCGAGGGCCACGCCGATGTAGGTGAGGATGAAGATGAATACGGCAACATCAGTCATGTTCAGTGACCAGTGATCAGTAGCCAGTGTTCAGTATCCAGTAATCAGTCCTGATTGGACTGGTCACCGGTCACTGGTGACTGAACACGGGTCACTGTCCGCCCGCTTTCGCCTGCAGATCCTTCAGCACGGCCGCGACTTCCTCGTCGTGCGCGCCGGTGTTCACCTTGTCGAAAATGTGGGCAATCTTGCCCTCGGGGTTGATGATGAACGTCTTCCGCTGCGCCATCATCCCCGCGATGCCGAGGGCGTCAAAAGCCTTCGCCACGGCCTTTGTGGAGTCGCTCAGCAGGTCGAAAGGCATGTTGTACTTAGCCTTGAAATCGACCTGCGTCGGCAGGTTGTCGAGGCTCACGCCGAGGATCGTCGCGCCCAGCTTCTGGATCTCCGAGTAGCCATCCCGAAGCGAGCACGATTCCGCCGTGCAGCCGGGCGTGAAGGCCTTCGGATAGAAGTAGAGCACGACCCAGGAGCCCTTGAGATCCGCAAGCCGGACATCCTTGCCGCTCGTGGACGGCGCGGAAACATCCGGCACAGGATCCCCGACCTGAAGACCCCAGGCCCTCGATGCGTACAAGCCGAGAAGAACCACGAGAAGCGTTTTCATGATGTTTCCCCCCCGTTTCGCCAACGTGTGACTTCTGACCCACCCCGGCTTCGCCACCCCTCCAAAGGAGGGGAATTTCGTCGTTCCCCTCCTACGGAGGGGTGCCCGCAGGGCGGGGTGGGTTTCGACAACAACCCATCACCCATTCTTCAAATGTCCTGCCATGAACGAGTCGTACGAGGCCAGGTCGAGCAGGCCGTGCCCCGACAGGTTGAACAGGATCACGCGCTTCTTGCCTTCCTCGCGGGCCGCGATGGCCTCGTCCACCGCCGCGCTGATCGCGTGAGAAGATTCCGGCGCCGGAACGATGCCTTCGTTCTGCGCGAACAGCACCGCGTTCTCGAACACCCTCGTCTGCTCGTACGCCTTCGCCTCGATGAGGCCGAGCTTGTACGCGTGGCTGACGGCCGGGGCCATGCCGTGGTAGCGCAGCCCGCCCGCGTGAATCGACGGCGGCATGAAGTCGTGTCCCAGCGTGTACATCATCATGAGCGGGGTCATCTGCGCCTGGTCGCCGAAGTCGTACCGCAGTTCGCCCTTGGTCAGCGACGCACAGACCGTCGGCTCAACCGCCACAATGCGGACCGGGTCCTTCTTCACGATCTTCTCGCGAATGTAGGGGAAGGAAATGCCGGCGAAATTGCTGCCGCCGCCGACGCAGCCGATGACGACGTCCGGCTTCTCGCCCGCGAGCGCCATCTGCTTCATGCACTCCTGGCCGATGACCGTCTGGTGCAGGCACACGTGGTTCAGCACGCTGCCGAGCGAGTACTTCGTGTCCTTGTGATGGACCGTGTCCTCGATCGCCTCGCTGATCGCGATGCCGAGGCTGCCCGGGCACTCCGGATCCTTCTCGAGGACCGCGCGGCCGACATGCGTGTGCTTGGTGGGGCTGGAGTGGACGGTCGCGCCCCACGTGTGCATCAGCATCTTCCGGTACGGCTTCTGGTGATAGCTGACCTTGACCATGTACACGACGCACTCGAGGCCGAACAGCTTGCAGGCGAGGGCGAGCGACGAGCCCCACTGGCCGGCGCCGGTCTCGGTGGCGAGCCGCTTCGTTCCGGCGAGCTTGTTGTAGTAGGCTTGCGGCACCGCGGTGTTCGGCTTGTGGCTGCCGGCCGGGCTTGCGCCTTCATACTTGTAGTAAATGTGCGCGGGCGAGTTCAGAGCCTTCTCCAGCCGGACCGCGCGCAGCAGCGGGGTGGGGCGCCAGAGGGCGTAGATTTCGCGGACCGGCGCGGGAATTTCGATCTCCCGGTCGGGACACATTTCCTGCATGACGATGTTCTCGGGGAAAATGGCCGTCATGTCCGACAGGCTGACCGGCTTCTTCGTGGCCGGGTGCAGCGGCGGCGGCATCGGCTCGGGGAAATCGGCGAGAATGTTGTACCAGTGGGTGGGAATGTCTTTCTGCGTCAGCGTGAAGTGCGTTGTTTCGCTCATGAGTTTCTCCCTTGGTTGCGAGGGCTGAAAAATACTACGAAAGACGGCGCGAGGTCAAATATCGAACGGGAAACCGCGGTTTTCCAAGGGGTGGAAAAATGACGGCGAAATCTTCCAAGGTTTGGAAAGATCCGGGTCCCAGGTGTGGCAGCGGCTCTGTGAGCCGCTGATCGGAAAGCCGCTCGCAGAGCGGCTGCCACACCACAGACACTCAGTCGCGCATCGTGATCTCCGCCGGCAATTCGGAAATCTTGAACTGCCGAGCCGGGTCCAATGGGGACTTCAGGATGAAACCATCCGGCGGCCGGGCGGTTCCGGATACGCGGGCTTTCACGGCGCCGCCGTCCTTGCGCAGCTCGAAGCTCATGCTTCCAAAGCAGGTGGGGAACCCGCTGATCGAAATCGGTGCGTCGCTCTTGAGCCACGCCGGATCGATCCCTGCGCCAAGAACAAGCGTGTCGCCCTCCTCGTAAACAAAGAGGCTGCGCACGGCGTTGATATACTCCGCCCCGACCCACGTGTGCGGCATGTCGCCGATGTAACAGGGGAACCTCAGGTCGCTGTGTGCGACTTCGGCGAGGTGATTCCATTCAGGCGGCCGGCGGTGCTTGAGCATGAACCGGAGCAGGTTCAGGGCGTCGTCCTTCCGGCCCATGCGGAGGAGCGCCGGCACCGTCCGCATCTCGTACGGCGTGAACCGGTACGGCGCGCCCGGCTGCTGCCGCGCGCGCAGGTCGTCCATGAAGCGGTCGAACGTGCGCTCGAGCTGGGCGGGCGGCAGGGAGTCGAGCTGATCGCAGTACACGATCGCCGCCGCGGTCGACGTCGGATCGATGTCGCCCAGCTCGGCGCAACCCGGAATGTAGTCGATGCCTTTGAGCTTGAAGAGCAGGGAGATCGAATCGTACACGCACTTCTTGAAGTCGGCGTACTCGGCGTCGATCCAGCCCAGCCGGTTCGTCTGCCCGAGGGCCACGGCCATGTCGCGCGCGTCCTCGAAGCCTCTCAGCGCCCAGAAGTCGTCCCAGTACGAATGCTTCATGTAGTAGCCTTCGTGGCTCGTCGATTCGGGAAGAATCCCGTAAAACACGCGCTTCTCAGGCGGGCTGTCGCGGTACTCGGCCGTCAGGCGTTTCGCCCGCAGCTGCGCCGTGAACTCCAGAGCTTTCTCGGCCTTCGGCAACATCGCTTCAAGAAAAGCCCGGTCGCCGGTGAACCGGTAATACTGGCTGATCAGCCAGACGAACTCGCCCTGGCTGTCGTACTCCACGAGGCCGTTCTTCTTCTCTTCCCAGAGCGGGTCCCCGGCCTTCGTGTCGATGATCGGCGGGACCTCGCCGGTGTCGTACTGGAACCCGGCGAACCACTCGATGAAGTCCCGCGCCTCCTGCGCCAGACCGACCTCGAGCAGCGCGTTCGCCGCGATCGACCCGTCGCGCATCCACGCCTTGTCGTAGGATCGGGACCCGGGCTGGAGGGCCGCCCCGTCCTTCGTCACGAGGTTGTACGCGATGTTCGCCTTGAACGCGTCCACGAGGTCTCGGTCCGGCACGCGGATCTCGACGCGATTCACCTCGCGGGACCAGTAGGCAGTGACTTCCTTCAGGCGCTCATCGAAAAGACGGGCCGCGTCGACTGACGCGGGTAGGGCGAAGCCTCCGGCTGAGCCGTTTGAGAGAGCACGCGGCTCGGCGGGGACGCCTCGCCCTACCATTGCTCCATCATGCAGCGGCAGCAGCATGAAGAAGTCCTTCTTCGCCCCCGGCCCGAGCCGGAAATCCAGGTCGATCGCGCCCGACGCGAAGCCCGCGGGGTCTTCCATGTACCGCGGCCTGAACGGACGCCAGCGGTCGAAGCGACGAATCGCCGCGCCCGCGCCGCGGTCGGCATTTTCGCTGTACACCGCGAAGTCGTCGGCGCCGCCGGGGATGAAGATCGCGTTCCGGCCGTTCACCGAAACGACGCCGTTCGAGTACGCGATCCGCGTGATGGGAGAGAACCCGCCGCCGCCCTGCCACGGCGGATAGACCTGGTAGGGCTGGACGAGCAGCCGCACGCGGCCGGACGCGCGTTTCGTTCCCTCGTTCGCGACCGCGCACTTCGCGTACGCGACGGATTCTCCAGGGGTGCCGTGCGCGAAGATCTGCACGTGCATCACGACGTTCTCGTATTTCCAAGTCACCGAAGGAATCGGCAGGCACTCCTGCTCCA
>CAYQYB010000244.1:0-4378 GCA_964421535.1 uncultured Verrucomicrobiota bacterium | reverse complement strand
GTGGGCGGTTGCTCGGACACCTCGGGAGGGAGATCGATGCGCGCCGTCTCGCTCTTCTTGCCGCCGTCCACTTCCGCGGCGGCCGCCTCGATCGGCTCCGCCTCTTCGGCGGCCGGCTGGGGCTGCTTCATGACGGTGGTCGGCGGTGTGTCGGGCCGCTTGATCCGGATGGTGCGGGGTGCCCCCGGCGCCTCCGTGGCTCCCGAGAACTTCGATGCGTCCAGCAAAGCCGTCCGACGCTTGAAAATGTCGTCGCTCTCGTCCAGCACTTCGTTCAGGTCGATGCGGGCCGTTCTCTTCTTGGCGGCCTCCTCGGCCCCGGCGATGGCCTTGGCGTCCAGCCGCGCCGTGTCGCCCTTCACCCGTTCCTCGTCGATCTGCACGCGAACGGTCGACTTCTTGGCCGCCTCGCCCTTGTCGTCCTCGGCGACCGGCGTGATCTCCGACGTTTCGATGCGAATCGTGGATTTCTTGGCTGCTTCCTGCCGCTGGTCTTCCGTCAGGGGAATGAGGCCGGTGTTCCAATCGATCCGGGTCGTGCTCCTCTTGAGCTCATCGTCCTCGCGGGGCGCGACGCCCTTCGGGATCGGCATGGCGGCGGAGAGGTCGATGCGGGTCGTTTCCTTCTTCTTGGCGTTCGGGTCGACCTTCATCTTGGACGTGGGATGCGGCCGCGCCGGCGGCGGGGCCTTGGGAGTGGCGCCGCCGTTTTCTTTGCCGTTGAAGTTGATCTTGGGCGGTTGGCCCCCGTTGCTCTGCTCTTTGTTTTCGGCCATCGGCGGTCTCCTCAGGAAATCCAATCAGAACATAGTCCTTTGACCCTGCACGGTCAAAGGAAAATCTCTTTCCGCTGGCGTCTTGTGCGCGGCCCGTTACTATGGAAGGCGGCGTTTGAAGGGCGCTCTGTCACCATGAAACTCAGCTGCAGCTGGATGCCGATTGCCGCCGCGCTGGCCCTGCTCGTTTTCGGCGGGTGCGGCCCGTCGACGGTCGACGAGCGCTCGCGCGAGGACGCGCGGGAAAGCGAGGCCGAACAGCGCGAGGCGTTGCGCCGGGCGCTCGATGGCGGCACCGAGGAGGGCGTGGCGATCAAGCTCGTCCAGACCGCGCCGGCCGCGGAGGGCGAAGGCACCATGGAGAAATGGCTGCAGAGCCAGGCGGCCACGAACGGGTCGAGCATTTTCTTCCCGCGCTGGGAGGCCGAGCGCCGCGGCATGGGAAAATACGAGGTGATCTTCACATGCAACCTCATGCGCGAGGACGGCTTGGTCGAGAAGTGGGGCGTGGCATGGTCCGTGGATATCCTTTCCAAGATGGTCTCGGCGCCGCGCCTGATGACGCGGTCCGAGTTGACCGCCCGCGCCTCGCGCTATTTCCGCGACCGCCGCCGCGGACTGGCGACGGAACAGCTGAACACGGATTGAGATGCCTCGGTTGAAACTTCCACGCAAAACCATCGAGGCGTTTCGCCGCGACCTCGTCCGCTGGTTCCGGAAAAACCCGCGGCGTTTTCCCTGGCGAACACGCCGCACCCCGTACCGCGTCTGGATCTCCGAGCTGATGCTCCAGCAGACGCGCGCGGACACGGTTGTCCCGTACTTCAACCGGTTCATGAAGCGGTTCCCGTCGCTGCGCGCCCTGGCCCGCGCGCCGCGGCAGGATGTCCTCAAGCTTTGGGAAGGCCTCGGCTATTACGCCCGCGCCCGCAACGCGCAGGACGCGGCCCGGTTAATAGTCGAACATCACCGCGGCGTGTTCCCTCGCACGCGCGAGGGCCTGCTGTCCCTGCCGGGCATCGGCGAATACTCCGCGGCCGCGATTGGAAGCCTCGCGCTCGGGCTCGATCTCGCGGTGGTCGACGGAAACGTGATCCGCGTTCTGTCGCGCGTGATGGCGTACGGCGGTGACATCGCGTCCGCCGCGGCAGAGAAAAACTTCCAGCAATGGGCCGACGCTCTTGTTGCCCACGGCCGCGCCGGCCTCAGCAACGAGAGCGTCATGGAACTCGGTGCGCTGGTGTGCACGCCGAGGAATCCGAAATGCAGCGAATGTCCCCTGTGGAAAGTGTGCAAGGCCTTCGCGCGCGGGAACCCGGAGCGGTATCCATTGAAGAAAAAGAAAGCCAAGGTGCCGCACAAGATCGTCGGCGCCGGCGTGGTCATCGGCCGCGGCGCGAAAATCCTGATCGCCCAGCGGAAGGAGACGTCGATGCTCGGCGGCCTGTGGGAATTTCCGGGCGGGACGCGCGAGCGCGGCGAGACGATGCCCGAATGCATCCGCCGCGAGCTGATGGAGGAATTGGGGATCGACACGGAGATCGGCCCGCGGCTGATCGTGGTCCGTCACGCGTACAGCCACTTCACCATCGACCTGCACGCGCACTGGGCGCGGATCGTCAAAGGCCGGCCGCGCGCGATCCATTGCATGGACTTTGCATGGGTTTCGCCGAAGAGTCTGCGCCGATATCCTTTTTCCGCCGCCGACCTGAAAATCATCGACGCGATCGGGCGTTCAGGCTTGGTTCGCCGCCGGGTTTCTGCTAAAATGCCTCCGTAAAGTGGAACCAAGGAAGGTCTCGTGGGTAGAATATTCCCGGCAGTTCTTTCGGCCGTGCTCGTCTCGTTTGTTCCTGTTGCCTCGGCTTTCGAGAAGCATATCAACTGCGGCGGCGGCGATTACACGGCGCTCGACGGCACGGTCTACTCGGCGGATTCCCTGTATGCGCCGGAGGGCGGATGGGGTTGCACCAACGGCAACGTGTCGGTTACCTCCCAGACGATTGCCGACACCGGCGACGACAGCCTTTACCAGACCGAACGCTGGGGCGTGAACGAGTACAAGCTGGACCTGCCGAACGGGCTGTACCGCGTGACCTTCCGCTTTGCGGAGAACTACCTCGGCGCCGTGAATGCGCGCGTCTTCGATGTCTGGCTGGAGGGGCGCCAGGTCCTGACGAATCTCGACATCTACGCGCGGGTGGGGTGGGCGCGGGCCCTGAATTTCAGCTTCGTGACGGAGATCCGTGACGAGCAGCTGAACATCCAGGCGCGCAGCACGGTAGACAATCCGTCCTTCGGCGCGATCTCCGTGGAGTCGCTTGTCGCGCCTCAGCCGCAGGAGTTCGCGCTGAAGGGATTCGATGTGGCGATGACGGGCGCGTGGGCCGTCGCGTGCATGGCAGGAAATTCCGTCGATTTGTTCACCGCGCGCGATTTCACGAACGCGTGCGGCCTGCTCGGGTTGGCCGTCGCCGTGACGGACACGGCGAGCGCCGCGGGCGCGCGCGTGGTGCTTGCCAATCCGCTCTCCGATCCGCAGGCCTCCCGCCTTTGCGGTCAGCGCGGCGTCATGCCGGACGCCGGCCTCGGCGCGGAGGGCTACCGGCTCGAGGTGTTCGCCGACCGCCTGATCGTCGTCTCCGCCACGAACTCGACCGGGCTCTTCTACGGCGTCCAGACGCTGAAGCAGCTGCTGTCGGCGTCGGGCGGTGTCGTTCGCGTGGCGGGTGTGAGCATCCGGGACTGGCCGGACCGCCCGTGGCGAGGCATCTGTCTCTTCGGCTGGCCGCTGGGCGCGCCCGACGGCGTCAACGAGGCGAAGCGCGCGGTCGACCGATTCGCCGCGCTCAAGATCAACCGCGCCGAGTTTTCTTACGACTCGCTCTGGTGGCTGGACCGCGACGACTACGGCCTCGGCCGCTCGAACCGGTCGCTGTTCCAGGAGTTGTTCGCCTACTGCCGGGAACGGCACATCGAGCCTTACCCGGCTATGAACGGCTTGAGCACGGCGGGGAATATTCTGTCGCGGGACCCGCACTGCGCCGAGGGGGCCGCGATCGCCGATGAGCCGTTCCGGTTCAGCAATGAGGTCGCCGTCGCGGAGACGCCGTCCATCGTCGCGCTCCAGAACACCGGCTTCGAAGCCGATGCCAACAGCGACGGGGTTCCCGACGGCTGGCTGTTCTACACGGATGTATACAACCCGCTGAACTACTGGGAGCGCGACGCGACAGTGGCGCACGGCGGCGGTTACTCCGTCCGCGTCCGGAGGAACACCCAGGGCAGCAGCAACCCGCTGATCCAGTCGCTGAATGCCCAGCCTTCCTCGGTCTACCGGCTTGCGTTCTACGGCATGAGGGCTTCCGGGACGATCGGGGAGTACCACGCCGCCGTGCGCGCGGTGGAATACACGAGCAACAGCGAGTACATCGTGGAGCACTTCATTCCGGTGACGTCGGTCGATTCCTGGGGCCGGGAAGAGATGTGCATCCGTACGCAGCCGAACTGCGGCATCCTTTTGGTCACGGCGAGCTTCTGGAACAACTCCGGCACGATGTGGGTGGACGACGGCATCACCGGCAGTCCGGCGCCGCCGAGCA
>CAYQYB010000243.1:0-4384 GCA_964421535.1 uncultured Verrucomicrobiota bacterium | reverse complement strand
GGACTGCCTGCGCTACTGGGTCGTGCACATGCACGTCGACGGCTTCCGCTTCGACCTCGCGTCCGTCCTCACGCGCGGGCCCGACGGCAAGATCCTGCCGAACCCGCCGATCGTCGAGGACATCGCCGAGGACGCCGCCCTGCGCGACACGAAGATCATCGCCGAGGCGTGGGACGCCGCGGGCACCTACCAGGTCGGCAAGTTCCCGAACGAGCGCTGGTCGGAGTGGAACGGCATGTTCCGCGACGAGGTCCGCCGCTTCTGGAAAGGCGAGAAGGAGATGCTCGGCCATTTCGCCACGCGCCTGGCCGGCAGCTCGGACCTGTACGACAAGCTCAACCAGATGCCCCTCAAGAGCATCAACTTCGTCACCTGCCACGACGGCTTCACCCTGCGCGACCTCGTGTCCTACGACGGCAAGCACAACGAGGACAACTGCGAGGAGAACCGCGACGGCGAAAACCACAACTTCAGCTCGAACTACGGCGAGGAAGGCCCCACGGACGACCCCGCGATCCTGACGATTCGCAAGCGCCAGCAGAAGAACCTGCTGGCCACCGTGTTCCTGTCGCAGGGCGTACCGATGATCCCGGCGGGCGACGAGTTCTCGCGGACGCAGCGCGGCAACAACAACGCGTACTGCCAGGACAACGAGCTCAGCTGGGTCGACTGGGCTCTGCTGGAAGAACACGCCGACCTTCACGCCTTCGTCAAGAAGCTCATCACCTTCCGCAAGGCCCATTCCTGCCTGCGCCGCATGAGCTTCTTCACCGGAAAGAAGCCCGACGAAACCAACGCCGACATCCTGTGGTTCGGCGGCGACGGCAAGGAGCCCGACTGGGAAAAGGATGTCGCGCTCGCCTGCCTGATCAACGGCCACCGCGAGTTCACCGGCGACGCCGATGACGACGACAGCCTGCTGCTCATCTTCAACCCCGGCGAGGAGCCTCTGGACTTCATCCTGCCCCCCGCCCCAGACAAGCCGTGGATGCTTGCGCTGACCACCGAGGAGAAACACCCCGCGTGGTACAGGAGGAAGGGATTCGTGACCGTCGACGCGCGCTCGATCAACGTCTTCTCGTCGGCGCCGTTCCGCCGGTTCTGGCAATGAACGCGGCGGGGTGCCGCATTGTCTATTCCCTGCAGGAACATACGAAAGGCTGAACCATGATGCTTGATCCTCTGTACATGATGATGATTCTGCCGGGCGTGGTGCTGGCGCTGATCGCGACGTTCGTGACGAAGAGCACGTTCTCGAAGTACTCGCGCGTGGCCGCTTCGTCCGGGTTCACCGGGGCGCAGGCGGCGCGGCATCTCCTGGATGCGCAGGGGCTGCGCGATGTGCCCGTGGAAATGACACAGGGCTTCCTGACGGACCACTACGATCCGAGGACAAAGGCTTTGCACCTCTCGCCGCAGGTCTACCAGTCGCAGTCGCTCTCCGCGATCGGCGTGGCCTGCCACGAGGCGGGGCACGCGCTCCAGCATGCGACCCGCTACGCGCCCCTCGCGCTGAGATCGGGCCTCGTACCGGCCGCGCAGTTCGGCAGCAATCTCGCGCTCCCGATCTTCTTCGTCGGCTTGATCTTTCACCTGCCGTTCCTGGTCAAAGCCGGCATCCTCGTGTTCGGGCTTACGGTCCTGTTCACGCTGATCACGCTGCCGGTCGAATGGAACGCGAGCGCAAGGGCCAAGAGGCTGATGGTGGAATCCGGCATCGTGACGCCCGGCGAACAGCCGGCCGCGGCGGCCGTGCTCAACGCGGCGTTCATGACCTACGTCGCATCGGCGGTCACCGCGATCCTGACGTTCCTGTACTACCTGACGCTTGGGCGACGCAACAACTGAGTCTCCTGCTCGATCCAGCGCAGGAACGCCGGGTTGCCCTTCGCGATCGGCAACGCCACCACGCACGGGACATCGTAGGAGTGAACGGCGCGCACCTTCCGGATCAGCGCGTCCACGTTCCGCGCGGAGGTCTTTGCGATCAGCGCGACTTCCCTGCCGTCCTGCACCGCGCCCTTCCACCAGTACATGGACTCGATGGAGCCCAGGATATTGACGCAGGCCACGAGCCGGTCCTTCAGCAGGGCGCGCCCCAGCCGGCGGGCTTCCGCGCGATCCTTGGCGGTCATGTAGACAAAGTACGTTCTCATTACGGCACATTCATAGCTCTTGTCGCTTTCGAGAAAAAGCAGGGATTTCGAGTAATCGGTCTGAACCGGAACCCCGTTTATCGGTACTTATAGGAAAGGAATGCCGAAGCCGGGGCGATGGTACGGATTATGCTTATGAAAAGCTGTAGAGGCACATAAGATGCGGCTTCAACTACAGATCGGAATCCTTCTCGCGGGCGGCCTCCTGATGGCGGGCTGCTCGACCATTCCAGACCGATACATCCCGAAAGAAGTCGGCTCCCTGAACGACCACGACGACTCGAACATCCTGAGGGTCTCGATCGCCTCCGATGAGCCGGAGCTGGCGATTGGCGAGCCGATCGTTTTCCAGGTGACGATCAAGAACATCAGCAAGCTGCCCCTGTGGGTCCCCCGCGACCCCGAGTTCTTCTTCACGTGGATCTATCCCGACGGCCGCCACGACAGCTTCGTCTACGAGCCCCAGCGCGACCAGTTCTACACGCGCTCGGACTCGGTCTGCCTCCGGCCCGGCCAGCAGATCACGAGGGACGTGTCCATCCGGACCTACTACTTCGAACGAAAGGGCATCACGGAATTTCGGGCGTTCATGCGCACCGGGCGCAACACGAACCCCGCGCTCATGCCGTTCTGGAACGGGGAACTGGCGTCCAATTCGTACGGGATCCGGTTGGGAGTAAAAAAAAAGGTCTGCGAACCCGGCTCGCTGACTGACGCGGCACGCGCCTCGGAACCTACCTCGTAGAGAACACCCTCCAGCCGCGCGGCTCGATCGTGATCCGGCCCGGCCTGACTTTTCTCGACTTCCACAGGTCGACCGCCGGCGATTCCAGCTCCCAGGCCGCCGTCTCGTCGCCCGCGTTGAGAAGAACGACGATCTCGGACTTCGCATCCGACCGCGAGTAAGCCAGCAGCCGTTCGCTGGAGGTCTTCAGCCACTTCAGGTCCCCACGCCGCAGGACCGCGTGCTTTTCTCGCAGGCCGATGGTCCGCTGGTAGAACTTGAACAGGCGCTTGTCGGGCGCGCCCGGAGAGGACGGACACTTTCCCCGCGGCGTGTGCGACTCGGGCTTCCGCTTGATGTCGTCCCACAGCATCGGCTGGCGGTTGTCGGGATCGTTCGCGCCCCACAGGCCAACTTCCGTGCCGTAGTAGATCATCGGCGCGCCCGGCATCGTCATCTGGAAAACCACCATCTGCCTCAGAACGCGGAGCGCCTTCTTCGACGGCCGGCGCGTGTTCAGCTTCGGATTCCCCTGCGCGCGGGACAGGCTGAAGTAGCTGTCCCAGTTCTTCTCCGGCGCGAGGCGGTTCTCGAGAATCGTCGCGATGCGTCCCACGTCGTGCGAATCCAGAAGGTTCTGCAGAACGTAGCCGACATCCTCGGGATACGCGCGCCGCAGGGCGTCGAGGTCCTGCCTGAAATCGGACGCAGTCGCGGGCGTCGCCGAGGGTCCGAAAAAGCGCACCGTCGGGAACAGCCACATGTAGTTCATCACGGAATCGAACTCGTCGCCGCGCAGGTAGTCCGTCGCCAAGTCCACGATCTCGGCCGTCAGGAACGCGTCGGGATTGATGCTCTTCACGTGCGCGCGCCACTTCTTCCAGAACCCGTGCGGCACGCAGAACGCCACGTCCAGCCGCCAGCCGTCAACGCCGGCGGAACGATCGCCATTGCCGTGCGGGTCCATCCAGCGGCGGGTGACGTTGAAAATGTACTCGCGGACCGGGTCGGCCAGGTCGTCCTTCCCCCGCCCCAGCTCCGGCAGGCCCTTGTGATTGAACCAGCCCTTGTAGTCGAACGTGCCGTCCCGGCCCCACTTCGTGATGCGGTACCAGTCGGCGTAGCGCGACTTTTTCCCGTTCCTGAGCAGATCCTGGAACGCGAAGAAGTTCCGCCCCGTGTGGTTGAACACGCCGTCGATGATCACGCGCATCCCGCGCCGGTGGATCTCGCGCACGAGATCGAGGAAATAGCGGTCGGCGGCTGTCCAGACCCACGTCGCCGGGTCCTCCGTCTCGCCGGCGCGGCCGGGCATGTCCATGTCGCCGTCGCGGTCCGGGCCGAACGTGGGGTCGATGTGGTGAAAGCACGCGCCGTCGTACTTGTGCAGGGACGGCGCCGTGAACACGGGGTTGAGGTAGATCGCGTTGACGCCAAGTTTCTGCAGGTAGTCGAGCTTCTCCATCACGCCGATCAGGTCGCCGCCGAACCGGCGCTGATAGAC
>CAYQYB010000242.1:0-4412 GCA_964421535.1 uncultured Verrucomicrobiota bacterium | reverse complement strand
GGGTGTCGTTCATCCAGCCCATGTTCCACTTCATGCTGAAGCCCAGACCGCCGACGTAGGTCGGGCGGGTCACCTGCGGCCAGGAGGTGGATTCTTCAGCGATGACCATCGCGCCGGGGTGTTCGCTGTGAACGACCGTGTTCAGCTCGCGCATGAAGTCAATCGCTTCCAGATTCTCGCGCCCGCCGTACTGGTTGGGAATCCACTCGCCTTCCTTGCGCGAGTAGTCGAGGTACAGCATGCTGGCCACCGCGTCCACGCGCAAGCCGTCGATGTGGTACACGTCCGCCAGGAAGACCGCGTTCGACAGGAGGAACGTCCGGACTTCGTTGCGGCCGTAGTTGAAGATCAGCGTGCCCCAGTCCTTGTGTTCGCCCTTGCGCGGATCGGCGTGCTCGTAGAGGTGCGTGCCGTCGAAATACGCGAGGCCGTGGCCGTCCTTCGGGAAGTGCGCCGGCACCCAGTCGAGGATCACGCCGATCCCCTCCTGGTGGCAGCGGTCCACGAAGTACTTGAAGTCGTCCGGCGTGCCGTGGCGCGACGTGATCGCGTAGTAGCCGATCGTCTGGTAGCCCCACGAGCCGTCGAACGGATGCTCGGAGATCGGCATCATCTCGATGTGCGTGTAGCCCAGGTTCTTGACGTAGGGAATCAGCTTGTCCGCCAGCTCGCGGTACGTCAGCCAGCGGCAGTTGTCCTCGGGCACGCGCATCCACGAGCCGAGATGAACCTCGTACACGCTCATCGGCGCCTCGAACCAGTTGGTGTTGTGCCGCTTGTCCAGCCACTGCTTGTCATTCCACTGGTACTTGTGAATATCCCACACGACCGATGCCGACTTCGGGCGCATCTCGGCGGCGAAGCCGTACGGGTCGGCCTTCTGCCCGAGGTAGCCGCCGTGGCGGCCCTTGATCTCGAACTTGTAGAGGTCGCCCGGCATCATGTTCGGGATGAAAATTTCCCAGAGACCGGAATTGCCGCGGTGCTGCATCGGATGATGACGGCCGTCCCACCGGTTGAACCAGCCCACGACGCTGACGCGCTGGGCGTTCGGCGCCCAGATCGCGAAGTGCACGCCCTCGACGCCGTCGATCGTCATCGGGTGCGCGCCCATCTTCTCGTACGTGCGGTAGTGGGTGCCCTCGCCAAAGAGGTAAAGGTCGAAGTCGGTGATCTGCAGCGGGAAGCGGTACGGATCGTCCAGCTCCCATTTATGCCCGTCGTAACCGGTCATGCGCAGGCGGTACGGGAAGCGCTGGCGGCCCGGGAAGAAGTACTCGAACAAACCGTTCGCGTGAATCCGGCCCATCGCCTGCGCCTGCCCGCTGGCGGTGTCAACCACCTCGACGGTCTGCGCGAACGGCTGGAAGGTGTGGACGACCACGCCGTGGTTCTGGCCCCGCACCTCGCGCATGCCCAGCACGTCGTAGGGCGAGCCATGTGTGCCCTCCGCAATCGCTTTGATCGCACCTTCATTCACAAACGGCTTCATCCTGAACGTCTCCCGGTAAGATGGGGCAATTGTAGGCTAGTCCCCGCCAACTACAAGGCAACTTCGCTCCTCCGGACCAGATTCACCGTCAGGCCCGTCTCGCGATCCGCAGGAAACGCCTGCAGAACCCGCCGGCTCAGGCGCACCCCGCCGCCCGCCCGCGGCATGAACGCCAGCGGTTCCCGGCCCACTTCCACGCGGCCGACTGCGTACCGCCCCGGCCGCAGGCCCCGAGGATTCGAGAAAGTAATCTTCAGCGGCCGGCCCGCAAAATGAGTGCGAATCGTGCAGGCGCGGCCGGCGCCAAAGTCGTCGTTCGTGAGCTGGGGATCGATCACCAGGTCGCCCCCCTCCCCGCGCACGCCGAAGACCTGCGTCAGCAGGAGGTAGATCAGCCACGACGCCGAGCCGGTCAGGAAGCAGTACATCCCCCGCCCCTCGGCGTTGAAGTACTCCGGTATGCACGGGAAGATCTTCGCCGTCGCCGCGTCGGTCGCCATGCGGTACAGCGTCGTCCACACCGCGCGCCCGGCCTCCGGCCGCCGGCGCAGGTACAGCCCGAACGCATACATCACCGCCATGTGGCTGAAGACCGCGCCGTTTTCCTTTTCGCCATACGCGAACGAGAACGCGCGGCCCAGCGAGTGCTGGATGCCGCCGAAGTCGGTGTTCAGCCGGATGCCGCCGGTCTTCGGGTCCTTCAGAAGGCGGCCGACCGACGCGACCACTTTGTCGATCTGCTCGTCGGTGGCGATCCCAGCCATGACCGGGAACACCTGCCCCGTCAGCGACATGCGCGTGCCGTACTTGTGACGGCCTTCCACGCGGCGGCCGTTGTCGTCGTAATATCCATTGAAGAAGGAGAGCCCCTGCCCCCCGGAAACCCATTCCTGCTTCTGGATCCGGGCCGAAAGGTCGCGGCTCTTCGCGCGCAGATCCTTGATCAGCTCATCCACGCGCACCGCCATCTTGTGGCCCGTCACGTCCTTCGACACGACGCTCAAGTACTCGTGCAGCCGGTCCTGTTTCGCCTCGACCGATCCGTAATTCACGCGCTGGCTTCCCGGCAGACGGTCCAACAGCATCACCAGCTCGCGCGCGAGGTATACGTGCGTATGCCCTTGCGTCGCAAGGAGTTCCGCGGTTTGCGCGAGGCGCTCCAGGTTCCAGGCATAGAACGCGCTGAAAGCGACCGATTCGCCGCGGTGCGGCGCCATGTCGAGGCCGTCGTTCCAGTCCGCGCCTTCGAGCCGGCAGATGTTGTGCTCGCCGACGTTGAAGAACGCGGTCAGGTTCTGGACCAGCATGTGCTCGTAGATCGTGCCTTTGTAGATTTTGCGGCGGTGCGTGCGGAGGTTGTAGCCGTACTCCTCGTTCCACTTCGCGTCGCGATGGCGGCAGCGGAGGATCTGCGGGTCGCGGAAGTACTCGCGCTCCTGCAGCAGGAAGTCGAAGTCGCCGGTCTGATCCACATAAAGCAGCGTCGTGTACTGCGGCCAGATGCCGTGGTCCATCCACGTGCGCGGAATGTTGTTCCGGTCCGCGATGAACTCGCCCTTGCCGCCGATGATCGTCGCGTTGGAGCCGTCGATGCGCACGCCGCCGAAATTGTGAAGCAGCATCCCGCGCACGGACTTCGGATCGGAGAGCAGGAGCGCGAGGCAGTCCTGCCACAGGTCGCGCCAGCCCTTGCCGCCGCGGCCGTAGTCGAACTGCGGCAGGTACGAGTTGCCGTAGAGCCGCCGCAGGATCGGCTGGAAGTTCACCCACGTCAGCCAGTTGTTCAACTGCGCGTCCGGCGTGCCGAACGAAATCCGGCCGATCTTCTCCAGCCAGTACTTCTTCGTGAACGCCAGCGATCGCGACACGACGCCCGGCTTGCGCGCCCAACTCGTCCACTTCGCGACGTCGCGCGAATCCTCGGAAATGCCCGAAACCAGCAGGAATTTCGCGGTTTTCCCGGGTTTCAGCGAGACCGACTTGAACCGGAATCCGCCGATGGCTTCCTGTCCCTGCATGGACCGAACGCTCGCGGCAGGCTTGATTTCACGGCGCCATACCGCGGCTGGCGCGGCGAAACTTCCACCCTCGCCCAGGAACGATTCCTGCGTGGCCCAGATTCCTTCCGGCGCAGAACCGCCCGCGCCGATCGCCAGCGCGCTGTACCGGATCCGGTTCTCCCTGTGCCCGCGCTCGTCGAACGACATCGTCGGGCAGACCGTCACGCCGTGCGCGTTCAGCTGAACGCGGTTCAGAAGCGCGGTGACGTGCCGGTGGTCGCGGAGGTTGTCGGCAGACCGCGCGAAGAGCGGGATCGCCGCATACGCGTTGAACTCCAGCTTGCGGCGCGATGTGTTGGTCACCTCGACCTGCATCAGCTCGATCTTCTCGCTCACGTCGACCGGCGACCAGAGCGTTGCGCGGACCGAGAAACGGCCGGCAGCCGATTTCGCGATACTGAACCAGCCCGGGCCGGCGTCGATCGTCGCGGACTTCCTGTCCAAGTGGGCTTTGAGGCCGTCGGGGGAAATCGAGGAAAGCGAGAATGGTGTCCCGCTCTTTTCAGCGACCCAGAAGCCGCGATGCACGAGACAGTTCGGCAGGTCCTCGGCGGACAGCGGCAAGCCAAGATATTCGTTATGGCTTGTGGCCGGACTGCCCTGCAGATGCGGCGAGACCCACGACCGCATCCCCGCCTCGTTGGCGATCGGGAAATACAGCCGGTTGACCTGTTCAAACGCTTCAGCAGTGAACTCGCCGTCGGAGTTCACGAAGCGCCACCAATTGGACTGTTTTTTTACTGCCATGCTGTCTCCGCCTTGAAGAATGGGCGTCATTGTAGGGGGGAAAGCGTGGTTGTGAAGCCCAAAGTCCCAAGTCCACAGTCATCCGTGTCCAAACCTTGGACCTTAGACTTTGG
>CAYQYB010000241.1:0-4428 GCA_964421535.1 uncultured Verrucomicrobiota bacterium | reverse complement strand
CGTCGGCCGTAGCCGGTCATCTTCTCGAAGGCGGGGTTGACGTACTCGATGATGCCATTCCGGTCCGTAACCAGAATGCTGTCGGCCGTCTGCTCGACCGCGCGCGAAAGTTTCGTCAGCTGCGCCTCGGCGGCCTTGCGCTCTGTGATGTCGCGAACAATCGATAGCACCTCGTTTTCCCCGCTGACCACCATGCGACATTCGAAGGTCTTCAGCTTCCCGCCCAGCAGAAGTTCGTACTCGTAGTCCTGCTTCTTGCCGGTGCTCAGCGCCTGGGCGATGTAATGCATTCCCTGCTGGGCCACTTTCGAGGGAAGGTATTCGGCAAGCCTCTTTCCAATGATCTGGTCGGGCGGGGCAACCAGGTCGGATTCCTTCTCCGCCTTGCAATCAAGGATAGCCCCGTCTTTGCTGATCCTGAACATGAGGTCCGGGATCGCATCGAGAATCACGCGGTTTCTCGCCTCGCTCGTGCGGAGGGCTTCCTCGGACCGGCGGCGCTGAACGGCGGCGCCCAGCAGGCCGGCCGCCGTTTTCAGGGCGTCGATCTCCGAGGTGGACCATTCCCTTTCCACGGCGCACGAGTCGAACCCGATGAACCCCCACCACAACTGATCCACGAACACCGGGACCACGAGGGCCGACCGCACGTCCACCATCGAAAGGACCGCTCGCTCCGACTCGGGAAATTCGCGAACGTGCCCGTCGATGACATCTCCGTGCCCGAGCACATCCGACCATCGGGCGAAGCCTCTCGAGCGCAAGGAGACGTCGTGCAGATCCGGGTTGTACATCAGGGAGGCGACACCCGCGCTCGTCCACTCGAACCGGCGCGTCGACAGGACGTCGCCGCCCGCCATGGGCTTGTTCTCGAAAATGTAGACGCGGCTGACGCCGGTGGCCTGGCCGAGGCGGGCCAGCACGTCCTGGACGCATTGCTCCCACGCGGACTTCCGCATGAACTGCTCGGACGCAAACGCGATGGCCTCGAGGATCGCTTCGCGGCGCTTGAGCTGCTCCTCGGACTGCTTGCGCTCGGTGACATCCATGATCATGGCCATCTTGGACACGCGCCCGTCGGGGTGGGTGATGGGCGAGTTCACCACGAAGTACCAGCGGTTGTCCTTCGGGCTGAGAACCTCCCACCGGACCGTCTTCCCCCTGAGAACGCTGTCGTTGACGCACCACGGACAGATGCTGTCACGACCGTGGATGGCGCGGAAGCAGTCCTGCCCGACGGGGTTGTAGCCTGTGCGCTCGATGAAGCGCTTGTTCATGAACTCGATCTTGTAGTCGGTCGAGCAGATGTAGATCAGGCCGTCGAACGACTCGACGACCGCCTCGTATTTCGCCCAGGACTCCTTCAGCGCCTCCTCGGCGCGCTTCCGCGCCGTTTCGTCGAGCACATAGCCGTGGTAATGCGTGATCGTGCCCGCCGCATCGCGGACAATACGCGTGAAGTCGTAGACCGACCGCACCTGGCCGTCCCGGGTCAGGATGCGGTACTCCTGTTCAAAGGACGATACGCCGGACCGGCTGAATCGATCGACTTCCTCGGCCACTCGCGCGAGATCTTCCGGATGCACCAGGGTCGCGTAGGGCACCCTGCCGCTGATCAGTTCGTCCGGCGTGTATCCGAACTGCTCGAGATTCGGCGAAACGTACTCGACCGGCCAGTTCGCCGAGGCTTTCCACCTGAAAACCACGGTCGGCCCGCCCATGAACAGCCGCCGCTCCTCCGCGATCGCATCATCCGCCGCCGCCTTTTCGACGGTCTTTCGGGCCAGCCTGAAATCCAGCTGGTCCATGACAATGGCCGCGAGGCTCACCAGGGCGTCCTGCTGCGCGGCGGTCAGCTGGCGCGGGGCCGTGTCGAGAATGCAGAGCGCTCCGATGACATGCCCGCGCCTCGTGCGCAAGGGGGCCGCCGCGTAGAAACGCACGCCGTTCTTCGCCTGCACGAGGGGATGGTTCCTGGTCAGATCATCTTTTGTGGTGTCCGGCACGACATACACGCCGGGCTTCGTGATGGCGGTATCGCAAAGGCCTGACTCGCGGGCGGACTGGTTGATTTCAATGCCAACGCGGGACTTGAACCAGATTCGGTCCTGGTCCACGAGGCTGATGATCGAAATCGGAACGTGGAAAAGATCGGAGGCGATCGATGTGATCCGGTCAAACGGCGCTTCCGGGGGGGTGTCGAGAATATCGTACCGTCGAAGCTCCGAAAGCCGCTCCGCCTCGCTGGATGGAGTAGATGCTGGCGACATGCTTGCCCGTGCCTTTACCCGATGGCCACATTCTAGCACCCTCGGGGAAAGGGGGTCAAGGGGCACGGCTCAGCCGGGATCAGGCGATTCCCTTGTCCACAGCCGCGTGTCTGGAGCCTTCCAATCGCCGCAATACATCGCCAGGCAGTCGGGACAAAGCCCGTGAGAGACTTCGGCCGCGGAGTGATCCCGGACGAAGACATCCACAGGAATCCATACACCCCTCAGCCGAACCTTCTTGCAGCCGGCGCAGAAAAGAAGGAAGCCCTCGAGGTACTTGATATGCATCAGGAACTGCCGGGTCAGGAAGACGGCGAGTGCCGCCAGTCCCACGGTCAGCAAAGACTCGAACAGGCTCTCTCTCCAGTTGATGGGAGTCGCGGGCGCGCCCAGAACGTGGTGCGGCAAATCCAGGATCTCGTCGATCCACAGGAAAAAGATCACTAGGCCGAAGCCCAGCAGTTCATAGCTCACGACGTGCTTCGTGAGCTCCTTCTTCGTTTTCGGATTCATCGGCACCCCTTTTGAAAGCAGGGCACCCTAGAGAGGTTCGCGTTTTAGTGCAAGACAATTATGTGCCCTGTAACATTTTCCCGCCCTGTTCCCGCGTCACTTCGCGATGATCATGCGCACGGAGACGGCGAGAAAGAGCACTCCGAAGATCCTCTTGAGGACCAGGTCCGGGACGGCCGAAGCGAATTTCGCGCCGAACAGGCTGCCGACCACGAACCCGATGCAGATGAGCGCGGCGGCGGACAGGTCCACATTGCCTTGCTTGTAGTACATCCACGCCGCGAGGATCCCGATGGGCGGGACCATGAGGGCCAGCGTTGTTCCCTGGGCCAAGTGCTGGGAGAAGCCGAAGAGGAACACCAGCGCGGGAACAATGATGATCCCGCCGCCGATCCCCAGGAGCCCGCTCAACAATCCCGCGACAATTCCGAGCACAAGCAGCAGCATGATGTTCGTCATGGGTTTCACGCCTCCTATTTCCGAGCTATGCCGATCGCAGCCATATCCACGCGAGAAGAACCATCATGGAAACCAACGTCACCGGCACGCCGACCCTCGCGTGCTCGCGGAACGAGATGTTGATCCCGTAGGTCTTCGCCTGTTCGATCACAATCAGGTTCGCGATGCTGCCGATCGTGAACAGGTTCCCCGCGAACGTCGTCGCCAGCGCCAGAACATACCACGACACCGGCGATCCCGCGTCCGTGAAATTCACCAGGACCATCGTCGCGGGAACGTTGCTCACGAGATTGCTCAACAGATTCGACACCAGCGCGAAGACGTAGAGATTGCGGATGTCCACCCCGTGAACCTTGAGCCATTCGACCGCCAGCGCTGGCAGGTTCGTCGTCTGGATGCCTGCGATCACCACGAAGAGCCCGATGAGGAGCGTGATGAGATGCCAGTCCACCAGGTCGAGGATCTGCCGCGTCTGCATCCGCCGGCTGCACAGGAGAAGGCCCGCGATCGTCATGGCGCTCAGCTCCCGGGGCACGGGCGTGAAGAACAGCAGGATCAGGATCGCCGTCGCGGCGAGGCCCTTCGTGCTCTGGTGACGGTTCAGCGGCGGCCAGTTCTCGTGCTGGGCGCCGACGGCCGACGCGGCGGCCCTGAAGCGGCCCCGGTACAGGAACTTGATCACCGCGTACGACAGGAGGAGGCTGGCCATCGCCGGCGGCGCGCACCAGAGAAGGAACCTGCCGAAGTGAAGAGCGCCGACCTGGCCGATCAGCATGTTCTGCGGGTTGCCGATGATCGTTGCGGCGGACCCGATGTTGCTGGCGACAGCGAGGCCGAGAAGGTAGGGGACCGGGTTGAGGCCGGCGCGGAGCATCGCCACCGCGAGGATGGGCGTGAACGCGAGACAGATGATATCGTTCACCATGATCGCGGAGAGGGCCGCGCTCACCAGCATCACGATGAACAGGAAGGCCGCCGGACGATGGGTCAGCCCGCTGATCTTCAGCGCGACCCAAGTGTAGAACCCGCCGAGGCGAAGCTGGCCGGACACCACCATGAGGCCGTACAAAAGGACGATCGTCGGGTAGTCGACGCTCAGGAGGGCGGCCTTCTCGGAGACCACGCCGGAGACGACCATCGCGAGCGCACCGAGAAGCGCGATGCCGGTGCGGTCCAGGGCAAGACC
>CAYQYB010000240.1:0-4454 GCA_964421535.1 uncultured Verrucomicrobiota bacterium | reverse complement strand
ACAACGTGAATCCCTCTCAGCGGCTGGCGGACCTTCAGGTTGTGGTCCGCCCTCAGCTGGCGGCCGAGGCCGACGGCAGCCATGACGTCGTCCATCTGGGTCTCGAGTTCCATGTCCCGCCCGCGGCCGTCGCTGACCGGGAAGTCGCAGAGATGCACGGACTCGGGCATGTCCGCGGTACGAAGGTTCCGGTAGATCGCCTCGCTGACAAACGGCACAAACGGCGCGGCGATCTTCGAAAGTCTGAGCAGGACCTCGTACAGCGTCGCATACGCCTGGGCCTTGTCGTCGTCGTCCGTGCTCTTCCAGAAGCGCCGGCGGCTCCTGCGGATGTACCAGTTGGTCAGGTCTTCGATGAAGCGCACGAACGGCCGGACCGCCTGCTGGAGGTCGTAGCCGTCCATGGCTTTCACCACATCCGCGGTCAGGCGTTCCAGTGAACTATGAATCCACCGATCGAGAAGGTTGGCTGACTTTGGACTTTGGACCTTCGACTTTGGACTCCATTCGTCGATCCGCGCATACGTCACGAAGAAACTGAACGAGTTCCATAACGGGATCAGCAGATGCCGCAGGGCGTTCTTGACGCCTTCCTCCGAGAAGCAGAGGTTCTCCGCCCGCACAACAGGCGAGTAGATCATGTAGAGCCGCAGGGCGTCCGCCCCATACGTGTTGAGCATGGCGACCGGGTCGGGATAGTTTTTGAGCCGTTTGCTCATCTTCCGGCCGTCCTCGGCGAGGACGAGGCCGTTCACGATCACGTTCTTGAACGCCGGCTTGTCGAACAGGGACGTCGAGAGAACCATGAGCGTGTAGAACCATCCGCGGGTCTGGTCGAGGCCCTCGGCGATGAAGTCTGCGGGAAAATGGGCTTCGAACCGCTCCTTGTTCTCGAACGGATAATGGGACTGTGCGTACGGCATGGACCCGCTTTCGAACCAGCAGTCCAGCACTTCAGGTATGCGCCTCAGCGGCGACCCGCCCTTGGCGGACGGCACCTCAATCATGTCCACGAAATGCTTGTGAAGGTCGTCGATCTTCTTCCCGGAAAGTTTCTCCAGTTCGGCCACCGAGCCGACGCAGATCAGCTCGCCCTCGCTGTTTCGCCAGACCGGCAGCGGCGCGCCCCAGTAGCGGTTGCGTGAGATGGCCCAGTCTCGTGCGCCCTCCAGCCACTTGCCGAAGCGGCCGTCGCGCAGATGGTCCGGCACCCAGCAGGTCTGCTGATTGGCGGCCATGATGCGCTCCCTCATCTTTTCGACGCGCACGAACCACGTGGAGATGGCCTTGTAGATGAGGGGCTTGTCGCAGCGCCAGCAGTGAGGATAGCTGTGCTGGATGGTGCTGCGGTGGACGAGCTTCCCCTCCTCCTTCAGGCGGCGCATGATGTCGCCGTCGGCCCCCTTTACCTCGCGGCCGGCGTAATCGGATACGGCGGCCGTGAAGCGGCCTTCCTCGTCGACCGGGCAGACCACCGGGAGGTTCTCGGCCCGCCCTAGCTGGTAGTCATCCTCGCCGAACCCCGGGGCGATGTGCACAATGCCCGTGCCGTCTTCCGTGGACACGAAATCGGCGGCGCAGACTCGGAACGCGCCTGCATCCTTCCGGTCCGCAAAATACGGGAACAGCGGTTCGTAGCGAAGGCCCACGAGTTTCGAGCCGTCCATTTCCTCGAGAAGCTGAACCTGGTCCGGCTTCTTGTAATAGACCGGGAGACGGTCCTTCGCGAGAACGTAGATGTCCTCGCCGTCCTTGATCTTCACGTATTGAATCTTGGGGCCGACGGCCAGGGCGAGGTTGGACGGCAGGGTCCACGGGGTCGTCGTCCACGCGAGGACATATGTCCGCTGCGCACCTTGCAGGGCGAAGCGCACCGTGATTGCGGGATCCTGGACTTCCTCGTAGCCCTGATTGGTTTCGAAGTTCGACAGCGGCGTCGCGCAACGCGGGCAGTACGGGAGGATCTTGTTCCCCTCGTAGATCAGGTCCTTGTCCCAGAGCGATTTGAAGACCCACCAGATGGACTCCATGTAGGGCTTGTCCATCGTCTTATAGTCGTTGTCGAAGTCCACCCACCTGCCCATGCGCGTGACGATCTGGCGCCACTCGCGGGTATAGCGCAGCACGATGCTTCGGCATTTCTCGTTGAAGACATCGACGCCCATCTTTTCGATGTCGCGCTTTCCGCTGATCTTGAGCTCCTGCTCCATCTCGTATTCAACGGGCAGGCCGTGGCAGTCCCAACCGAATCGACGCTCAACGAAATGGCCGCGCATGGTCTGGTATCTCGGCACGATGTCCTTGATCGTGCCCGCCAGAAGGTGGCCGTAGTGAGGAAGGCCCGTGGCAAACGGGGGACCGTCGTAGAAAACGAACTCCGGGGAATTCCTGCGCAGTTCAAGCGACTTCTTGAATGTGTCGTGTTTCTCCCAGAACTTCAGGATGTCCGCCTCAAGCTCCGGGAAACTGACTTTGTTGGAAACAGGTTCGAGCATCGTGCCTTCCTTCAAAATGACCGATTAGAATACGCGCGCAGGCGTTTTGAAAGCAAGTGGATTGACCGGACTACTCGACGATCTTCAGGCTGTTGAAATAGACGTCGTGGTCTTTGCCGGGACCGGCGTTGAAACTCCAAAGATGGAGCATCGAGATGCTCTGGTCCGGACATTCAATCAACTTGCCGGTGCGAACGTTCGTCGTTCCACCCGACAGAATCGTGACGGAATAGGACGTCTTTTCAATCAGGCTGAATTCAAAATGCAGGCCGTTTGTCGTGAAGCGAATTCCGGAGTTGGCCTCGCCGTAGCCGTCGCGCATGATGTACGTGTCGCCGCCCGCCGAGTAGAACTCCCAAAGCGTATTGCTCGCCGCGTTCTGAAGGCCCCACCCCGCCGACGATCCGCCGAGGTCGATTTTGCCATTGTCGAAGTCGAACATGAAACGCTGGGGCGAAACCGCGAGCGGTCCCCGGTCAAACGGCCGGTACGCGTCTGCAAATCCCTTGGAGTGAGTGAACAATCCCCAGGACTTCCCGCGCGTGTCGATCCCTCCCGTGCCGCCCGAGTTGTCCAGGGAAGTGCCGATGAAGAAGCCGGCGTTTTCCCCGCACCGCAGAATCCAACGGCCGAAGCCCGAACCGCCGGTTGATCCATTGACCCACTCTGCATAGTTGCCTGCGTCGTCGGCTGCCAGGATGGAAGGTGCCACAGGGGTCGGCTTCGAAGTCTGTGAAGCCATGGCCGCCGGAGCCGTTGCAGGCTCCTGCGTCGATCCGGATTCATCGGTCGGGACCAGCTTGCCGCCGACCAGTTTCATCACCTTCTGCGGCTGCGCCGGCGGCGGCTCGCGCTTGGTCATCTTGTAGGCGGCGAATGCAACAACGGCCAGGAGCGCCGCGATGACCACGATAACGGGCGCCGCCGATTTCCTTTTCTTCGGCGGAGCGGCCGTGGCAATGCCCGACAAAGCTTTCTGCGCTGCCGCCATATCCGTGACGAGCGAGTCGTAGTTCGGGTAGCGGACGAACGGATCCGCCTCAAGCATGCGCGCCACGACTGCAGCGGTCTCCGGATGAATGTCAGGCCGGATTGCGCGCAGATCGGGCGCCGGCTCCTTCAGTCGGGCCAGCACGGTCTCCTGCACGTTTTCCTTGCTGAACGGCGGCCGGCCGGCAAGCGCATGGAAGAGCGTGCACCCCAGGCTATAGATATCGGCATTCGTGTTCGGTTGTTTGCCGCGCACAACTTCAGGCGCGATATAGAACGGCGTCCCCCAGACCTCGCCAGGCCTCTGAACCTCGCCCTTGAACCGCGCCAACCCAAAATCCACGACCTTTGCGTTGCCGTTACGGTCGAACAGCACGTTTTCAGGTTTCAGGTCGCCATGGGCCAATCCCATGTTGGCCGCGGCATGAAGGCCATTGATGATGTTCATGGCCGTGTGAACCACGAAGGATTCCTTGAGCGGGCCGTGCTCCTTGATCATGCGATCCAGGCGGCCGCCGTCGACCAGTTCCATGACGATGTACGGCTGTCCGTGCTTCTCGCCGAAGTTGTGGACCTGGACCACGTTCGGATTGTTCAGGGATGCGAGCAACTGCGCCTCGCGCTGGAACTGGGCCGTGAAATCTTTGTTCCCGCCAAGTTGCCGATGCATCACCTTAACCGCAACGTGTCTCTTGAGTTTCGGATCGAAGCCGCGAAAGACCGCGCCCATTCCGCCCTGCCCGAGCTTGTCCAGGAGAATGTAGTCGCCCAACTGCGCCGGAACCGGAAATGAGTTGCCGCACTTCGTGCACTGAATCGGAGTGAATGCCTCACGGCCGGCGATATTCAGCACAGTCCCGCAGTGAACGCAGGTCGCCTCGTCAAACCCATCAAACGTAATATTTGCGTTGGACGTATCAGCCATGGGCCTCTGGCGATACTCTACCCGTTTATAGGCTGCTGACAATG
>CAYQYB010000239.1:0-4454 GCA_964421535.1 uncultured Verrucomicrobiota bacterium | reverse complement strand
CGGCGCAGGATCGCGAGCATCGAGGTGAACTGGCTGAAGACGAGCACGCGGTGCCCGCCGTCGAGCGCCTCGTCGAGCAGTTCGAAAAAGAGATCCATCTTCGCGGACGGAAACTCGCTCTTCAGGTCCGGCAGCTTCAGCAGGTCGAGGTGACAGCACGTCTGCCGCAGGCGCAGCAGTGTCTTCAGGATTTCCATGCGCGAGCGCTCGAAGCCCTGCTTCATGACCATGTCGTTGATCTTCCGGCGCGACGCCTCGAGCAGCTTCTCGTAAACCAATTGCTGGTCGCGCGTGAGCGAGCACGACGCAATGCGCTCGATCTTCGACGGCAGGTCGCGCGCGACATCCTTCTTCAGCCGCCGCATCAGGAACGGGTGCAACTTGCGACGCAATTTCGCCTGCGCGGCCTCGCCCTCGGGGCCGCCGGCGCCGATGGGCAGTTCGTAGCTGCGACGGAAATGCTCGTGGCCGCCGAGGTAGCCCGGCATCAGGAAATCCATGATCGACCACAGGTCGGACACGCTGTTCTCGATCGGCGTGCCGGTCAGGACGAAGCGGTTGTCGGCCTTGATCTGCTTCGCGGCGACGGCGTTCTGCGTCGACCGGTTCTTGATGTGCTGGGCCTCGTCGAGGACCGCCGCGGCGAATTCGAACTGCTTGAGCTGCTCGATGTCGCGCCGCAGGAGAGCGTACGACGTGACCACCAGGTCGGCCTTCGCGACGTTGTCCCGCTTCTCGTGACGCTCCGTCCCGCTGAGTACGAGCACCTTCATCGAAGGAACGAACCGCGCGGTCTCCTCGGCCCAGTTTTCGACGAGGCTGGTCGGGCATACGATCAGCGCCGGCTTGCCGCGCGCCGGCGGGAGGCTTCGCTGGAGCTTCAGCCACGCGAGCGTCTGGAGGGTTTTGCCGAGGCCCATTTCGTCCGCGAGGATCCCGCAGAAGCCGCAGTTCTCGAGAAAGCGGAACCAGTAGACGCCGTCCTTCTGGTAGGGGCGGAGCGTGCGCTCGAGCGACGGATCGAGCGGAACCGGCTCCAGCGAGCCGCCGCGATTCTGCTTCCGCGCGCGCTCGAGCCACGCGGGCGAGGCCTCGACATCGATTCCGTCCAGCGCGTCGAGCGAGGACTTCACGTACGCGGAGTAGATGCCGTTGAGGCTGAACGTGCCGGGCTGGGAGCCCTCGCCGCTCGCGCAATCCGCGAACACGTCGCGCGCCGCCTGGATCGCGTCCGTGTCGAGGAGGATCGTGCGGCCCTTCGTCTCGATGTACGAATCGCCCTTGAGGATCGCGCGCTGAATCTCGACTTCCGAAAGGCTCTGGCCCTGGCCGTCCTCGTACTCGAAGCCGACATCGAACAAGCCGCCTGAGCCCGCCGCGCCGACGCGGACGACGGGGGCGGCGAACGACATCGACTCCATGAACGGCTCGACGCTTCCGGCGAGATCGATCTTCCAGCCCTTGCGCCGGAGCTTTGGCACCGCGCGGCCGAGAAAGTTAAGGACTTCGCGCGTGCCGACGATCGCGGTCATGTCGTCGCCGCGTTCCCCGCGCATCCCGAATTCCGCGAGCCGCTCGATTCCGGCCGACTCCGCCGCCGGGTTGCGGACGGTGTAACGCAGGAGGTCCTCGGCATCCGGCAAGGCGAACTGGCCGGCGGCCTCCGCCTTTCCCGCGACCATCGAGAATCCGTTGTACTCCGCGTAGAGCGTCGCCGCGAGCGACGCGGGGCTGCCGCGGACGGAGAGGCGGAACTTCGGCGTGCCCGGCTCGATGGTGAACAGGTCGGGACGGACATCCGTCTCGATGCGCATGTGCTGCTCGATCAGCGGCAGCTCCGTCTTCAGGAATCGCGGCACGGCCGCGCGCTCGACGGAGATCGGCTTCTCGTAGATCGCGCGCAGCGGAAGCGGCAGAAGTTTCTCCAGCGGCCAGAAGTGGCCCGCCTCGTACACCCAGCCCGCGCGCCCGGAAACGACGTACACCGGCAACGACGGCGAATCCATGAAAGGCAATTCGGTGTGCGCCATGAGAATCAGCTCGCCGTTCTCGCGGTCGAGATCCATGCGCAGGACGGACAACATCTTCACCGCGTTGACAACGATCGGCTCGGCGCGGTCTTCGGTGAACAGCGGTTTGCCCGGCAGGATGTTCAGGAGATTGATGAAGTCCGGCGTTCCGACATCGAGCCGGCCGCGCGCGGGCCCCTCGGAAATATCCTCCAGCACGAACATCAGGTTGTCGTCCTGCTCGGTCATCAGCAGCGGGTGGCTGGTGTCCACCTGGTCGAGCGGAATGCGCCTGCCCTCGATCTCGGCGAAGCAGAGCAGGGGGACGCGCCCGGCGCGGGCGGAGGCCTGCCAGCCTTTCGCGAGCACGAGCCGGAGCGACGCGGGGATGGAGCCCGCCGTGTCGTGCCGCACGCGCTGGATGAACTTCGCTTCGTCGACGCTCGCGATGCGCGCGGCGCGGCGCTGCTCCTCGAACGCCTTGCGCTCGCGCTCGGGATCGGTCTGCCGCCGGATCAGCGTCATCGCCATCGCCACGACGTGCGAGCAGATGATGCCGCGGTCCTGGCTGTCGCGGCAGGGGCACTGGTTCTCGGCGGAGCCGTCGGGGTGGAGCTCGAACTGCGAGGACAGCGTGCGGTTGCCGAACGACAGCTCGCCGCGCACGAACGGATGCTCGTACACGACCTGCACGACGGCGCCGGCCTCGAAGAGCGTCTTGCCGTCGTGGTAGACGCGCGGCCCGGCCCAGTCCATCAACATTTTCTGAGTAACAGGGAACTTCATTTCCAGACCCGAGAGTAAAGGTTCACATCATAGCGCGGGCGACAGGAAGGCCAAGAGGGAAGTTGAGACATCAACAACGGCGGGCCACAGGCCCGCCGCTACACCGCCTGTGTAGCTGCGGGGCTATGCCCCGCAGAGTTACATCCTCCGCACCAAGATCCTCTCCATCACGCCGAAGAAGGAGAGGCGGGAGTTGATGTCGGTGAATCCGTATTCCTCGAGCAGCTTGCGGAATGCCGGCCGATCCGGAAACTGCCGGAGGCTGGCGGCGATGTAGCTGTAGACCTCCGGGTTGCCGTGGAGAACGAGGCCGAAGAGGCCGCCCCAGAAACGCAGCGCGAGAATTTCCAATGTTTGGAAAAATCCGGGCCGGGGCTTGGAGAAGTCGAGGAACGCCGCGGTTCCGCCCGGCTTCAGCACGCGCCGAATCTCGGCCAGCGCTTGGCCCAGGTCCGGCGCGTTGCGAAGAGCATACCCGCCGGTCACGATGTCAAAGGAGCCGTCCGGAAAATCCAGCTTCGTCATATCGCCGATTCTCAGCGTGATCCTTTCGCCCAGGCCGCGGGCTCGCGCGGCGTTCAGCATCGGCTCCGAAAGATCGACGCCGACAATCTCGGCCTCCGGGTATTTCCCGGCGAGCAGTTCGCACAGGTCGCCGCTGCCGCAGGCGATATCGAGGCAGCGTGGGCGCGACAGCGGCGGCAGGGCCGCGATCATCTCGCGCTTCCACGCGCGGTCGCGGCCGAAGGAGAGGGGCGGGGTGACGCGGTCGTACTCGGCGGCGATTTCGCCGAACAACTCCTCGTTGAGGAGCCGCTTCCCGTCCGGGGTCGCCAGGGAATCTCGAAGCGTGCGCTTCATGAATCCAACCCGAGCAGGTGAAGAACGCGGGCCGTATCCGACAAATCGGCCAGCACGTGATCCGCGCCGGCCTCGCGCAGGGCGTCCACGTCGAACTTGCCGGTGGCCACGGCGATGGATTTCGCGCCGATGGTTTTTGCGGCGGCGATATCGTACGGCGTGTCGCCGACAAGAAACAACCCCGCGATGTCCTGCCCGGGTTGAAGCCGGCCGCGCACCCGCTTCATGGCGAGGCGCGCGATCTCCGCGCGGTCTGCGTGATCGTCGCCGAACGCGCCGAGCACGAAATGCTCGTGCAGGTCGAACTGCCACAGCTTGATCCGCGCGCACGCCTCGACGTTGCCGGTGACCAGGCCCAGCAGGACGCGCTCGTCCGCGGACAGTTTCTCGAGAAGCTCTTTCACGCCGGGATAGATGACCAGTTCGGCCTCGCCGGCCGTCTGCGCAAGATCGATCGGCATCCGGTCGAAGAACCGGCGGCGGTCATCCTCGGTCAGCGTCCGGCCGTGCTTCTCCATCACCTGCTGAAGAACGTTGAGGTCCGTGTTGCCCGCGAAGTTCACGTACTGGATGTCGTCGTCCCACCCGAACACGGTTTTCAACGCGCGGACGAACGCCTTGCGGCCCGCCCCGCGCATGTCGAGCAGTGTGCCGTCGATGTCGAAGAGGACTACCGTTGTATTGATCATGCCGCCATATTTGCGCTTTCACCGCCGCCATGCAACGTGCTAAAGGTCATTAGGAGCGGTTGCAATTGGCAAAGTTCGCTTGACCTGAAATGCATACTAGTATACGCCT
>CAYQYB010000238.1:0-4472 GCA_964421535.1 uncultured Verrucomicrobiota bacterium | reverse complement strand
CGCCGTTCACCACGAACCCGGCGTTCGAGCCGCCGTACCACTTCCAGTTCGGAAGGTTGTTCGACAGGAAGAAGCAGTCCCCGATCGCCCCGTCATCGAACCCGCCGTTATAGATGACGCCGCTCTGCGTCACGCCGCCCGTCGACATGATCCCCTGCGTCACGTCGTCGAACCACAGCGCGCCGCTGAACGACGAGGTCGACCCCAGCATCCCCACCAGCGTGCGAGCGCTCACCGCGCCCACCGGCGCCTTCCCCGTCACCGACAGCGCCGTCCACGTCCCCGCCGCGTTCGTCGTCCGGAACCACGCGCTCGGGAAGCTCCCCACCGCGTTCGTGCCGGTCGCGTCCATGAACTCCATCACCAGGAGCCCGTACGTGTTCGTCCCGCCCGAGAACCGGTCCGCCCCCGACGGCGTGTACGCCCACACCATGTTCGTGTACGTGTAGCCCACCGTCGGCGTCCAGCTCTGCACCAGGAGCTGCCCCGGATAGTAAATCTTCAGCCCGCGCGTCCCCGTCCGCGTGTACGCGCTGTCCACGTTCCCCGCGTTCCCGAAGTTCGTCCAGCTGTCGATGTATTCGAACTTCGTCCCCTCCGCCGTGTACTCGAAGCCCGGGTTCCAGATCGACCCGCTCTGCGTGTTCGCCAGCGCCGACGTCGTCACGCTCACCCGCACGCTGTCGAAGTACACCTGCCCGCCGTAGTTCGCCGTCGTCCCCAGCAACGCGCAGCTCACCCGGCCCGTCACCCACGTCCCCGCCCACGGCGCACGGTTCGTCACGCCCACCTTGATCCATACGTTCGACGGCGACCCGTTCGTCAGCTTGATCGAGTTCACCACCGAGACCGACGTCCCCGTCCCGCCCTTCGAGCTGAAGAACTCCAGCAAAATCGTTGCGTACGCCGTCGTCCCCGTCATCCGCGACGCGCTCGGCGTCATAATGTAGCCTTCGGCCGTGTAGATCAGTCCCGTCGTCGCCGGGAAGTCCTGGCCGGCCAGGTTGTTCGGCCACACGATCGTCAGGCTCTGCGCGTTCGACTGCGCCACGCCGTTCACCACGAACCCGGCGTTCGAGCCGCCGTACCACTTCCAGTTCGGAAGAGCATTAGAAAGAAAATAGCAATCGCCAACTACGCCATCGTCAAATCCACCGTTCCAGATGACGCCGCTCTGCGTCACGCCGCCCGTCGACATGATCCCGTGCGTCACATCGTCAAACCACACAGCGCCACTATATCCAGTGGTCCAACCCAACATTCCAATCAACGTCCGCGCGCTGGCTGCTCCGGCGGGCGCCTTGCCAGTCACGGCAAGCGTTGTCCATACCCCCGCCGCGTTCGTCGTCCGGAACCACGCGCTCGGGAAGCTCCCCACCACGTTCGTCCCCGTCGAATCCAGGAACTCCATCACCAGGAGAGCGTAGGTGTTCGTGCTACCGGTGAAGCGATCCGCGCCGGAAGGCGTGTAGGCATACACCATATTCGTGTACGTATATCCTACCGTCGGCGACCAGTTCTGCAGCAGCAGCTGGCCCGGATAGTAAATCTTCAGCCCGCGGTTCCCCGACCGCGTGTACGCGCTGTCGATGTTTCCCGCGTTGCCGAAGTTCGTCCAGCTGTCGATCGCGTCGAATACCGTCCCGTTCGCCGTGTACTCGAACCCCGGGTTCTTGATGGAGCCGCTTTGCGCGTTCGTGCGTGCGATGGCTGTTTCGGTCAGCGACAATCCGTCGAAGTGGACCACTCCGCCGAAGTTGGTTGTGTTGCCCATCACGGCGCAAAGCACGCGGCAGGTCACGGAGCCGGTCCATGGGGCCGTGTTGGTGATGGTGAACTTGTGCCAGCTTCCGGCCGCGTTGCTGCTCGTGAAGTGCGGGCTTTCCACGACGGAGACAAGGGCGGTCCCGCTCTTATAAGAGGTAGAGTAGAATTCCATGAAGAACACGCCATAGGCGTTGTTCGAGAGCGCCTGGCCAGACGGCGACGACATATATCCTTCTAATACATAGGTGCGGCCGGTGACCGCGGCGCACCGCTGGGCAGCCATGTTGCCCGGCCATGTGACGGCCAGCGACTGGATGCTGTCATACTTGTAGGCGTCCACAATATAGCCGGCGTTCGTTCCGCCCAGCCAATCCCAATACGGAAGCGCCGACGCCAGATCGAGGTCGTAGGCATTGCCGGACGCGCCATCGTCAAAGCCCGGATTGTGCAGAATGCCGGAAACCGTGTCGGTGCTCGCCACCGAGCGCTGGCTCATGTCGTCGAAGAAGATCGACCCGGAGTAGGTGGAATCGGAGCCGAGGATGGAGCACATCGTGCGGCCCGTGACGGTGCCGACGGGAGCCACGCCGTTCGCTTCGCCGAAGACCCACACATTCGTCGGGCTGGTTCTCGACAGGTACGGGCTTTCAAAAGACTGGAGGACATTGCCCGCGGAATCCAGGTACTGCAGGAGGATGACGCCGTGCGCGTTGTTCGTCGTCGAGATCGCATTGGTCTTCCGCATGTAGCCGCTGCACGCGTAGCGCGCGCCGGCCGTGGCAACCCACGTCTGGCCGAAGAGGTTCTCCGTGTACCAGATCTGCACGCACGCGCGGCCGTTCCTCGCGATGTTCGTGATCACGGCGCCCGCGGATCCGAAATTCGTCCAGTACGGGTTGGCGCCGAACGCGCTGAACGGCTGAACTTCGAAGTCGGGATTGTACAGGGCCCCCGCCTTGGTCGCGGTGGTTGTGAACGCGTACATGTCGTCGTAGTAGACCACGCCCGTGACCGTGCCGTCCCCGAGACCCTGATAGATGCACGTGACCTTGCCGGAAACTGTGCCGCCAGGAGCCTGGCAGGGACCTGTCGTGAATTGCGTCCAGGCCGTCGGGCCGCTCTGCACAAATTTCGGCGCGACGCAGTTGTCGCCGATCTTCGTTCCGCTGGAGTTGAAAAATCGCAGAATGATCTGACAGTAGCCGTTCGTGGGAACGAAGCGATCCGAACCCGCCGACGTCTTCATGTAGCCGTTGACTTCATAGACCCTGCCCGGCGTCGTGGGGAATCCCTGATCGAAAAGGTGGTTGATGTTCGCGAACGCGTTCATGCGCATCGCGTTCGTGCCGGTGCGGGGACTCGCCGCCGACCAGATCTGCCCGCCCCAGGGATCGCTCGCGGTGTTCGTCCAGTTCGCAATGCTGTACCAGCCGTAGCTGGCGTTGCCGATTTCAAACCCGGGATTCGAGAGCAGGTTGACCTGCGCCTCTGAAAGAACCGGTCCCATTAAAAAAGCGGAAAGAAGGGCAACGACGAGGAAGAAACGACGATGCATTTTTAGCATGTGTGAGCTCCTTCAGATGAACGTCAGGCAATCCAGGTTGTCAGTGTCTAGCGCATGACTAATTCTTGAGCTAGATGTATACTAGTTCTATGGCGCAAAGGCAAGCCGAAAATCAACGGATTCCCTGCCCCAGCAAACATGCAAAAAGTTGCAAAAAGTAGTTGCATCTGTAGTTGCCATCTAGTATGCATATAGTTGAACCCACTACACGGACTATGAAAATGCCTATCGGATATGACAAGCGCAAGCTTCCCCGTCTGTCGCGAGACAAACGCAACAGAGAGTTTCTCTACCGCCAGCTTTCGGGCATCCTGGAAAAGGAGATCAACGCGGGCAAATACAAGCCCGGCGAGCGCCTCCCCTCCATGGACGATCTGGCAGCCCTCTACGCGGTCAACAAGGTGACCGTTCGAAGGGCGCTTTCCGATCTCAACGCGGCCGGAATCATCTACTCCGTCCCTGCTCAAGGGACGTACGTGACCGACCAGCCCCGCCCCGCCCGCTACAACGGCCAGAAGAACCAGACTCTCACGGTGGGTTTGGTTTCGTTCCTCATGGTGCCGGGCAACACGGGCCTCTATCACATGGAGATCATCCAGGGCATCCGCGAGGAGCTGAGCAAGCTGCAGGCGAACTTCCTGATTCTGCCCGTTCGCAATGTCGAGCCGCAGTACAAGATACTGGACCAGATGGCGCAGGCGAATGTCGATGCCGCGATCTACCTCGGCATGTTCGATCAGTCGTCCCTTCGCCGGATGTTCGAGAATGGGCCCACGCCCGTTCTGGTCGACTACGCGGTGCGCGGCCTCCAGGTGGACACCATCGTTCTCGACAACCGCGGAGGCTCCTACCAGGCCATGGAGTACCTCCTGTCGCTCGGGCACAAGAAGCTGGCCATCATTCTCGGACAGCCGAACCAGGTAGCCACGAAGGACCGCCTCGACGGCGCGTACGAGGCGCTCGACGGCGCCGGCATTCCCCGCGACAGCGTGCGGGTGTTCCAAGGGGACTTCCAGCGCGAGGGCGGCTATGCCGCCATGGCGGAAATCCTCAAGAGCGGCGACATCCCGACCGCCATCTTTTCCTTCAACGATGAAATGGCCGCCGCGGCGGCCATTTCATCGTTGAAGCAAAAGATGGC
>CAYQYB010000237.1:0-4483 GCA_964421535.1 uncultured Verrucomicrobiota bacterium | reverse complement strand
CATCCGCGTCGGCGACGTATTTCGCGCGACGCTGACGGCGGTGCACCCCGCCTCCGACACCTTGAACGTGCCGGATCTTTCACAGGGAAAGGACCTGGTTGTCCGCAACCGCCAGACGGACAGGAAACTCCTCGAGGACGGCCGCGCCCGCACCACGGAAACATATGACCTCACTTCATTCGTCGTCGGCGAGCACACCCTCAGCACCGATGCCGTTCAGTTTGTGCACAACGACGGCACAACGACGGCCGTCCCTTTTCCGACCGCGCGGTTTGCCGTGCAGACGTCGTTGACAAGTTCGAACGCGGCATGGCGCGATATCAAGGGCCTCGCCGGATGGCCCGGCGTGTTTCCTCGCTGGCTCACCGGGTTGCTGCTGATCGCCCTCCTCGCCGCCATCGCCGCATGGATCGTGCATCGCTTCCTGACCAAGCCCCGTACCATTCTGCAGTACGCACCTCCGCCGCCGCCGCACGAGACGGCGCTCGCCAGCTTGAAGCGCCTGCTGGCAAAGGGATGGATCGAATCCGAGAACGTCGAGCCTTTCTACACCGAGTTGTCCTCGATTGTGCGCCGCTATCTCGAAGACCGCTTCAGGCTTCGCGCGCCGGAGCGGACAACCGAGGAGTTCATTCGCGAGGCGACCACTTCGCGCCTGCTTTCGGCCGAGCATCAGTTGCTGACGTCCGGGTTCCTCGAACAATGCGACTTGGTCAAATTCGCCCGCCATCACCCAAAGCGGGCCGATATGCAGAACGGTTACGATGCGGCGGAACGTCTCGTGCGCGAAACCACTCCGCCATCGACCACCCATCATTCCCCATGAGTCTTCGCTATCCATTCATCCTTCTGCTGCTCCTGCTGATACCGGCGCTCGTTTATCTTCGCTATGCCCGCGGAAGGCGGCTCTCATTGCGCTTCAGCGACGCGAACGCGCTGACACAGCTGCCCGCCAGTTGGAGCGTCGCCCTTCAGCCGCTGCTGCCGGTGCTCTACACCCTTGGCCTGATCGCCCTGATCGTTGCCGTGGCGCGTCCCCAGAAGGGGCTGGCTGAAAGCCGCGTGCGCACGGAAGCCGTTGATATTGTGCTGCTTGTGGACGTGTCCACCTCGATGCGGGCCGAAGATCTCGCAACTGCGGCCAAGACGTTGAATCGTCTGGATGCCGCGAAGATTGTGATCGAGCGTTTCATTGGCGATCGGCCGGACGACCGCATCGGAATGGTCGCTTTTTCCGCAATGCCCTACACCGTTTCACCGCTCACGCTCGACCATGGATGGCTGATCCAGCAGATGCAGAGGCTGGAGACCGGCATGCTTGAGGACGGCACCGCCAGCGGCGACGCGATCGCGTCGGCGGTCAACCGTCTCCGTGACAGCGTGGCAAAAGGCAAGGTAGTGATTCTCCTCACCGACGGGATCAACAATCGCGGCGCCCTCTCGCCGGAGAGCGCGGCGCAGGCCGCGAAGGCGCTGAACATCAAGGTGTACACGGTCGGCGCCGGCTCCACCGGGATGGTCCGCATGCCCATCATGGATCCGTTCGGCGGCAGGCAGTACATCCAGCAGCCCTCGGATATCGACGAAGGCACGCTCACACGTATCGCGGATATCACGGGCGCCACGTACTTCCGGGCAGCCGACTTCAAAGGCCTTGGAGACGTCTACAAGCGCATTGATGAAATGGAAAAGACCGAGATCAATATCGACCAGTACACCTACTTTGAGGAGCGTTTCATGCCGTGGCTGCTGATCGGCTTGAGCCTTCTGGCCATCGAAAAGATGCTGGCGCTGACGAGGATGGGGAGACTGCCGTGAGAGCCAGAGGTCAGACGATCGAAACTCAGGTTTCAGGTTTCACGTTTCAGGTTTCATTATGAGATGGGGCTCTCCAGACATCCTGCCGTGGCTGCTGATTCTTCTGCCGCTGTGGTGGCTCGTCTTCTTCTTTGTGCGCCGGCGGGAGCGACTGCTGAATCAACTCGTCGACGCGCAGGTTCTGCCCGTGCTGGCGCCGAACCGCAGTATCCTCCAAATCCGGCGCCGGGCGGTCCTCTGGCTGACGGCCTTCAGCCTCGCATGCCTCGCGTTCGCTCGTCCCCAGTGGGGTTTCCACTGGCAGGAGGTCAAGCGCCGGGGGCTTGATATCATGGTCGTGCTCGACACGTCGAAAAGCATGCTCGCCGAAGACATCAAGCCGAACCGTTTCCAGCAGGCCAAGTGGGGCGTGCGCGATCTCGTCGGCAAGCTCAAGGGCGACCGCATCGGCCTCGTTGCCTTTGCCGGCAGCAGTTTTCTGGAATGCCCGCTGACCAGCGACTACGCCGCATTCCTGATGATGATGGACGACGCCTACGTCGGCATCATTCCACGAGGCGGCACGGCGATTGCCCAGAGTCTCCGAACCGCGATCGACGGCTTCGAGAAGAGCGGCGAGGCGGACCCAGCGATCGTTCTCATCACCGACGGCGAGGATCATGAGGGAGACCCTCTCCGCCTGATCGACGAACTGAAAAAGAAGAACATCCGGGTCTATGCCGTGGGCGTGGGCAGCCTCGACGGCGAACTGATTCCCTTCTCCGAAGCGGACAACCGGCAGGGCTTCGTGAAAGACGGGTCCGGAAACGTGGTCAAGACGGCGCTGCGCGAGGATGTCCTCGGCAAGCTCGCGGTCGCGACCGGAGGCACTTATGTCCGGTCCGCGCCCGGCGACTTCGGGCTTGAACGGGTATACGACCAGGGGATCGCTCAATTGAAGAGAGACGAGCAGGACTCGCGAATGACAAAAGCCTATGAAGACCGATTTGCATGGCTTCTTGCCGGCGCATTCCTCCTGCTCGGTCTCGAAGCGGTGATGAGCGACCGCGGCAGGAAACAGCGAGAGAAGGAAGCATGAGATACGCCCCGATCATCGCCTTTGGGCTCATGGCTGTTTTGACATCCACCGGGTGGGGCTCGGACATCCCCCGTCAGGCCATGGAGGACGGGGTCCGCCTGTACAAGGCGAAGTCGTTCGATGCCGCAGCAGCCTCGTTCGAACGCGCGGCCGAATCCGCGCCAAAGGACAAGCTCGACGCCTCCGTCGCGAAGTACAACGCCGCCAATGCGCTCTTCCGGATCGGACAGTTCGGCGCCGCCGCAACCAATTTCGCCGAGGCAACGCACTCGCCCGACCTTGCTCTTCAAAGCAAAGCGTACTACAACCGCGGCAACGCTTTGGCGACGGCATCCGAGATGCAGGAAAAGCAGAGCGGCCTGGATACGGCGGTCGGGTCGATCGACGAAGCCCTCGCCATGTACGAGAACGCGATCACTCTTGCGCCCGGGGACGAAGATGCCAAGATCAACTACGAACTGGCCCTGAAGAGGAAGCAGGAGTTGCAGCAGAAACAGCAGCAGCAACAACAGAATCAGGACAAGAAGGATCAGCAGAAGGAAGACCAATCGCAGAAGCAGGACGAGCAGAAGACGGGCAACCAGGATCAGCAACAGAAGAACGAGCCGCAGCAACAGCAGCAGGATCAGCCAAAGGACAAAGCTCAGCAGCAACAGCAGCAGCAATCCGCCGACCAGCAGAAGCAGCAGGCTCAGCCTCAGAAATCTGAAGACATGACGCCCGAAGAGGCCCGGATGATGCTCGACGCCATGAAGCAGGAAGAACAGGCCAACCGAGAGAAGATGCGACTGGTCGTCGGCGAACCCTCGCCTGTCGACAAGGATTGGTGATGAGACTGTACCGACAATTGAAGGCCCTTCGGTGTCTGACCGTGCTGCTTCTGATGCTGGCGGCCAGCGGCTGGAGTGCGTCTGTCGATTTCGATATTCAGCCGCGCGCGCTCAGGGTCGGCGAAGCCGCAACCTGCACGTTCACCATCCGGGGCATCGACAACCCGCCCACGCCGGGATTGCCGCCGGTCCAAGGCTTCCAAGCCGGCTTTGCCGGGAGGCAGCAAAGCTTCAGCGTCGTGAACGGACAACAGGACAGTTCCGTAACCTTCACCTATCAGCTTGTGCCGCTGCAAGCGGGCAAGTTCAACGTCGGCCCGTTTACCTACGCGACCCCCGACCAGTCCTTCAACCTGCCCGCGATCGAGGTTGAGGTCGTCCCCCCGGACGGCACGCCCTCTCAGGGCTCTTCCCAGCAGGATCCTTCCGAACTCCTTTTTGCAACGATCACAACGGATCAAACGAACATCTACAACCAGCAGGTCTTCGACATCGTCCTCACGATCTACTCTCTCGGATTGAACGTCGGGAATAACATCTCGCTTATGAACATGCCGTCTTCCGGCCTCAGCCTGCAGCCTTTCCAGGAACTCCAGGGCGGCCGCCAGGTCATCAACAACAAGGCCTATGACGTGCGGAGATTCCGGGCAAAGGCGCAGGCTCTGACAGCCGGCACATTCAAGCTGGAGCCAACGCTGCAGGTCCCCTTGCTGGTACAAAGACAGAGACGGGGCCCACCCGGGTTCGACAGTTCGTT
>CAYQYB010000236.1:0-4484 GCA_964421535.1 uncultured Verrucomicrobiota bacterium | reverse complement strand
ACAAGGTCTTCTTCGTGGTGACATCCAGCCGCCGGCCGTAGGTGAAGACATTGAGCCGCTCGTCGTCGAACGAGGCGAATCGTTCAACGGCATCCACATTGCCGTCCTCGCCGAAGCCGCAGGCGATGGACACCTCGAACGAGCCCGCCTCGTTGATGGGTTCCTCGAGGAGCGCCTGCACGGCGGGCGGAAGGGAGCGTCGGACGGCGAAGGGCACGCTGAAGGCCAGCGCCGTTTCGGGATCGGCGATGATCAGCTGCTTGAGCGCCTCGCGCCGCGCCTTGGCAAGGGACAGTCCCTCCGCCAGTTGCGCCGCGGTGGTTCCGCCTGGGTTGGCGCAGTACGCGTTGGCCCACGAACCGAACTCGGCCAGCGAGCGCGGAAGCTCGGGTTCGGGGTTACCGGCAGGAAGTGGAGGGACGATTACTTCCGGCGCCGCAGGGGGGGAGGGCATTTGCGGAGCGGTTTTGCCTGGGGCATTGTGAGGCAAAAGCCGGAGAACCGTCCCAATTATGAGAAACAGCAAGAGAACAAGCCACAGCGCCAACGAACGGAACAGCTGAAAAATAAGGCGCCAGCGCATGGATGTCTCCCGCTGTATCACGAAGCATCAATCGTGCCATCGCCGGTCAATTCCAAACGCGTTTTCGGCAGTTCGACGAATGTTGTTTTCACGGAACTTCTTTGCGCGCGTGTTGGAAAATTACTGTACCCAGGCCCGATAAAACAGAAGTCCTTTTTCGCCTGGGTTGGTGTCCGTGTACGAAGTGGCGGCCTGTGAGCCCGGGATGTTGGACTCAAGACCTTCGAATTGAAGGCCGTTGAGGAAATTGGTCGCCCGGTCGATCACGTAGTTTTTGCCGGTCACGCTGGACCAGCACAGCTCGACGCTGTTGTTGGTCGCGTTTCGCAGCCATGTCATGTGCAGGAAGGACGTGTCGTCCTTCGGCCTGGTGCCCGAAAGGAATTCGTCCCTGTTGCTCATGCGATCGCCGTCGGCATCCGCAGCGGCGTCGGTTGCGTTGGACGGGTTGAGCTCGTTGTCGGACTCCCATGTGTTGGGCATGCCGTCGCCGTCCAGGTCGTCATCACATTCGTTGCCCAGCCCGTCGCCGTCCAGATCCGACTGGTCCGGGTTCGGGGTTATCGGGCAGTTGTCAATGGCGTCCGGCACGCCGTCTCCGTCCGCGTCCGGACTTGGCGAGGGGAACAGGTTGGTGAGCGCGTAATCGGTATTGAAGAAATTCGTCGCGAAGTACTGCGGATTGATCGGATACGAATTAGTGAACTCGGGATTCCGCACCGCGAAATAGCGGCGGGTGGTTTCGACGCCGTTGGAGAAGGACTGGAAGTACGGCGCGTAGAAGACGGCGAGCTCGTTGGTCAGCGGCTGGCCGGTGAGGCCGCGCGGCTGATCCCAGTCGAAGCGGTACACATCAACCGTGGCCGAGCCCGAGGCGGGCAGGCCGTGGAACTGCGAATTCGTCGAGAGCGCGACCTGCGCGACGTTCGACATCCGGGTGAAGAGGTTGTACCACTCGTTCGACTCGGGATGATAGTAGCTGATCTTGATCGCGACCTGGCCCGTTTCCATGTACCGCTGCGCCACGGATGGCCACGGGGCAAGAACGAAGAAGCTTGTCGTGGTGATGGAGTAGTTGACCTGCAGGAAGGACCCGAATCCGTTTGTGCCCGGCACTCTCTCCTGCGTCGGATTCGTCGCCGGGTTGTTAAAGTAGCCGTACTCGAGGCGGACGCCGTCGAGCACCACAGGAAACTGATTTATGTACGAGTAATCCGTGTTGAGGTAGTTCGTGGCGAAGTACTGCGGCATCACGGGATAGGAGTTTGTGAATTGCGGATTCCGCATCGCGAGATACCGGCGGGCGGTCTCGACGCCGTTGGAGAAAGACTGGAAGTAGGGCGCGTAGGAAACGGTGATCTCGTTGGTCAGCGGCTGGCCGGCGGGGCCGCGCGGCTGATTCCAGTCGAAGCGGTACACGCCGACCGTCGTCGAATACGACGTCGGCAGGCCGTGGAACGGGGCGTTCGTCGTGAGGGCGACTTCCGCGACGTTCGACATTCGGGCGTAGAGGTTGTACCACTCGTTCGACTCGGGGTGATAGAAGCTGATCTTGATGGAGACCTGGCCGGTTTCCATGAAGTGCGGGGCCACGGTGGGCCATGGGGCGAGGACGAAGAACGTCGTTGTGGTCTTGGCGTAATCAACCTGTAGAAACGACCCGAAGCCGTTCGTGCCCGGAAGGTTTTCCTGAGCCGGGTTCGTTGCCGGGTGGTTGAAGTACCCGAGGTTCTGCTGGATGTTGTTGGTGGGATAGAGGGTGATGCTCGCCAAGTCGTAGCCGCCAGCGCTGATCGCGATTTCGAGGCGGTTGGTTGAGCCCTGCGGGACGTCGATCTTGCCGTAGTAGAGGTTGGTCCAGCTCTCGTAGCTTCCGGTTTTCGGCACGGTCGTGTTGGCGTAGCTGGTGCTGTTCACCCGGAGACGGATGCGGGCGGCGTTGGCGGATTCGTTGGCGACGCGGACGACGGCGTCGAACCTGCCGCTCACGGGGGCGTCGATCGTGTACCGGATCCATTCGTTCGCGTCGATGCTGCCGACCTTGAAGTTGTTTCCGAGCCCGGAGGTCGTGGCGTAAATGTCGACGCCGTCGTTGCGCAGGCACCAGCCGGAATTCCACGATTCGCCGCCGAAGCCGTCTTCCTGCTTGTAGCGTGTGTCGCTGTACGCCGTCCCGGCGTCGCCCACATCGTAATATGTCGCTAAAATCAGCCCCGGCGCGGTGAGATGGGCATAGGACTTGCGGAAGACATCGTACTGTGGATCGCGCAGGGCGGGGAAGTACCCGGGTTCGTAGCGGCACAGCGACGTCTGCAGGTTGGTCGCCATCTCCATCAGGCCGGCCTTCACGATGTTGGTGTCGACCGGAGTGTCCCGAAAGTTGTCGATGACGTACTGGTAGTTGGTCGTGACATAGGCGGAGTAGGCGCCGGCGATGGAGTCCACCTTCTTCCAGCCCCACCAGCACCAGCCGACGTTGTTGGATTCGAGCACGTTCTTGAACTGGTAGAACCACGGGTTGGAGTTCTCGCCCGTTTCGCCCATCACGACCGGCACCTTGTTTGTCCGCGCGTTGAGGAACGTCTGGATGTCCGCGGTCGTGGTCGGGCTCCAGTACCGGTGAAACACGTACACGACGTTGGAATCCCAGGCGGGGAACAAGCCCTCGAACGTGCCCGAGAAGTAGTTGCCCTCGACGAAGAGCATGTGGTTGGTGTCCTCGGCCCGAATTGCGACGGTGATATTGGTCAGCAGTCCCCGGAGCACGGGCCAGTTCACGCCCGCCGGCAGATACGGCTCGTTGAGGAGCTCGTAGCCGACGATCTGCGTCTCGTTCTTGAACCGCTTCGCGATCTCGCGCCAGATGTTGACGGTCCTCTGCCGGTTCCACTCGGGCGTGCGGCCGGTGGCCGCCGTGTAGTCGGCGTTTGTTGCCCAGAGGCACGCGACGCCCACCTCGACCCAGGGCGGCGAGTAGTTCGAGTTGGAGGCCCAGTACGTCCACTCCGGGTCCGCATGGGCGTCGCCCGACTGCCCGCCGGGGGCGCTGTGCATGTCGAGGATCACGCCGAGGTTGGCCGTCCTGCACCAGGCGATGATGTTGCTCAGCACCTGGAAGCCCGAGTTGTCCCACGTGTTGGTGCTGTTTTGGGGCTGCAGCAGTCGGTAGTTGAACGGTACGCGAACGGTGTTGAATCCCTGCGTCTTGAAAATGCCGAGGTCCGCCAGCGTGACGTAGTTCGTGTAATACAGGTCCCAGAACGCCTTCGCGTCATTCGTGTTCTGCAGCAGTTCCTGGATGCGCTGGTGGATGTCCGACAGCGACCCGATGTGGCGGTTGTGCACGGCGTTCAGGCGAAGCTGGTAGGCCTCTGGCACAAGCCAGCCGTTCAGGCCCTGTCCTCTCATGAGGAAGACCGCGTTATTGGTATCGAGGATGTTTGTGCTGGACGTCCGGAAGAACGGCCCTGCGGCCGCGTCGGCCGCCACCAAGCCGACCGCGCCCAGCACCGCCGCAATGATCCGACCTCTCATGGCACCGCGAACCCCTTCCCTTTAAATGAATGAAATCAGTCCGTTCAGAACAGCCTCTGTTGCGGCAGATGTTCCGAACGGGCCTCATCCAACCTGCAAATCGCCTGCGGGCGCCCCCCAGCCTATATCACTAGAATACCCCATATTCTGGCGGAGGGTTAATAGACCGGCCTTGGTGACTGCGGCGCCAAATCATAGGGGAAGAGGGTTCGTTTGGGTTGAGTTTCCCCAAGATTGACAGGCTTCGACGCCCCACCTATATTCACCCGGCAGATTTGGGCGGGCGACCGCTTGAAGAGTTGGGCGTATAGCTCAGTTGGCTAGAGCACTTCCTTGACATGGAAGGGGTCACAGGTTCAAGTCCTGT
>CAYQYB010000235.1:0-4487 GCA_964421535.1 uncultured Verrucomicrobiota bacterium | reverse complement strand
GGCTAAGCGTATCCCGTGAGGAATCGACAATGCTGCGGGTCCACCGGCAAGATGATTAGTACGTGCGGCTGACGTTGGCCACTTTGCGCAGGAAGTTGAGCTCGTGGAGCACAACGCCCGTGCCTTCAGCCACCGCACTCAAGGGATCGTCGGCGACGTGAACCGGCAGGCCGGTCTGTTCCGCGATGAGCTTGTCGACGCCCCTCAAGAGGGCACCGCCGCCCGCGAGAACAAGCCCACGGTCCACCAGGTCCGCCGAAAGTTCCGGAGGACAGCGCTCGAGGGTGATGCGGATCGCCTCCACGATGGCCGAAATCGGCTCCTGCAAAGCGTCCCGCACCTCTTCCGACGTGATCGTCAAGGTCTTCGGAAGGCCCGCAACCAGGTCGCGGCCCTTGACCTCCATGTTCGTCTCGTCCCCCATGGGGTAAGCCGAACCGATCGCGATCTTGATCTCCTCGGCAGTCCTCTCCCCGATCATCAAATTGTACACCCGCTTCATATACTGGACGATCGCTTCGTCCATCTCGTCGCCACCGACGCGCACGCTCCGGCTGAGCACGATTCCCGCGAGGGAGATCAGAGCCACTTCCGTTGTGCCGCCCCCGATGTCCACAATCATGTTACCCGCCGGTTCCTGGACCGGCAGGCCGACGCCGATGGCAGCGGCCATCGGTTCCTCGATCAGATACACTTCGCGCGCGCCGGCATGGGTTGCCGAATCCTTCACGGCGCGCTTCTCAACCTCCGTAATTCCGCTGGGAACCGCCACGATCACTCGCGGCCTGACCCACATGCGGCGGTTGTGAACCTTCCGAATGAAGTACCGCAGCATGGCTTCAGTGATTTCAAAATCAGCGATCACACCGGATTTTAGAGGCCGAATGGCCACGATGTTCCCGGGCGTGCGCCCCAGCATTTTCTTCGCTTCGTCACCCACGGCCAAAACGCGGTTCGTCCCCGCCTGAATAGCCACAACGGATGGCTCCCGAATGACAATCCCGCGCTCGCGAACGTAAACCAGCGTGTTAGCCGTGCCTAAATCGATTCCAATGTCGTTGGAGAAGAGTCCAAGAAAGCGGTCGAACATGAAAATTTTCCTTTATCCCTTTGTAAATACGGAGATTGCGCGTACTTTGCGAAACTACCGCGGCAGCGTCAAGAGAAAATGCCCCACCCGCCGCCGCCCGGCTCTCAGGTCTGCGACTTCTCTTCCACCGTCCCCACCAAGGGCTTAGCCACCAGCTCGATCGGCTCGTTCTGGATGGAGCGTTTCTCGATCCGGGCCACAAGCCCCTTCACGAACTGGTCCCGACGCTCTTCCCGCTGTTCGCGGGACAGCCCCTTCATGTCAATGTACCCCGCAGCCATCGCATGGTGACCGCCCACGGACCCCTGTTTCCGCACGAGGCTCTTGAGCAGGTGCCCGCAGCGGGCCCCTTTCTGCTCGCTGCGGATGGAAACCAGAAGGTTGTCGCCCTGGTAGGCCGTGCAGAACGCCCACGTCACCCGCTCCATCAGCGAAAGAAGCTCCGCAACCTCGGCAACGATCTCGGGCTGTTCGACCGATTCCAGGTGCGTCCACGCGACACGGCCATACACGAGCGCCCTTCGAATCGCCTCCTGGAGCTGGGCGTAGTACGTCTTGGGAAGCGGTGCATGACGGATCTTCCCGATGATGGACATGTTCGAGCGCGCGAGAAGCGACGTGTACGCCTCGAGGTCGAGATCCGAGCAGCTGCGGCAAAGGTCGAGCGTGTCGGCGGAAATCGCGTAGGCCATGATCGACGCCAGCCACTTCGGGATCTGGATTCCGGCCGCGGACAGGAACGCGTACATGACGCTCACGGTGGCCCCGGCGCCGACCCGCACCTCGGTGAAAATGTCCGCCCACTTCTTCTTGCTGGTAAAGGGGTGATGATCGAACACGGCCACGGGCTTGCCGAAGGACGGAATGGTCGCGTTGCCCGACCACGGGGCCGTATCCACGAACACGCACGGCAGCCGTTGATTCGGGGGGCGCATATCCCCGAGCAGATGCCAGCGGTATCGGCAATGGCGGAGCAGTTCACGATTCTCCGCTCGCGACACCATCCCGGTGAAAACGATCTGCCCCTGCAGACGAAAACGCTTGGCGAGGAGAAGGTGCATCGCGGCCGCGGACGTGAGCGCGTCCGGGTCGGGGTAATCATGAGGGATGATCAGGACCTTGCCCTTCTGCGGCAGGACCGACCCGAACTCGTCGAGCCGTTTCAACGTCTGGTTGAGAGTGGTTTCGTCCATGATCCACCCGCCTACGCGAACCGACCCGCCCGCTTCAACACATCGTTGCGGAACTTCTCGATCAACCCGCCGACGTAATCCGCCGGATCGATCGCAGTGTCGCGCAGAAGAGGGGTCAGGTCCATGGCCACGCTCAGCGCCGTGGCTTTGTCCACCTTGTGCGACTGGCTGTAGGTCGCCGCCGCGCGCCGCCGCGCGGCCGCAGCCAGGTCGTACCGCTTGCCGCCGCTGATCTGGGAATCGAACACGCCCAGGAGGGCCGCCTGAATGTTCCCCCTCTTCGACACGTCCCAACCAATCTTCGCGCCGTCCGGCAGCCAGTCCAGGTCCCGCCACACTTCGCCGCCGTAAAACTTCCGAGGACGCGCCTTCGGCGCCAGGGAGCGGAGAGCCTCGATCGTCCGCAGGGCAAGCGCAACGTGCGTGTCGTGCTTGTCCGCGAGGTTGTGGCCGATGACGACATCCGGCTTCGCGGCGGCCAACAGCTTGCGGAGGTCCTCCCTCACATCGTTCCGCCCGCGGCCCTTCACCGCGGAACTAGGATATCCGAGCATGACCAGCGCGCCGAACTCGCCGACAACCGCCGCCTTCCGCTGCTCCTGTTTCCGCACCTCGCGCATCTGCCCGTCGGTGTGCCGCGAGTACAGATCGGCGCGCGGACTGCCGGCGCCGTCGGTCACCACGACGCCGGTGAACCACCTGTCGGATCGGCCGAAGCATTCGAGAATCGCGCCGGGCGCCATGATCTCGATGTCGTCATGGTGCGCGGCGATGCACATCGCGGTCGTGCGCGGAAGGGCCCTGGAAACAGGCAGGCCATCGGGGACGAAGATCTCAGCGCTGGAACGGGCGAATTTCACGGGTAAATCCTCGTACTCGTACTCTTACTCGTACTCCTACTCGAAAGCAACCAAAACGGGAAAGGAGGGAAATTACGATTACGAGTACGAGCATGAGTACGAGCAAAAGAAGGTCGGCCTACACCGCTTTGAAGCAAAGCGTGGCGTTGTGGCCGCCGAAGCCGAGCGAGTTGTTCAGGCATGCCCTGACCTTCAGCTCGCGGGCCTTGTTGGGCACGTAGTCCAGGTCGCAGGCCGGGTCCGGCGTCTCGTAGTTGATCGTCGGAGGAACGATCCCCTTCTGGATCGCCATCGCGCAGACGACGGATTCCACGGCGCCGGCGGCGCCGAGAAGGTGCCCGGTCATCGACTTCGTGGAGCTGATCGCCACCTTGCGCGCGTGGTCGCCCAGCGCCGTCTTGATGGCGAGCGTTTCGCACTTGTCGTTCAGTTCCGTGCTCGTGCCGTGCGCGTTGATGTAGTCGATTTCGTCGGCCCGCAGACCGGCGTCCTCAAATGCAAGCTTCATGCCGCGCGCAGCGCCCAAGGCATTCTCGTCGGGAGCGGTGATATGGAACGCATCGCAGGTCCGGCCATAGCCGGCCAGCTCGCAGTAAATCTTCGCGCCGCGTTTCTTCGCGTGCTCGTATTCCTCAAGAACAAGAACGCCGGCGCCCTCGCCGATCACGAATCCGTCGCGGCCCGCATCAAACGGACGGCTGGCCCGCTTCGGATCGTCGTTACGGGTGCTCAGCGCGCGCATCGCGCAGAACCCGCCGACGCCGAGTTCGCAGATGGGGGCCTCGGTACCGCCGGCGAGCATCACGTCCGCCTCGCCGTGCTGGATGACGCGCAGAGACTCGCCGAGCGAATGAGTCGCCGTCGCGCACGCGGACACCACGCCGAAGTTCGGGCCGGTCAAACGGTATTCAATGGCAATCAATCCGCTCACGATGTTGACGATCATCTGAGGGATCATGAACGGGGAAAAGCGGGACGGGCCTTTCTCAAGCCACACCTGGGTCTGCTCCTGCATGACCAGCAGGCCGCCGATGCCGGAGCCGACAACGACTCCGACGCGGTCCAGCGCTTCCTTTGAAAAATCGATGCCGGAATCGGTCACCGCAAGCTTCGAAGCCGCGATGCCGTACTGGCTGAACGGATCGAGGCGCCGCTGTTCCTTCTTGGAAATGAAGGCATCCAGGTTCAGCTCGATCACTTCGCCGCCGATCTTCGAGGTGAAATCCTTGGCGTCGAACTTGGTGATCATCCCGATGCCGGACTGACCGGCGATCAGGCGATCCCAGAACTTGTTCACATCGCATCCCAGCGGGGATACGACGCCCATGCCTGTAACTACAACTC
>CAYQYB010000234.1:0-4491 GCA_964421535.1 uncultured Verrucomicrobiota bacterium | reverse complement strand
GTTACGGGTCTTCTGGTACGAGTAAAGATCGAACGTGGTCAAAGACGGACCACCACTGGCCCAACCCCTGCCCCAACCGCCTATACTTCGCGGCCCGTCCGGGTATTCTTTATATGTTTTGAGGAGGCGCCATGAATTCATCCTTTCTGCGCGCTTTGGGTCTGTGTCTCGCTTGCGCACTTCTGATGCCATGCCTGCCCGGCCGCGCGGACCTTGTGGCGTACTACACGTTCGATATCGATGCCCGCGATTTCTCTTCCTTTTCCAATAACGGCACGATCGTCGGCGCGCAGATTGTCTCCGGCGGCGTGTCCGGCAATGCGTGCGAATTCGACGGCATCGACGACTGCATCGTGGTTCCTCACCAGGACTTCCTGGCGTCGCCGCAGTTCACGGTCTCGGCGTGGATCAAGAGCCGCGTGTCGGTGGTCGGGCTCGAGCGCGGCGCGTTCGGCAAGCACCGCGAACACGACAACGTCAGCTACTACTGGATCTACCAGAGGACCAACGAACTCTGGTCGACCATGGTGGGAAGCTCTTACGGGCTGTTCTGCGATGTGACCACGAGCGTGTCTTCGGTGGCCGGAACGTGGGGCATGGTGACGCTCACGTACGACGGCGGCACGATGCGGATGTACGTCAACGGCTCGCCCGTCGGGCAGAAGGCGGTCGAGGGTTACGCCGGAAATTCGTACGACTTCCTCATCGGCGCCGGCGAGTGGAGCGCCTTCAGCGATTCACCGCAGCGCTGGTGGAACGGCTGGATCGACGAGTTCAGTATCTACGATCAGGCGCTGAGCGATGCCGAGGTCCTGGCGCTCTATCAGGGAAACACATTCACGACACAGGTCGGCGCAATCCAATGCACCCTCGGCCCGCAGGGAGCCTTGGACGCGGGCGCCGCATGGCGCCTTTCGACCGACAGCCTCGAACACTGGCGACCGTCCGGTTCGACGGCGGCCGACCTCGCTCCCGGCGCGTACGAAGTCGTGTTCAAGGATGCCGGCGGATACGTGCGCCCCCAGAGCCGCCAGGTCGTCGTGCAGGCCGCGGCAACTTCAGAGGTGGCGGTGACTTATTCGCCGATGCCGAACAGCGGGCTGGTCCTGCATTACAACTTCGACCAGGCGCCGGGCGCGTACGTGCAGGACCTCAGCGGCATGAACAACTCCGGCCTCGTGGTCGGCGCGGCTCAATCCGCGGACAGTCACTCGGGATTCGCCTACGAATTCAACGGCTCGTCCGACTACATCCGCGTCCGGAACTCCCCCTCCCTGATGTCCACCCAGTTCACCGCCGTGGCCTGGGCGAAATCCCGCGAGCCCATGGTGAGCATCGAGCGGGGCATTCTCGGTAAACACCGGGAGCACGACAACATCACGTACTACTGGATCTACCAGCTCAGCGGAACCAACATCCTCCGGGGAACGATGGTCGGAAGCAGCTTCGGCGCGTTCCGCAACACGGAGGCGAACTCGGGGCCGTTCGTCAACCAGTGGGGCACCGTCGCCCTGACCTACGACGGGGCCGTGATGCGCCTGTACGTGAACTGTGTGCTGGTCGACGAGGAGGCCGTCGCAGGATTCCGCGGCAACACGTACGACCTGCTCGTCGGCGCCGGCGAGTTCGCCAATTCCGGCGCCTCTCCGCAGCGGTGGTGGAACGGCTGGATCGACGACGTCCGCATCTACAACAGGGCTCTCAGCGCGGATGAGATCAGCCTGCTCTGCGAAGGAACGACCAACGAGCCGCCGAAGTGCGGTTCGCTGACGTGCACCCTCTCGCCTCAGGGCGTCGTGGACAGCGGCGGGCGCTGGCGGCTCTCCACGGAAAGCGCGGACACCGGCCACGCCTCCGGATACACCATGAGCAGCCTGCCGACCGGAACTTACCAGGTCGTCTTCAAGAGCACACTCGGCTGGGTGGCGCCTTCGCCAGCCCAAGTCACGGTCGCTGAAAACCAGCAGACGAATGTCGTCGGCGTTTACACATACGCATCGACCAACCGGCTGGTCCTGTACTACCCCTGCGACGATCCCCCCATCACCCCCGTGATCGACTACAGCGGATACGGCAACCACGGCACCGCCAGCAACGTGACGTTCGATCCCGCCGGCTACTCGAACGGTTGCTATGCCTTCAACGGCACGAACTCGTTCATCACGGCGCCTGACGACGACTCCTACGACACGCTGCAATTCACGATCACGATGTGGGCCAAGTCGCGCGACCCATCCCCCAGCATTGAGAGGGGCATCCTTGGGAAACACCGGGAAGCCTACAACACGATGTACTACTGGGTGTACCAGGTCCGTTCTTCGAGCGTGCTGAGGGCCACCATGGTCGGCAACGTATACAACGATTTCAGGAACGCGGACGGATCCTCGACGCCGCTCGTCGACACCTGGGGGATGGTGACGCTGACCTACGACGGGACGAACATGACGCTTTACGTGAACGGCCAGATGGCCCAGAGGACACCCATGTCCAACTACACCGGCAACGCATACAACCTCCTGGTCGGCGCGGGAGAGTGGTCCATGTACACGCCTACGTATCCCCAACGCTGGTGGAACGGCTGGATCGACGAGGTGCGGATCTACAGCTACGCGATGGACAGCAACGAAGTGCGGACGGTTTACGAGGGCAACGCCTCCGTGGACGTGATCGCGCCGGAGATCCTGAAGATCAGCCCGCCGAACCGGCACGTCACGAGCGCCTCCTCCATCAACATGAACATCTTCGTGTCCGACAACGTCGGCGTGACGGAGGTGACGGTGAACGGCAACCCGGCGGACGTGATCGGCTCGGGGATCTGGCACTACCACCAGAAGAACCTCGACGACAACGCGAACCACTTCACCGTCGTGGCACGCGATGCGGTCGGGAACTGCACGACGCAGGAGGTCGTGTACTTCCGGGGCGGCCACCTGCGCCTGACCGCGATGTGGGACGGCTACTGGCGCGTGCGCAATCCCAACACGTTCGACGTGCCGTACACGTGGGACGTCTACCAGACGACCGAGTCGGGAACCGGAACCGTCGCGGCTTCCAGCGACGACTTCTTCGAGACCTCGACGGGCCCGAAGACCGTGCGCCTGTTCGTCGACGGAATTCAGCAGGACGTGAAGACGTGGAACCCGAGCCCGAAGGTCAAGGCGGACCAAGGCAACGCGGGCGGAGGCGGCGAGCCGCTGAAGGCTCAGCCGGCCGGGAAGGTGGATAATCCCCCGCCCGACGGCGAATCCGCCGGGCGCTACGGAACCCTTTCGTGGTTGAGCGTCACGTCGCAGACGTACCGCGTGTTTTCCTCATCCGACCTCGTCGCAGGCGTATGGGAAGACCTCGTGCCGCCCGCGGTGTACACGGGTGACGGAAGCCTGATCGTCCACACGAACCCGCTCCCGGCCGGCGGACACGTCTTCTACATGCTGGAAGTCAGCAACATCGCCACGAACCTGTAGCGGTCCAAGGCTTGGAAGACATTCTGTCTTCCTGTTTGCGATGCTCTTGTGGCTGTGTCGGTGTGCACGGCCCAACTCAACCCACCCGCCCTTCCGCCTTCGCGAAGGCTACGGCGGACACGTCGGGCACCCCTCCGGTGGAGGGGAATTCATCAGGAGAATCCCCTCCTGGGAGGGGTGGCCGACAGGCCGGGGTGGGTTCGACAGGGCACGAGCCTTGTCTTGTCCGCAGGAGGAAAAAGAAACAACGCGCGCAGATTCTTACTTCTGCAGCCTCAGCCAGACCGAGCCCAGCGGGGGCACGGACACAGGGATGGACCACTGGCGGCCCATCCACGGAATGTCGTCGGTCCTGAGGACCGTCGGGTTGACGACGTTGCCGCCGCCGTACTTCTCCGCGTCGCTGTTGAGGATTTCCTCGTACACGCCCGGCTCGGGCATGCCGAAGCGGTAACCAACGCGCGGCACCGGCGTGAAGTTGCAGATGCAGACCACGACATCGCGCGGCTCGCGGCCGCGGCGGTAGAACGAGATGATGCTTTGCTCCCAGTCGTGGAAATCGATCCACTGGAAACCTTCCCAGGAGAAGTCGACCTGGTGCAGGGCCGGCAGGTCACGGTAGAGCTGCTGCATGTCGCGCACGAGCGCCTGCAACTTCTTGTGAGAGTCGTACTCGAGCAGGTGCCAGTCGACGCTCTCGTGGTAGTTCCATTCGCGCCACTGGCCAACGTCGTCGCCCATGAACAACAGTTTCTTGCCCGGGTGCGCGAACATGTACATGTACAGCAGGCGCAGGTTCGCGAACTTCTGCCACAGGTCGCCCGGCATCTTGCTCAGCATCGCGCCCTTCCCGTGCACGACCTCGTCGTGCGAGAACGGCAGAATGAAGTTCTCGCTGAACGCGTAAAGCAGGGAGAAGGTGATGCTGTGGTGGTGGTACTTGCGGTGGACGGGGTCCTTGCACATGTACTCCAGCGTGTCGTGCATCCAGCCCATGTTCCACTTCAGGTCGAAGCCCAGGCCGCCG
>CAYQYB010000233.1:0-4514 GCA_964421535.1 uncultured Verrucomicrobiota bacterium | reverse complement strand
TCCGCATGATCACGTCGCAGCCGTTGGAGTGCCCGACGAGTACGACTTCCCATTCCTTCGGATCGTAGAACGAGATCATTTTCGCCAGCTTCTCCGCGCGGTACTGCTGCTTGAAGCGCCGCGTGAAGATTCCGGCCATGTACTCGAACTTCTCGGCCCTGAACGGAGTGCAGACGTGCGTCCAGGTGACCGCGCGATCGGTCCAGTTGTCCGCGTCGCCCGGCCAGCTCAGGATTCCGGGGACGAAGATGTAGATCCGGCGTCTCACTTGGCGTCTCCCGTCTGCGCCGCGCGCTCTTCAATTCCGTTCCCGATCGCGGCAGAAATCGTCTCGAAAAGCACCTTCTCCGTATCGGGCGCGGCGCTCATCTGCACAAGGATCTCCGGGAGCTGCTCGTCGCGCAGCTTGATCAGCGCGGCGGAGATCTCCGCAGGCGTCATCTTGCCGGCACGCGCCATTTCGTAGATCTGAACGAAGGGCCTGGCGAGCGCTTCAAGGACCTTGTGCTGAGCCGCCGGAAGCTGGACTCGCGCGATCGCGAGTAGCTCCTGGGCCGGCGCTTCGGGAAGAACCTCTTCGTCGCTCTTGTTCTGCGCGATGATGGGCTGGACCGGCGCTGGATTCGCCGGGGCAAGGGTCAGGGTGTAGCCGGTCTTCTCGCTGACTTCCTCGGGGTTGCCCTGCATGCCGGCGTTGCGAGCCTTTACGAGATCGTCGAGGATCTCGCCGGGTGCGCGCTTCTCGTTGGCCGCAAGCTCGAAGTAGGCGAGAACCGGCTGGCCAGGGAACTGGCGCTCCAGCTCAACCTTGTCGAACTGCTTCTGCAAAACCTCGCTGATCTTCGCGGCTTCCATCGCCGCGATCAGCTTGAACGCCTCCATGTGCGCGTTCCCCGCCAGAGTCCCAGATCCGGATTCGGCGAGCATCGTGAGGATGCCGCCTGTCCCCGCCTTGACCATCTCTTCGTCCTGCTGGCGGATGAACTCCTTGAACGGGTTCACGCCGCGCGGGGAGTCCGATGCTTGGGCTGTCGATCCGTTCGGTATCGCGCCGCTCCCGCCGGCCGCAACCTTGAGCGCCGCCGCGTAGTACTCGCTGACCTTGGCATCCGGAATGTTTGGCGGCATAGTGATGACCCAGCCAGGGATGCCGTAGACCTCAACGAACGCCGCCCAGTCTTTTTCGCCCATCGCTTTCCGGATATACTTCACCATCGCGATCCGATTGATGTGCCGGCGGCAGACGCGAACAATGAAGTCTGATTCAGGAAGCTTTTCTCCGCCAAGCTTGTTCTCGGCGGGAAGGTTTCCGGAAAGTGAGTGCGTCGCGTCCGGGTTCCAGTACCAAGCGCCGTACATTCCCTCGCGCGCCCAATTCCACTGATCGAGCGGCTCCAGGTGTTTCACCATGCCATCGGAGTTCCGATGCTTCTGTACGTGCGCGAAGGACCTGAAGCTGGCGAGTTCAAGGTGCTCGATGGCTTCATAGAGATTGTCGATGCGGTCGTAGGACTCACGAAGGAAGTCGCGCTGGTCGTCGGCCAGCTTCTGGTTGAAGCTTTCCCCGTATTCATCCTCGTCCACGATCTTCACGTTCCAGTCCAGGGAGAGGAGCGCGCTGATCCGGCGGTCCAGCAGAGCGAACAGCGTCGCGTCATTCTGCTCGATGAAGAAGTACAGCCACTGCAGGTCGGCGAAGTCGCCGCGCTGGCTTGCTTCAAGGTACGAGACCGCCTGTGCCATCGTCAGGCCGCGAAGCGGGTTGAGCGTCTCCCGCCACGTATTCACCGCCGCCATGAGCTGAGTCACATCGATCGCAACTGGACCGGCCGCGGCTTCTTTGTTCAGCGTCTTCTGGAATGGCCACTTCATGCCAGGATGCTCCTGTCTCGGCGATCGGACAGCGCCGACGCCATCCGCCCGGCCTCGCACGCCTTGATTGGCCCGGCCTCGCCGACCGTCGCCCCGGCCTCCTCGGCCAGCGCAAGGCTCCAGAAATGATCGGCGTGGCCGGCTTCATCCCGCGTCGCCGCGATCGACACGCGCCCGCCGGGCGTCGTGATCTTCTCCGGCTTGCGAAGATCGTCGCGGAGCTGAAGATCCACAGGGATCAGGATGCGCTTGTCCTCGAACGCCTGCAGAAGCGCGACAGCCATCGCTTCGGTGACGCGGACGGTTTCGCGCTTTCGGCCCTCCGCCTGGATCGCGGCTGTCGCTGGAACCGTTGAGGAAAAGTTCACGCCCTGGACGCGGCCGACGCCGAAGGCATCCTGGCTGTACTCGAAGAGACCAAGACCGAGGCCGGTCATGTCGATCGCCGCCCGGCGGAAGCGCGGCATGCGGCAGACAAACCCGAGCCGCTCCTGCTGCTGCGGCAATCGCATTCCGGAGATCCGGAGCAACGCCCGCACCGTCCGCATTTCGCCAAGGCGCTCTACGACCGAGATCACGGTCAGATCGCGGTTGCGGCCGACGTCCACGCCGACGTAGAGATCGCCCTTCGCGGCGAGCAGAATGTCCTGGGCGGCTCCGTTCCAGTCCTGCTCACAGACGACACAGATTCCCTCGCGCTCGGCGGCGCTGATCAGCTCGTGAGTCAACAGCGCCATGTTCTCGTCGGCGAACCCGCACTCGTAGTTCTGGTCATAGGCGCGCTTGTCGAGTGCCTTCGCGCGGGCTTCGTCCGGCGTGATTGGCTGGCGCGTGATCGGGTCGTAGATCTTCACGCCCTGCTTCCAGGCATCCGTTCGGGACACGCGGGACAGAGGGAACAAGCCGCTGGACGTCATCTGGTAAAACATGTTGTGCCGGCCGTTGCCCGTGCTCGCGATCCGGCAGAGATAGTCCGGGTTCGAGGAGAGGATCGGCTCGGCCGCTTCCCAGATGGCCTGGCTGTTCTCGTGGAAGGCGAACTCGTCCAGGATCAGATCTCCGGAGAAGCCGCGCGCCGTCCGGGGATTCGCCGCCAGGACCTTGATTCTCCCCGCCTTGCCGCGAACCGTCACGCGAACTTCCATCCGCATGTTCTCGAAGAGAAGATCCGGCGACTCATCAACGGACTCGAACACGGACCCTAGCTGCTCGCAGATCCCGCCGGCCTTGAGAACGAACTCCGCCCCGTTGTCGCGGGAATTGGAAAGTACCGTGACGAGGCGACCCGGCCTGGTAAGCAGCCGGTCTACCGCCCACGCGGCAAGCGTAAAGCTCTTTCCGATCTGGCGGGACCAGTGCAGGACCTGCGTGCCCGTCTTGCGGTCCATGAACACAGGCTTCTGATACGGCCTGAACTCGATGATGCCCTTCTTCATTCGGGCACCTCCCCGAAGAGCTTCTCGCGGACGGCCGTCAGCTTCGCGTTCTCGTCGAGATCCTTGTTGCCGGCGATCTGCTTCAGCGCCGGCAGCTGCTTCAGGCACGCCTTCGCGGCGTCAAACTCGAACTTCTCCCGTTCGAGATTGAGGAAGCGCTCCGAGTTTCGCAGTCGCCGCAGGCCGAGGAAGAGCTTCGCATCCTTTGTTTTCGCCGCCTGGATCTCGAACGCCGTCTGGGTGAGTTCGGCCAGCGCGTCGTGATCGATCTTTCCGCCGGCGCGTTTCTCGACGACGTCCCGGAACTGGTTCGCGAAATCTTTTGCCTGGTCGATGATGTGCGCCGTCTCGTACCACTGCAGGAACCGGGCAAGCGCGCTGCGCGAGGTGGAGATCTTCAACTCGTCGCCGCAGAACTTGACCGTCGCGTCCAGCGAGTGCGCGGAGGCGTATTCCACAATGCGCTCCTGCTTCGCATCGGGCAGCGTTTGCAGTGTGGCGTCTGGACGGACTTTCCTCACCGCAAAAGTCCCTCCCCGGCGTCCGTGATGTACCAGCGCTTGCGGCCGTCGATCTTGTCCACCTTGTACGCGACCCAGCCTTTTTCCTCCGCGTGCTGCAGGTGATCCTTGAACGTGTTCAGGCCGACCGGGTCAACCCGGCTCCCGTTGACGGAAGTGAAAAGCGTATCCGTCGGGAACGTGAACTCGCCGCCGCGCTTCAGAATCCGGCAGATGTCGATGATGAGGCTGCTGTCAATGATCATCATGACCGTTCTCCTGCGTGCGGCCTTCAAGCCGGCCGATGGATCTCAAAATGTTCTGGAACTGCGTGTTCATATTCGTCGACATGACGTCGATCTTGTCCGAGAAACCTTTCATGCGTGCGTTGAACTGCGCCGCAACCTGCCGCTGCTCTTCTTTCGTCTGCTCGTGAAGCGCCTGGCACATCGAAAGGGTCTGGTATGTCGAAGCCGGCGGCGGTGTTTCTTTCAGTCCGTGCGTCACCTTGTTCCAGAGATCGATGACGGCATTCGCGCCGCCGATGATGAAAAACAGGATGCCGACCCATATCAGGAACTCCTTCCCGCTGAACTCTGCGATCGCCAGGGGGATGACAGGTGTCGTCGCGGAAAGGAATTGCTTCAGCATGTGGAGGACCTCCCGGAAAAAAGGAGGCGCGCGGTCCCACCCGTGCAAGGGACCG
>CAYQYB010000232.1:0-4529 GCA_964421535.1 uncultured Verrucomicrobiota bacterium | reverse complement strand
TCCCGACGTTCGCTGCTTGTTCATGAGTGGGTACAGCGAAGACGCGATACATACGGATTTCATTCTTGAGGCCGGTCTGCGTTTGTTGCAGAAACCCTTCAGGAAGGAGCAACTGCTGCGGACGGTGCGGCAGATTCTTGATGCCTCCAAAGCATAATTGGAGCCGATGATGAGGATGGCGTGGCGATCTGCGTGGGTCTGCGGGCTTGTCCTGTGCGGCGCGGCCGCGCGAGCTGAATCGGTCGACGAGGGCTTTCGCCGACCGCCCGACGCGGCGAAGCCCTGGACGTACTGGTGGTGGCTCGACGGCAATGCGAGCAAGGAAGGGATCACGCGCGACCTGGAGGAGATGAAGCGGCAGGGCATCGCGGGCGCGCTCGTCTTCGATGCGGGCGAGGGCAAGGGCTCGCCGGTCGGGCCCGTGTTCATGAGCCCGCCGTGGCGCGAGCTCTTCGCTCATGCGGTGCGCGAGGCTGATCGCCTCGGTATCACGCTCGGCGCCAATATCTGCAGCGGATGGAACGCCGGTGGTACTTGGATCACGCCGGAGCACGCGGCCAAGCGGCTTGTCTGGTCCTCCGTCCAGGTGACTGCCGGGTCGGTCGGCGAGATCACGAGGGATCTCCCGAAGCCCGAGGTCCGCGAGAACGACTACCGTGACGTCGCCGTCCTTGCGTATCCCGGGGCCGGCCGGGCATCGAACAACCCGCCCCTTAAGAACTGGGAGGTCAAGGCCGCTCGCGTCTACCTGACCCAGTCCTCGGAGACGCTCTACGAGGAACACCCGGACGCCCCGGGCGACCGTGACTGCGAGAGCAGGGCGGTCGTCGATCTGTCCGCGCGGATGGATGCGTCTGGGCGGCTCACCTGGACCGCCCCGGAAGGCAATTGGACCGTGCTGCGGATTGGCTACACCCTGCTGGGCGCCAAGACCAGTTGCCCCAGCCCCGGATCAAAGGGCCCCGAGATCGACTTCCTGAGCGCCAAGGCACTCGACGCGCACTGGGCCGAGACCGGCGCGAAGATGTTCGACGATGCCGGCCTGCTCGCCGGCAAGACGCTTCAGTACGTGCACGACGACAGCTACGAGGTCACCAATCCCTTTCCCGAGCAGCTCACCTGGACGCCCGCGCTGCGCGACGAGTTCCGCGCTCGGCGCGGCTACGACATGCTTCCCTATCTGCCCGTGCTTGCCGGAAAGATCGTGGACGACCGCGAGGTCTCCAACCGCTTCCTCCGGGACTACCGCCGCACGATCGCCGACCTCTTCGCTGACGGCCACTACCGGCGCCTTCGCCAACTGGCACAACAGCACGGCGCGGGTACCCACCCGGAGTCCGGCGGCCCGTTCTGGCCGTGCATCGACGCGCTCCAGAACCTGGGGGCCAGCGACGTGCCCATGGGTGAGTTCTGGAAGCGCGTCCCGGAAAAGCCCGACGGCAAGATCTGGTGGTCCGACAACTACCACATCTGCGACACCGTCCGCCAGGCCGCGGCGGCCGCGCACATCTATGGGAAACCGGTCTGCCAGGCCGAAGCCTTCACATCGATGGGGCCGAACTGGGAGGAGGATTTCTTCGACCTCAAGGACATCGGCGACCGCGCGTTCTGTGCCGGCCTCACGCGGACCATGCTCTGCTTCTACGTGCACCAGCCGCGCCTCGACATCAAGCCGGGTTACCAGTGGGAAGGCGCCGGTACGCATTTCGACCGCAACGTCACCTGGTGGGATCAATCCCACGCCTGGCTGACCTACCTGTCCCGCTGTCAGTACCTGCTGCGACAGGGGCACTTCGCGGCTGACTTCCTGTACTTCTACGGAGAGGATGCGCCTAACTACGTGCCCGCGAAGACCATGATGCGCCCGGCGCTGCCGAAAGGTTACGATTGCGATACCTGCAACGCCGATGTCCTGCTGAACCGCACCCGCGCCGAAAATGGGCAAGTCGTCCTGCCGGACGGGATGAGCTACCGCTACCTCGTGCTGCCGCATCATTCGCAACCGGCCATGTCGCCGCAGGCCTTGGCGAAGGTCAGGGAACTGGTGGAGGCTGGCGCCACGATCATCGGCCCCAGGCCCTCGCAGTCCCCGGGGCTGACCGCCTATCCTCAGTGCGACGACGAGGTACGCTCGCTCACCAACGTGCTTTGGGGTGATGCCGCTGCCGGGAGTGGTACACGCCGGGTCGGCAAGGGCCGCGTGATCTGGGGCCGCACCCTGGCGGAGGTCGTCGAGGCCGACGGCCTGCTCATGGACTCCCGATACAAGGGCCCACCGCAAGATGCCGATCTCGACTTCATCCACCGCCGACGCGATGACGTGGATATCTACTTCGTCTCCAACCAGAGAAATCGTCCGGAGTCGGCCGACTGCATGTTCCGCGTTTCCGGCAAGCAGCCGGAATTGTGGTCTGCCGTCACCGGCGAGCAGCGAGACGCAACCGATTGGCGCGTCGAGAATGGGCGGACGATCGTGCCGCTCGTGTTTGCCCCGCGCGAGTCATGGTTCGTCGTGTTCCGTCGCGAAGCAAGACCGCCGGAACACACCGCGCCGAACTTCCCGGCGATCAGGCCGGTCCACGAGATTGCCGGCCCCTGGACGGTGCGCTTTGACGTGAAGTGGGGCGGCCCGGAGTCAGCCACGTTTGAGCGGCTCGCCGATTGGACGCAGCGCCCCGAGGAGGGAATCAAGTACTACTCCGGCAAGGCGACCTACCATCGCACCTTCGATCTGCCCGAATCGACTCGCGGAAACAAGCGGCTATACCTCGATCTCGGTGCCGTGAAGAACGTGGCCGAGGTTCGGCTGAACGGCAAAGACCTCGGCGTGGTCTGGACGGCCCCCTGGCGAGTTGAGATCACCTCTGCGGTGCGCACAACCGGCAACGAGCTGCAGATCGATATCGTGAATCTCTGGCCCAACCGGCTGATCGGCGACGCGAAGCTGCCGTCCGAGAAACGGCTGACGGAAACCAACGTCAAGAAGTTCAAAGCCGACTCGCCCCTGCTGCCCTCGGGCTTGCTCGGACCCGTGACGCTGCAGGTTGGCGAGTGACACGGCCCCGGTGTGGCAGCGGCGTCCCGTCAGTCACGGTTCTCTTCCCTGCGTTGGATTGTCGGTGCCGTGGCCATTATCGGACCGCGCCTCCGGCGTGCCGCCGCAACGATTCCGTCGTGAAGCGAGCATCGCTCGCAGCCGAAGTTCCATGAATGCGGGGAAAACCCCCGCCGGTTCGAACCGTTCCGATAAGCCGGAGAACCACGATGAGAGCCATCTTGATTTCGTTATTCCTCGTCACCGGAATCGTCATTCTGGCGGGTTGGCCCGCGGATGGAACCAGTGACGCGACCACTCCCGCGGATTCGGGCGGATCGCCGACGGCACCCTCCACTGGCGGTTCAGCCACCGGCACCGGCAGTCCCGACGGCTCCCTCCCCGCATTCCCGGGTGCGGAGGGCTTCGGGGCCACTGCCACCGGCGGGCGCGGCGGACGCGTGATCTACGTCACCAACCTTAACACCGAGGGTGAAGGCTCGCTGCAGTGGGCGGTCGATCAGCCCGGGGCGCGCTACATCCTCTTCAAGGTCAGCGGACGCATCGACGGATCGATCCATCTTTCACGCGGCGACATCACCATCGCCGGCCAGACCAGCCCCGGTGGCATCATTGTCCGCGGTATCGTGACCGACGAAACGCCGTTCATCGACAGCACGATCGCGGATCACGGCGGCATCATGCCCGATGCGACGGTCGGCAACTTCATCGTACGCTACTTGCGGTCCCGCCCGGCGCTCGACCTCCCGACGGCCAGCGGCTTCCTGGAAGAAGACGGCTTCCGCATTCGCCGCTCCAGCAACGGCATTGTGGACCACTGCTCCTTCGGCAATGCCTTCGACGAAACCATCGAGATCTCCATGTCTCACGACGTGACCGTGCAGAACTGCCTGATCGCCGAGAACACCGGCGACAACGCGCCGTTCGGCGGCGTGCTCATCCAGTTCACCGACCCGGCCGCCGGCTTCGAACTAAACAGAATCACCCTGCATCACAACTGTTGGAACCGCATCGTGACCCGCTGCCCGGCCGTCGGCGGGCTCTATGCAAGCGACACGATGCACATGCAGCTCGAAGTGTCGAACAACCTCTACTGGGACACCGCCTTCTACATGGAGCCCAACCCGTACGCATACGAGGGCGGCCCCGCGATCCAGTACGAACTCAACTGGGTCGGCAACTACGGCTACCAGCGGGTCTCCGCGCCCGGCTTGGGCGGTGGCTACACCTTCGGCGCGATCGACTCGCAGTTCCTCGTGCTCGACCCCACACACAACTCGAGCTGGTTCCACGACAACACCGTCAACCTGTACCCCGGCGCGAGCGATTACCAGCTCGCCTATTGCTGCAACGACTACGCCGCCGCCGGCGCTGAAGGCCGCTTGCCGTTCCCGGATAATGCCTCGCCCGGCCCGTTTGCCCGCTCGTCGCGTCATTCCTTCCCGACGGTCACCTATCACCCCAGTGGCCAGGT
>CAYQYB010000231.1:0-4538 GCA_964421535.1 uncultured Verrucomicrobiota bacterium | reverse complement strand
CCTGCCCGTCCACGCTCGGCCTCTTCGTTTCCAACATCCGCGAAATCGCCGACGCGGTGCACGCGGTCGACGGCCTGATGTACTACGACGGCGCGAACCTCAACGCGATCCTCGGCCGCTGCAAGCCGGGCGAGATGGGCTTCGACGTCTGCCACCTGAACCTGCACAAGACGTTCTCGACGCCGCACGGCGGCGGCGGGCCCGGCTCTGGACCGGTCGGCGTCGTGGAGAAGCTGCGCCCGTTCCTTCCGATCTCCCGCGTGGTGAAAACCCGGGACGGCACGTTCTCCCTTAACTACGACGAGCCGAAGAGCATCGGGTACATCGCCCCGTTCTACGGCAACTTCGGCGTCATCGTCCGCGCCTACGCGTACATGATGATGCTCGGCCGCGGCGGGATGCGCGAGGTCAGCAACATGGCGGTGCTGAACGCGAACTACGTTCAGGAGAAGCTGCGGCCGCACTTCGACGCCGTCGCCCCCGGCCGCTGCATGCACGAGTGCGTCTTCAGCGGAAGCAAGTTCGGCCAGTATGGCATCCACACGCTGGATATCGCCAAGGGGCTTATTGACCGCGGCGCGCATCCGCCGACGATCTATTTCCCGCTGAACGTCCCCGAGGCCATCATGGTCGAGCCGACGGAAAGCGAGAGCCGCGAGACGCTCGACGAGTTCGTGGAGCACATGATCGCGCTGGCGGAGCTGGCGAAGAAAGATCCCGACGCGCTTCACAAGGCCCCGGTCACCACGCCCGTCGGCCGGCTCGATGAGGTCGCGGCGGCCAAAAAGATGGATCTCACGTATACGAAGCCGGAGTGATGGAGTACTGGAGTATTGAATCGATGGGCATGAACTCGCTTCGAAAGAAAACGATCAGCACTCCAACACTCCAGCACTCCAACACTCCGCCTGGACGGTTTGTTCGAGCCGCGGCGGCCCTTCTCGTCGGCGCGATTCTTTCCGTTCTCTCCTCCTCCTGCGCCACCGTCGACGCCGTGACGGGCCAGAACGTGTACAACATGTACACGGTCGACGACGACGTGAAGCTGGGCCAGGAAGCGATGGCGGCCAATCTCACGGAGCTGGAGAAGTCGGGCATACGCATCGACGCCGACCCCGCCAAGGTGGCCAAGCTCAACGAGATCATGCAGAAGATCGTCGCGGTCTCGGACATGCCGCAGCTCCCCTTCGAGGTGACGCTGGTCCACACGAACATCGTCAACGCCTGCGCGATGCCGGGCGGCCAGATGATCGTGTTCCAGGGCTTGTATGAAGGCAAGGACGCGCTGGTGATGGACGACGACGAGCTGGCCGCGGTGATGGCGCACGAGATCGCCCACGTGTGCTGCCGCCACACCACCGAGGAGATGAGCAAGATCATGGCCGCCGCCGCGCTCGTGGAAATCATCGCCGCCGTGGCCGAGCACAACGACGAGGACGATGTGGCCACGGCGATCCGGGCGGTCTTCACCGTCGGCAGCCTGCTGTGGGTGCCGATGCATTCCCGCGGCGACGAGGCCGAGGCCGACCGCGTCAGCCTGTTCTACATGGCGAAGGCCGGCTACGATCCGCGCGCGGCCCCGCGCATCTGGCAGCGCGTGTACCAGAAGGGAAAAGAAGAGCCCGGGCTGCTCGACAAGGCCCTCAGCATTTTCTCGACGCACCCTTCCGACAAGGATCGGTTCAAGGACCTGTCGAAGATGGTTCCCTACGCCATGGAGGAATACGCGAAGGCGGTCGGCAGTTACCCGAAGGGCTACAACCCGGCCGAGCACCCCGACGCAGTCGGCCAGAATTTCGATTGGCGACGCCCGCCGCCGAAGAAGTGATCTTTGCAGTGTGGCGTCCGCTCTATGAGTGGACATTCCTGAAGCGGCTCATAGAGCCGCTGCCACACCCCCAAAAAAAGGCTTGGTCCCGATTCCTTAACAAGGGCGTCTTCCCGGCGTACTGGCAGGTTCTGATGTTACCGGTATATTTTATGCTTTATTTTTTCGATAAGTGAGGTTATAGTAAGCGCTTCAACATATCGAGATTCATCCTGATGAGTTCCAAGGTAAACATCGAACACGGCATTCTGAAGATCGACGGAAAGCCGGTTTTCGTCTGGTCGGCCGACTACCCCTACTACCGCGACCAAGCGTCGGACTGGTCCGGCCAACTCGACAACCTCAAGAAGATGAACGTCAATGTCGTCACGTTCTACATCCCGTGGCGGCACCATGCGCCGACGGATCCCCTGCTCGCCGGAGGCTCGTACGATTTCACCGGGAAGCTGAACGACCGGACGAACGTCCTCGAGTTCATCCGGCTGATCCGCGAGAAGGGCATGTACTGCATCGCCAAGCCCGGCCCGTACATCCACGCGGAGACGCGGTTCGGCTCGCTGCCGGATTACGTCCTGCCGGACGTCAATCACAAGATCCCCGTGCGCGTGGACATGCACGGCAATCCGGTGTCCGCCTGCTGGCAGTTCGCGAATCCGCCCGCGCCGATGGATCCGAACTACCTTCCGTACGTGAAGCACTGGCTCAACGCCGTCGCGCGCGAAGTCATTGCCCCCAACCAGTACCCGCGCGGCCCGATCCTGACGGTGCAGGTGCTGAACGAGGGCGTCTACTCGGACGGCGGCTGCGGCGTCGACAAGTTCGGCTTCGATACGAGCGCGATCGAACTTTACCGCGAGTACCTCGCCGGGAAGTACGGCACGATCGAGAAGTACAACGACGTCTGTCACACGGGTTTCAAGAGCTTCTCCGAAATCCAGCCGGCCAGGCCGTGGGTGCATCAGGCGTCCCGCGCGGCGGTGCGCCCGTGGATCGATTGGTCCGAATTCGGCCAGTGGTTCTACCGCCATATCGCCGGGACGTACATCGGCTATCTCCGCGAGTGCGGCGTCAGCCTGCCCATGGTGTTCAATATCAACCCGCCGCCCGCCCCGCGGGGACAAGGGCTTGAAACCGTCATGGGCCGCTATACGCCGCCGTATCTAAGCGACGTAATCAATTATGGTTACACAAACTGGTGCGGCGTCGTTTCGCACAACGAAGATTCGTGGCTGAAGTACAAGATGATCGGCAAGCAGGCGCGCGGGATCAACATGGAGGAGAACTGGGGCTTCGATTCCTATGACCCGCCGTACTACTGGTCCGTCCAGCCGTCGTTCTTCCAGTCGATGGCGTACATGCTGTGGGGCGCGACCGGGCTGAACATATACCTCGGCGTGTCGTGCGACTCTTGGACCGACTACCTCGCCGTCGACGCAGGCGGCGTGTACATGCACAACCATCCCATCGCCGAGGACGGCACCTACCGCGCCGCGTTCTGGACCTGTCAGCAGATGGGCGCGCTGATGAAGCACATCGGCGACGACCTCGTCGCGCAGGAGCTGTATCAACCGGTCGCGTGGGCCCTCTACTCGCCGTACTGCCACGCCGCGAGCTGGAACGGCTCATCCGGCGAGTGGACCAACGCCGGCTTCTCGAGCTACCCGCATGCCGCGTGGTTCGGCTGGGATTCGTTCATGGCGCTGTGCGACCGGAACAAGACGCAGAACGGGATCTGCTATCCGCGCGAAGAATCCGTCGACCGCCTCCTGAAGCACGCGGCGCTGTTCATCGAGGGCCATGACTGGATGGACGAGGCGACGCAGGCGAAGCTCGTCGAGTACGTGGAACAGGGCGGCGTGCTGGTGATGACGTCGCGCGTGCCGCATCTGAACGACGAATTCAAGCCGTGCACGATTCTCCGGGACAAGTTGTTTGCCTGCGACGTCAAGTCGCTCGCGATCGAGGAGTCGTTCAGCTACGCCGTTACCGGCGACAAGTTCAAGGGAACGACCCGCGGCCCGATCCAGACCTTCTCCAACTTCGGCGACGGCGTGGTTCCGCTGGCGTCTGCCACGGTCCACGGGAAGACTGTAACCTGCGGAACAATAAAGACTTACGGACAAGGAAAAGCCGTGCTTCTGGGCTTCTCGCCGTGGCAGACGGAGCTGGGCGAATGGGGAAGCGTGGGCCTGATCGAGTTCGTTGCGCGCGAGTTTGCCGGCGTGAAACTGACGGCGACGGTTGCGCCGCATCCCGTTGATGCGCTGGTCGAGCCGGCCGAGTTTCGCTGCGACGCGAAAGGGCGTCGGTATGTTTACGTCCTGACGCGCAAGAACAAGCCGGCGCCGTACAAGATTTCCATGACGGACCCGGACAACAAGACCGCGACGTTTGAAGTTCAGCTTCCCGCGTACAGCGGCGCGCTTGTCGGCTTCGAGCACGAGCAGATTGCCGCGGCGTTGATCAAGGGCTTCAACGACCTCGACAAGAGCGCCGCGGCGCCGCGCCTGAAGTTCGGCCGCAAACTGCTCGCCGCGGCGGATCCCTGCGACCTGTATTTCTGCCGCCGCGAGGACGGCGCGTACGAGCTTTCCGTGGTCAACGTTCAGAGCGACAGCGGGACCACCCTCGTGACGCTTCCGGTCGCCGCGAACAAGATCGCGAAGATCACGCGCGTGATGATCGGCGGCGAGGAGCTTCCGGTCGAAGT